>NZ_JAWOTD010000012.1:0-168972 GCF_033338715.1 Vibrio sp. Vb1337 | reverse complement strand
TCTATCGCAAGCGTCAAGCTCAATCCTTGCGCAAGCGAAACAAGCGCCTAACTCAGCGCTAAGTCTGCTAGGTTAATCAATTTAACAAAGCAAGAAACCAAAGCCAGGCTCATCCCTGGCTTTTTGCTTATTGGCTATAACGATTCAGATGTGTCCTGACATTATGTTCGATAAGGCATTTATATCGATTAGATGATCTCTTTAAATTCCAATGTTTCTGCGATGGTGGCGCAGAGACACCTGAGTCAAGCAGCTGCGCAAAATGTTGAGTCACAACGCAACCTAACTTCGGGGTTTCGAATCAACTCGGCGAGCGATGATGCGGCAGGTTTACAGATATCGAATACTCTCCATGTACAAACGAGAGGGCTTGATGTCGCCTTAAGAAATGCGCACGACGCTTTTTCTGTTGCTCAAACAGCGGAGGGAGCATTGCACGAAAGCAGTGACATATTGCAACGCTTACGCTCTCTGGGGCTTCAAGCAGCAAACGGCAGTTATGACTTAAGTGATCGGCAAAGTATTCAATATGAGGTCGTAGCGCTGCAAGATGAGCTTGATCGTGTCGCGCTCACGACAACATTTGCGGATAAAAACCTGTTTGATGGATCTTACGGTTCACAAAGTTTCCATATTGGCGCGAACGCTAATTCAATCTCTTTGACGTTACGTAACATGCGTAGCCATATCCCAGAGATGGGAGGGCAGCATTATGTTGGTGATGCGGTCGATAAAGATTGGCGAGTCACTAAAGATAACCAAACCCTAAAAGTCGAATACCAAGACAGTAAAGGGCAAACCCAAACGGAATCCATTGGACTCAAATTGGGTGACCGTATAGAACAGGTCGCCACTTACATCAATGCTCAACAATCGATAGTGAATGCTTCAGTAACGGAAAACAACGAACTGCAATTCTTCGCTTCTACGATGAAGGCGCCAGAGGGTGTGGTTCTCGATGGGAGTTTAGCGGATGAGCTTGATGTGAGCGCTGGTCAATTAGTCACAATGGATGACATCGATATGTCGACGGCAGGTAAGGCGCAGCTTTCAATTGGGGTGATTGATGCAGCGATTAAGTATGTTGATTCTCACCGGAGTGAAATTGGCAGCTTTCAGAACCGTGTAAACGGCTCGATGGATAACTTAAATACTGTGAATCGGAGTGTTACAGAATCCAAGAGTCGAATAAGAGATACAGACTTCGCAAGAGAATCTACGGAAATGGTGCGTTCTCAAGTGCTCCAAGATGCGACAACTGCGTTATTGGCTCAGGCAAAGCAAAGGCCGAGTTCGGCACTTGGATTACTTAGCTGAGCGGGTTTCAGCGATGCCCATCGCTCAGAAAAAAGTCAGATAATAAAAAACGCTGCCATTGGCAGCGTTTTTTTCGTGTTCGATTAAGTAAAAATTACTTAGTTACACGTAGAACTGGAGTTTCACCAACAGTTACAGAACCAGAAAGCTTGTTTAGCTCTTTGATTTCGTCCATGTTAGAGATAACAACTGGAGTTAGCGTTGACTTCGCTTTCTCTTCTAGAAGAGCTAGATCGAATTCAATTACAGTGTCGCCAGCTTTAACAGTTTGACCTTCTTCAGCGATACGCGTGAAGCCTTCGCCTTTTAGTTCAACTGTGTCGATACCGAAGTGAACGAAAAGCTCAACACCGTCGTCAGACTCGATAGAGAACGCATGGTTAGTTTCGAAGATCTTACCGATAGTACCGTTTACAGGAGCTACCATTTTGTTGCCTGCTGGCTTGATAGCAATACCGTCACCAACGATTTTCTCAGCGAAAACAACATCTGGCACGTCTTCGATGTTTACAATCTCACCAGAAAGTGGCGCGATGATTTCGATAGCACCAGCGTCAGCGCTGTCATCAGATACAAGCTTCTTAAGTTTGTCAAACAGACCCATTGTGTCATGCTCCTAAGGTTTGGTTTTATTCTGTCGAATTATAGTATACCAATATAGCTCATTAGACGACTTTTTTCGCCGTCTAATGGCCATTAAGTATTGAATTACTTGGTACTACCGATTACTGAGCTTTCTCAGCAATAAACTTTTCTACCACGGCTTCGATTTCTTCTGCTGTCGGTAGAGAAAGGGCTTCTTCAGCCATTGCTTTCACTTCTGCGAAGTTAGAGTTACGAACTACTTTCTTCACTTTAGGGATTGAAATGCCGCTCATTGAGAACTCGTCCAGACCCATACCTAGAAGTAGAAGTGTTGCACGCTCGTCACCTGCAAGTTCACCACACATACCAGTCCATTTACCTTCTGCGTGAGAAGCGTCGATAACTTGCTTGATCACAGTAAGTACAGCTGGTGATAGTGGGTTGTATAGGTGAGAAATCATCTCGTTACCACGGTCAACCGCTAGCGTGTACTGAGTTAGGTCGTTTGTACCGATAGAGAAGAAAGACACTTCCTTCGCTAAGTGGTGTGCGATCGCAGCAGCAGCAGGAGTTTCAACCATAACACCGATTTCGATGTTTTCGTCGAACACGTGGCCTTCAGCGCGTAGCTCTTCTTTGTACTCTTCGATGGCTTTCTTAAGCTCACGGATTTCTTCGACAGAGATGATCATTGGGAACATGATACGCAGTTTGCCGTGTGCAGAAGCACGTAGAATGCCACGTAGCTGATCACGAAGGATTTCACGACGATCTAGACTGATACGTACAGCGCGCCAGCCTAGGAATGGGTTCATCTCTTTTGGAAGATCCATGTATGGGAGATCTTTATCGCCGCCGATATCCATAGTACGGATGATCACAGCTTGACCGTTCATTGCTTCCGCAACTTCTTTGTACGCTTGGTACTGTTCTTCTTCAGTTGGTAGCGCAGTACGGTCCATAAATAGGAATTCAGTACGGTACAGACCAACACCTTCACCGCCGTTACGAAGGATACCGTCACAGTCTTTCACTGTACCGATGTTACCGCAAACTTCTACACGATGACCGTCAGTCGTTTCTGCGTGTAGGTCTTTCAGTTTCGCTAGCTCTTCTTTTTCAGCTAGGAATGCTGCTTTAACCGCTTTCGCTTCTTCTAGCTCAGCTTCTGATGGGTTGACAACAATCTTGTTGTTCATTGCGTCAAGAATCAGCATGTCGCCATTCTTAACTTTCTTCGTGATGTCGTTAGTACCAACGATAGCTGGAAGCTCAAGTGAGCGAGCCATGATTGAAGTGTGAGATGTACGACCGCCGATATCACAAGCAAAACCAAGCACGTAGTCTAGGTTAATTTGCGCAGTTTCAGATGGCGTTAGGTCGTAAGCAACAAGAATTACTTCTTCGTTGATATCACTAAGCGAAACAATGTTGATGCCTAGTGCGTTCTTAACAAAACGAGAACCGATATCGCGGATGTCAGTTGCACGCTCTTTTAAGTATTCGTCGTCTAGAGACTCAAGAGCACATGCTTGCTCTTCGATCACTGAGTGGATAGCGTGATCAGCAGTCATCTTGTCGTTTTTGATAAGTGCTAGGATTTCCTCTTCTAGCTCTTCGTCTTCAAGAAGCATGATGTGACCTTCAAAGATCGCTTCTTTTTCTTCGCCAAACGTTTCAAGCGCTTTTTGCTTGATAGTTTCTAGCTGAGCTGCAGATTTGTTACGAGCGTCAAAGAAACGCTGAACTTCAGCTTCTACTTGATCGTCAGAAATAGTGTTTGTGTTTAGGACAATTTCATCTTCTTGAAGTAGTAGTGCTTTACCGATTGCAATACCAGGAGATGCTAGGATGCCTGAAATCATAGCCTTACCTTAAGTTTGGTCAACTTTATAAAACGGGAGAATAATGGGTGCGCTAACGAATAGTTTTAGCTTAGTTTTGAGCCTATTTCCAACGAAGCCATTTTGCTTTCACAAAATGGCTTCTGGAGTAGGAGACCGGATTAGTGTAGTTGGTCCATTAGAGCAACTAGGTGGTCAACTGCTTGCTGAGCTTGTGGGCCTTCAGCAGAAATAGTAACTTGAGTACCTTTTACTAGGCCTAGTGTTTGTAGTTTGAACAGGCTCTTAGCGCTAGCGCTTTTACCGTTAGAAGTCACAGTGATGTCTGCGTCGAATGCTTTTGCTTCTTTAACAAACTGTGCAGCTGGACGAGTGTGAAGGCCGTTTTCTGCTGTGATTTCTACTTGCTTCTCGTACATGTGATATACCCCAATAAATGTATTTTTTTGTTAGTTTGTGACCAGATTTTAGCTTAACTGCTTTACATCTTGTGCGCTAGCACGGGAAGAGTTCAAAGCGCGTCAGTTCTGATACTAGTCAAAAGTTTGGTAACTACGCAACTGTTTGCGTGCGTAATCACTTTGAAACCTTTTTGTGTTCTGCTTCTTTATTTTGAAGCTAGAAATAAAACACCCTGATATTACCAAAGGTAGGGCAGGGATCAACAAAAAAGCCCCTAAACGGGGCTTTTTTAAACTAAAAATTGATTTGAACACATATTATTGTTGGTTCTCTTTTTCGGTAAAGATACCTGCAAAGAGTGCTGTACTTAGGTAACGCTCACCGGAACTTGGCAAGACGGTTACAATTGTTTTTCCTTCAAATTCAGGTAGTTCCGCAAGTCGGTTCGCTGCAACAACCGCTGCGCCAGATGAGATACCAGCTAGGATACCTTCCTCTTCCATTAGGCGACGAGCCATCTCAATCGCTTCTTCTGAGGTAACTTGCTCAACACGGTCAATAATGTCTAAATCGAGGTTACCAGGGATGAAACCAGCACCGATACCTTGAATTTTGTGTGGGGCAGGCTGGATTTCTTCGCCAGCAAGTGCTTGTGCAATAACCGGAGACTCTGCTGGCTCAACTGCAACAGAAGTGATGGCTTTGCCTTTTTCACCTTTGATGTAACGGCTAGTACCTGTAATAGTACCGCCCGTACCAACACCAGCAACGAATACGTCGATTTCACCGTCTGTCGCTTCCCAAATCTCAGGGCCCGTAGTCTTTTCGTGGATTTCTGGGTTCGCTGGGTTGTCAAATTGTTGAAGAAGTAGGTACTTCTCAGGGTTGCTTGCTACGATTTCTTCTGCTTTAGCAATCGCCCCTTTCATGCCTTTCGCCGCTTCAGTCAGCTCAAGGTTCGCGCCTAGTGCTTTTAGTAGCTTACGGCGTTCTAGGCTCATTGATTCAGGCATGGTCAATGTTAGCTTGTAACCGCGAGCAGCCGCTACGAATGCTAGAGCAACACCAGTGTTACCACTGGTAGGTTCTACAAGCTCTACACCTGGCTTAAGAAGGCCCGCTTTCTCTGCTTCCCAAATCATGTTTGCACCGATACGGCACTTAACACTGAAGCTAGGGTTACGCGCTTCAATTTTTGCGAGAACTTTGCCTTTACTTACTTTGTTTAGACGAACGAGAGGTGTATTACCAATAGTAAGAGAGTTATCTTCGTAGATTTTGCTCATAGTGATGTTCCTTCATTACACGTTGTGTGAATATGGATAGAAGAATATGCGGTATGAAAAAAAGGGAAAAGGATTAAAAAGTTATATCTTATTAGGTTGGCCCAGAACTTGATAAAAGAAAAGGGAAAAGCTGGCGCTGATCCCTTTCCTTAATCTCTAATCGACTATCGTTGGTGCTTAAACTCCGCGACCCACATAGCGGTTGCACCACATATTGCTACAGGCATGACAATGAGGTTCAAAATTGGGATCGTCGTAAACACAGACACCAATACCCCAAAGCCATAGGCCTTACCTTGCTTTTGTTTCAATTTGTAACGCATGTCGTTAAATGGGATTTTATGGTTATCAAACGGGTAGTCACAATATTGAATCGCGAGCATCCAGGCGGTAAAGATAAACCATAAAAATGGGCCTACTGTTTGTCCAAGGGCAGGGATGAGCAATAATAGGAATAGGCCTATTGCTTTAGGTAAAATGTAAAGGAGCTTTCTCCACTCACGAGCTAAAACGCGAGGAACATCTTTCAGGACGGCAGTGAAACCATCATCATTTACTTTTTGTCCCGTTAAGTACTCTTCCACTTTTTCAGCCAAGAGGCCATTGAATGGCGCGGCGATAAAGTTCGCGAGCGTGCTGAAAAAATAGGAGAAGGTAGCGAGTATCGTCAGAGCGAGTAAAGGCCAAAGAATGTAAGTTAACCAGGATAAAAACTCAGGCAGCTGCCCAATCCAGCCTTCTATCCATATATTAAGGTTTGAAAATAGATAGAAGATGGCACCACCTACAAGCAAGATATTTGCAAGTAGAGGTAAGATGACAAAGCGCCTGATTTTAGGGGCAAGTGCCAATTGTATCCCGTATAGAAAATAACCGAACCCGGTTCTCTGCTGATTGTTTTGCTTCATGTCTATTTTGGCTTCGTGTAAATGAAAACTCATTGTACCTGTGAGGACTTTTCTTTCAATGCCCTGACAAATGACGTCTTGTTAAGTGGAATCGTGGCAAGAATCACAACAAAAAACGGAACTTCTTGCATTAAGTTGTTCTAAATCTACATATAGTTTTGGTAAAGTAAACGTATCATTCAGATTTATTGCACTTGGGTTGCTGCTCAAGGAACTGCGAGTAGTAAAAACAAGTATATTGAGAGTAAATAATGCAGGAATTGCGATTCGTACTCATTGTTGTTGGCGCATTAGCCATCGCGGCATTACTGTTTCATGGTTTATGGAGCAGTAAAAAAGAAGGCAAAGCAAAGTTTGGTAACAAGCCACTTGGTAAGCTGGATGTTGACCAAGAAGACAAAAATGATCTTGTTGAGAAAGAACGAGACTTCGTTCCCGCTCCTGAAGATGACTTTGAGATCATTCGCAAAGATCGCAAAGAACCAGATTTTGGGATGGCGAATTCTTTCGACAACAAGTTTGAATCTGACCCGTTATTCGGTGGTCCATCTGAAGTCAAACAGACGCAGCAGGAGCCGGATGACATCCCTTCATTTGTTGCAGAAAAAGATAAAGAAGAGGACGTTGAGCCTGTTGTTCAAGCAACAGTAGCTGAAGAGCCATTCCAGCCCGCTGTGGAAGAAGACGCTATTCCCGCCGCGTTTGATATTACGGAGAAAGAACAGCAAGTCGAAACGGTTAGTGAGCCTGTCGTTGCAGAGCCTAAGGAAGAGCCAAAGCCAGAACCTGAAATGCAAGTGATTGTATTGAATGTGCACTGTGCTGGTGAAGAGCCATTTGTTGGTACTGCTTTATTTGAAAGTATGCAACAAAACGGTCTAATTTATGGCGAGATGGATATTTTCCACCGTCATGTCGACTTGTCCGGTAACGGCAAAGTGCTGTTTAGCGTCGCTAATATGATGCACCCTGGTACGTTTGAGCATGCTGATCCTGCTGAGTTTACAACGAAGGGTATTTCATTCTTCATGACATTGCCTTGTTATGGCGAGGCTGAACAGAACTTCAACTTAATGCTCCGAACTGCGCAGCAAATTGCTGATGATTTAGGTGGTAACGTACTTGATGACCAGCGCAACTTAATGACGCCAGATCGTTTAGCATCTTATCGACGTCAAATAGTTGAGTTTAATGCCGCTAACGCATAATCTTAACAGCAAATAATAATAGGGCTCCGGATGGAGCCCTTTTTCTTGAATTTCCCAACCTCACCGATTGAAAATACACGGGGCTTTACTATGTCTGAATCAGTACTTCAGCGACTAGAAGAACTAAAAGAGTCGTTGCATTACCACGCTGTGCGTTACTACGTGGAAGATAACCCAGAGATCCCTGATGCCGAGTACGACCGTTTAATGCGAGAGTTACTGGATATTGAAGCTGAGAACCCTGACTTAATAACCGTAGACTCGCCAAGCCAACGTGTCGGTGGACAACCTCTCTCTGCGTTTAGCCAAGTGACACATGAAGTACCGATGCTTTCGCTTGATAACGCGTTTGATGATAGTGAACTTGATAGTTTCCACAAGCGCGCGCAAGAGCGCGTGGGAAGCCAGAGTGTGAAAGAATACTGTTGTGAGCCTAAATTGGATGGACTCGCCGTAAGTTTGTTATATGAGAATGGCGTGTTAGTTCAGGCGGCCACTCGAGGCGATGGTACTACGGGTGAAAACATCACAGAGAATGTGCGTACGATTAAAGCCATTCCTTTAAAACTCAGGGGTAATGACTGGCCAAATCGTCTTGAAGTTCGTGGTGAAGTCTTTATGCCGAAAGCTGGGTTTGAAAAGCTCAATGAATTAGCAAGGAAGAAAGGCGAGAAAATCTTTGTTAATCCACGTAACGCCGCGGCAGGTAGCTTACGACAATTGGATTCACGTATTACGGCTTCTCGTCCGCTTAGCTTCTATGCATACAGTGTAGGCGTGGTGCAAGGCGCAGAATTGGCAGCAAGTCATTACGAACGCTTTTTGCAAATCAAATCTTGGGGGCTGCCAATGTGTCCGGAAACTAAGCGAGTTGAAAGCTTGGCGGATGTAAAAGCTTACTACCAAGATATATTGCAGCGTCGTGATGCCCTCCCTTATGAGATCGATGGTGTCGTTATTAAAATTGACGATATTGCCGTGCAAGAGCGTCTGGGGTTTGTTGCTCGCGCTCCACGTTGGGCGATTGCCTACAAATTCCCAGCTCAGGAAGAAATGACGACACTGAATGAAGTGGAGTTCCAAGTCGGTCGCACTGGTGCGATTACACCTGTTGCTAAACTAGAGCCTGTATTTGTTGGTGGTGTAACGGTAAGTAATGCGACGCTTCATAACGCAGATGAGATAGAACGTCTGCAGGTCAAGATTGGTGATCACGTTGTGATCCGCCGTGCTGGCGATGTTATTCCCCAAGTCGTATCTGTCATCAAAGAGCGTCGACCAGAAACAGCACGAGATATTGTTTTCCCAACTCAGTGTCCTGTTTGTGGTTCGCATGTTGAGCGGATCGAAGGAGAAGCGGTAACACGTTGTATGGGGGGCTTAGTTTGCCAAGCCCAACGCAAACAAGCGCTAAAACACTTTGTTTCTCGTAAAGCGTTAGACGTTGACGGTTTAGGCGATAAAGTGATCGAGCAGCTTGTTGATCGTGAGATGGTGAAAACTCCTGCTGACTTATTTAAGTTATCAGCGGGGATTTTAACCGTACTAGATCGCATGGGGCCAAAGTCTGCGCAGAATATTGTGAATGCGTTAGAAAAATCCAAAGAAACAACTTTACCTCGGTTTTTGTATTCACTGGGGATCCGTGAAGTTGGCGAGGCAACCGCAGCAAACTTAGCAATGCACTTTAAAACGTTGGGAGCGATCCAAAATGCTACCGAAGAGCAGTTGATTGAAGTGCAAGACATCGGTGCTGTGGTTGCTCAACATATTACGACTTTCTTTAGTGAAGAACAGAACCAAGCGGTGGTTAAAGATTTGCTTGAACAAGGAATTCATTGGCCAGAGATTAATACTACTGAGCAGGTGGGGGAATTACCATTAGAAGGTAAAACAGTAGTATTAACGGGAACACTTTCTCAACTGGGGCGTACAGAAGCCAAAGAAGCCCTCCAAGCACTGGGGGCTAAAGTGACGGGTAGTGTTTCTAAGAAAACCGATATTTTGTTTGCTGGTGAAAATGCAGGTTCGAAGCTCGCAAAGGCACAAGAACTGGGTATCGAAATTAAAACAGAACAAGACTTACTCGAACTGATGAATTAAGTCTTCTCAAAAAAGCTAAAAAATAACTAAAAGCCCCGTATGCTAAGCATGCGGGGCTTTTTCTTGTTCATAATTAAGTGTTTTTTTATTGAGTAATTGATGCCTTTGTTCTTTTCAGTGATCAAGATCGAACCTTGGGTTATTGGTTTTTTTGGCTTTTTTAGTCTGCGAGTGACTTCAAGTTGATACTTTTAAGTTCAATTTAAATGTTTGATTTTAAATAATAATTTGTTGTGTTATGTTGATGTTGTTAAAAATAAGATCTGGATCAATAAGTTATATGGAACTTTGGAGTGGCTCATATTTTTTTAGAAAAAAAATAAGTTCCATTTGGATGTTTTTAGCTGCGAAGTTAGTCTTAATCACGTGGATACACGGTGTGTATGCAGGAACTAAAAAAAGCCAAATTAGAAATAATGAGGTTTGATCAGGAATTTACTTCTCTCCTTCGGCGGCCAACTAAAGGTGAGATAGAAAAATACAGCTATATCCATTTTTAGGAGTTTTTCCATGGACAAATTTTTTAAGGTTTCAGCGTTAACCGCAGCAATGTTTGGTGTTGTTGCTGTCGCTCCAGCTACAGCGTCTACTGAAAGTGCAGCAGGTGGCGAGTACGTAGAGAAAGTGAACGAATTTATGCAAGACTCAAGTCTAAATGCATTATTCATAGTTGATACTCGTTCACGAACTCGTACAACAGGTAAGCCCGGCGGTGAAAATGGTGACCGTTGGAGTCGTCTAAACTACTCTTCTTACAACGCAATTTTAGACTTCACTTCTGGCTACCACGATGGTTGGGTGGGCGCAGATGTTGCGGCTTACTACTCTGGCGATCTTTACAACGATAGTCTTTACAATTCAAACGAAGGCTACCTATGTAACGAAATCTCAACTTGTAACAACCTAGACTGGGGTGCAGGTGATGGTCAGCAGCTTAAAGTTTACAAAGCAGCGCTGAAATTCAAAGCAAACGAAAACTTTAATGCTCGTTTCGGTATGTTACAGTCTGGTGGTAACGGTACAATCGGTAACGTTTGGAGCTTTGTACCTGGTACTTACCGTGGTTTCGAACTGAACGCTAAACTTGGTGATTTCAACCTAAGCTACTTTGGCGCAGACCAATTTACAGCACCTTGGCTGCTTCACGAAGATGATTACGCACCAGCGCTTTGGTCTGACACGTCATGGAGCTACCTACACTCTCTAGGCCTAAACGGTAACCTAACTGACAGCTTGTTTATGCAACTTGGTTTGGGTCAAGCTACTGGCGTTAAATATGCAAATGGTGTTGACTGGGGGGCAGGTCAAGTAACTAGCTACCACAACGAAACTGACAACACTTCTTACAAGGCTTACTTGAAGTACACTGTTAGTGACCGTACAACTCTAGCATTTGATTTCTACGGTGTTGACGATGATGTGAAATACGATGGTCTAGGTTTCCACACTGGTCTATCTTTGAATCAATCTTTCGGTAAGCTAGCTTGGATGTCTGAGTTGCGCTACACAGACACAGATAACCGTGCGGACTTCGTTCCTCGTACTATTCATACATATGGTATGAACAATGGTACTTGGTCTCAGTGGTGGGATGCGCTATCTGACTGGAACAAAGCGGGTGAGCTAGCATGGTACAACCGTCTATCTTACAATCAAGGTAACGGCTGGAACTACTACCTAGGCTTTGGTTACGGTACTGGCGCTGACTCTGCAGCAAGCGGAGCATCAGGTGACTGGGATTACGAAAGCGAATACGCAGTTAACGCAACAGTATCTTACTCACTACAAAGTGGCGCGCTTAAAGGTTCTACCATTCGTTTACACGGTACAATCCTAGAACGTGATGAGTACGCAGGTGCTGGCGATGCGGATGAAACAGACTTACGTCTACAAGTTCTTATCCCTTACAGCTTCCACTAATACTTAATGAGATAATAAAAGGAGCCGCTAGGCTCCTTTTCTATTTCACTTCTCGGCCGTCGTATATTTTGCAATATAACGGTGGCAACATATGTACATTACCGTTTGGCAACTCACACTTTATCTCTGGGCCTAACGTACGACCACCGGATGCACCATTAGCATGAGTGGTTAACGGAATTATGGCAAAAGATATTACTAATAGACCAGATAAAAATCTCATAATAATCACCTTAATATAAACTTTAAATATCTACGTACTGATATAAACCGTGACTACGCAGAAAGGCAAGGTTGAATAGGGCTCTTATATCAAACTAAGCTCTTACTTCTTTACTATTCCCATTCTCCACCTCTAAATCGACACATTTCACTTGGAATATTCGTAACGTCGCCACTTGGCATCTTACATTCGACTATAGGTCCCAAATTAGTTGTACCGCCGTTTCCGTTGTTGTGGGCAAAGGAAGAAAAAGAAAAAATACCGCACAACATCAAAAAGAGAAGCTTATTCATAGTACATCCTCTTACTTACCAAATAAAAAGCACTCAACTTAAATGCTTATGCGTTAAGTATGTATCCGGGGATAAAAAGATCAAAAAATAATTCAATAAAGCTTTATTTTTTAAAATAAATTTAGATCGATAATTTACCTAGATATATTTCTATCTTATTGATTGTCGTGTGTTGAATAATTAAATAATAGGAAATGGGAGGTAGGGTATTAATAATATTACTAATACTTATTTTTTTCTCGATTTTAATTAAGGTAATGAAATGAAAGCAGTTGTTTAGATTAAAGTAATGGAGCATGATTTACCCCATTACTTTGGCATAAATTAATTAGAATCAGGCTCAATGATTAAAATAATACCTTCCACATCGGTGATTCTTACGCGGGTACCGGCTGGAAGTGCTTGATCCGATTGTGCGGACCATGTGGTATCGGCTACCTTGATGCGATTGAGTCCGACGGAAAAGTCTTCTTCAAGGATAAGAGTACGCCCAATTAACTGCTTGTACTTTTGGTTCAGATCTCTTTCTTGGTCTTCTTGCTTGTCTTTAGACCATTGTCGTCGCCACCAAAGCCAGGTGGTGATTAAGCTGAAGCTTGCAAAGCAAAGCCATTGCAATTGCCAGCTCATTGGCAAAACGGTCATGATTGCTCCAACGATAAGTGCAGACATCCCGAGCCAGAGAAAATACCCTGCGGTACCAAGTAGCTCAACTGCTAAAAGAGCAAAGCCAAACGCTAGCCAATGCCAGAAAGAGATACCTTCCAACAAACTAAAAAAGTCCATAAATTATTCTTTATCTTGCTGTTTAAACATTTCTGCTATCCCTGCAACCGAGCCCATTAGTCCGGTTGCTTCTAATGGAAGCATAATGATTTTACCATTTTCGGCTTGACCAATGCTCTTGATCGCTTCGGTATAACCCTGTGCAATGAAGTAATTGACGGCTTGCATGTCACCTTTTGCAATGGCTTCGGAAACCATGTAAGTCGCTTTTGCTTCTGCTTGTGCGGCACGCTCACGTGCTTCTGCATGGAGAATAGCAGACTGCTTTTCGCCTTCAGCTTTTAATATCTCTGATTGTTTATGACCTTCGGCCTTTAATATCTCAGCTTGGCGAACCCCTTCTGCTTCAAGAATTTCCGCACGCTTATTACGCTCGGCTTTCATTTGCGCATTCATTGCAGCGGTCAGATCGGCTGGTGGCTGGACATCTTTAATCTCAATTCGTGTGACTTTTACGCCCCAAGGGTTTGTTGCTTGGTCAACAATCGCCAACAGCTTAGAGTTGATCATGTCGCGTTGGCTCAGCATTTCGTCCAGTTCCATTGAACCTAAAACGGTACGAATGTTGGTAAGGGTCAAGTTTCTAATAGCGTGTTCTAAGTCGTTGACTTCATAAGCCGCTTTGGCAGCATCGATCACTTGAACAAATCCGACAGCGTCAATAACCACGTTAGCGTTATCTTTTGAAATGACCTCTTGCGCAGGAATATCGAGAACGCGCTCCATCATATTTACTTTTTGACCAACTTTATCAACGAATGGAATGATCAAGTTTAAACCCGGCTTTAATGTGTGGGTGTAGCGTCCGAAGCGTTCAACTGTCCAGTTGTTTCCTTGCGGAACCGTTTTAATGGCTGAAGATAAGATAACGACAGCAAGAACGACGAAAATACCGATGGTGATCAGTGAATCAATTGGCATGAGTTATTCCCTTAAGTGCATAATGTTCGATCCATTTTTACCTATTTATAGACAATAGACAATTGAAGTTCTGAGACCTTTGAGAGGTTATTGGTTTTTTATATGACAAAGGCCGGAAACACCGGCCTTTGTCATTGCATGGTTTTACTCTCGCTATTTCGCGGGGTATTCAATCCAACTTGAACCATCAAGAGAAACATAATACTTCCCTTGTACTTCAATCACAGTAGAGCCTGAGTTCTGCGCGACAATTCGTGTTTCTGGTAGGTTCTCTGTCAATATTGAAGGGCTAAACGTCTTACTTTGATAAATGTTTTTATCCAGGATATTCGAAACGAGCTGCGACAATGCCAGATAGCTAGATGGCTCGCTTACGTGTTCGGTGTCGCCCTGACGCTGAATTCCTTCTCCGAAGATTTTAATTCCTACCGGTGTATGAATGATTGTCGGTGCAGGAATTTCTCGCATACCTGAAATTTGCATGCGGTCTCCTCGCATACCACCACCATGTTCTGGTACCAAAGCGACAACGATGTTGCGTTTTGAGGACTCTAAGGTTTTAAAGAACGCGTGGAGGTCATCAAGCAAATTCTTAAGGCGCATTTTGTAGCTAGCAATAGATGTGCTTGAGTTCGTATTGATGATCCTGTTGCCATCATGTAGTGAAATTGAGTTGTAGAGTGCCACGACTTTGTCGTCACTACTGTTAAGTCTTTGCTGCCACCAGTTATCCAATACTTGCTTATCGCGGAAGATCGAAGAGCCATCAAAAGATTTTTGGTAAGGAGTTAAGCCTTCTTGAGACATAAGAGCCCCTTGTAAGTCGCCGTCTTTTTTGATCAATTCAAGGAAGCTATCAAAGACACCATTGTGGTTCATCAGTAAATTTTCTGTGAAGCCTAGTTCTTTCAAACTTTCGAACAAGTAGCACTGCTTTGATGGTGCTGGCTGGAACAGTTGACTGTGTTCTTGTTGACCACAATTGGCTCGTAGCAGACGAATGACAGCAGGCCCACTGTATGACGTAGCGGAGCTAAAATTGTCGAACATGATGTCAAACTCTTTGAACAGAGGATGATCAGCCAGTCCTGCAATTTCGATGTCATCCCACGCGACCGAACAAATACTCAAGAACAGCAAATCAAAAGGAGCATCCATTGCGCTGTTGGTATCGAATGTCACATGTCGGGAAGCTTCTTTAGAAAAGAAATCTGCAGTTAACGTGTTGAGACTGGCATCATTAATTTCCGTTATTTGAGGTTGTTTGCTAGCAGTAACCTCGGTTGTTGGCTGTTGTTGGGCTACTTCTGCAGCCACTGTTGTCTGAGGTTCAGTCGTCATAGGAATACTTATATAGACCATCGCAATAACCACAAAGACTGAAACCCTAACAAACTTGCTCAAAATAAAGTACGCACCACACAAAGCGAGCAATCCGAGTATTGCTTGGAATGATAAAAATCGTCCCAAAAGCTCGACCAGATAACTCGATTCAAACTGCATTAACTGTCCCGCTTGAGCCCAAAGACGGTTTAGAGGAGGTAGGTAAGAATCGTAATGCAAGAGCCACGCTGCGGCGACAAATGAAACGATATGGCGCACCGCATTTAGGCTTTTCATCGAGATAGGAAGCAGGATGAAGATCAACAGCGCAAAGTTTTCCATTGGATGGAAATCGATGATTCCTTGAAAATAGAGCGCTGTTTTTGCGATAAAGTAAATGTTCCACCAGCCCAATCCTATAGTGAGGGGGGTAGAGTCATGAGAATGCGATGTCATTACTTAAGCTTCTTGGTGTTAGTGGCTGATGTATCTAGCTCAAAATAGCGCGAGCGTTTTAAGTGTTTGTGGTAAAAGCGTCGGGTAGCGTTTACTAGGTCACGTAGAAAGTATCCTAGGAGTAGGCCAATACCTGAACTGATACACACGGTCAGTAAAAAATCGTTAATATTCATGAACGTTCCTTGAGCTCAATGGTTTTTTTCACAGCAAACAAAGGAGGAACATCAACCATAGAATTAATGGTGTTATGGAATATTTTCCTCTCTGTCGCCAGAGCTGAAACGTCGTCGGATATGACGGCTTCATCTTGAACGATGAATTTTAACTCTGTTTCGATATCTAATTGAGTATCAAACGTGTGAGTTGAGTGAAATAAGTCTCTCACTGGGAACTCAAATATATTGTTGAGTGCAATGTCAATATCGCTATGTCGAATAGCACTGAACAAGACATACAGAGCTTTGTTGCAGGCTGTCACAACGTCGCCATCTCTTCGAATATGGCAAAGACGTAAACATTCCTCTGCCGTCATGCCTGGTAATAAGTTCAGCTTGATAAGCGCAAAGTTCACATTTGAGTGTGTTGAGTGGGAAATGACGTCAATACAGTATTGGCTAAAGTCCTGGTTTTGTAAGTAGCCTTTGCTACCAAACTTAAGGTCATACTTTAAGAGCGCCTCTAAACTGTCAGGAATTGGACGCGTAAGCATCTGGCCTTGAATTGCTTCAACCTGAGTCATAAAGCGCATTGGGGGGATTTGCGCGTGAGAAATGAAGTTTGCCCCCGAGCGAAGTAAGAACTTTTCATCTGCATATCTCAGACATTGTTGGGTCTCCCTGACAATAATCTTTAGCTGACGGCCATACGCGGACCTTAAACGGTAGCAATCTAACGCGATCTGTTGAACTTCGCTTTGGTTATCACAGCTGAAAACAATAGTTGAAGAGCGAGGGTTGTTTAACATCGCTATGAGCTCTTGATTACTCTCAGCCATACTCATCCCTTTTGGGGCTTTCTCGCTTTCTCTGAAGGCTCCTCTGCTGATATATATTCTATCACTATCCGATTTGTCTTCCTGTATGGCACGAGGCTGATGCGTTTCGTAAGACGTTGCT
Source organism: Vibrio sp. Vb1337 (assembly GCF_033338715.1). Classification (NCBI taxonomy): domain Bacteria; kingdom Pseudomonadati; phylum Pseudomonadota; class Gammaproteobacteria; order Vibrionales; family Vibrionaceae; genus Vibrio; species Vibrio sp. Vb1337. Next base: position 152,279 of record NZ_JAWOTD010000012.1, on the reverse strand, counting down.
TTTAGCTTCTTATCTTTAGTGTTAGAGAGAAGGTATTCGTCTTGGGAAATTACACCGTGTTTATTGGACCAAAAATCCACAAGATAGCAGTAGCGAGCATCATCTAATGATGTCATGGTCGCCAAACCGGCGATGTATCTATTATGAGAAATAAGAATGGGTTTTAATATTGAAGTCGTCAGATGCCCATATATACAAACACTAATAGTGAGTTTTTTATTATTTGCTAGTTCATTTAAGTTTCGTAGGAAAATACTTACAAAATAATCATCACTTGATGATAGTAGTGAATCTGGAACTACTAATATATATGTGGAGAGTTTCTTTATATTTGTTTGGCGAATGTCTTTCACAAGATTTATAGCGTTCGGCGCTTTATTTGTGAATTTGTTGCTAAGAAAGAAACACTGTTCAATATGGAGTGTGGATAACTCATTGAATTTGCATAAGGCTTCATCATTCAATGCAGACAAAAAAGTTTCCTTGTCTGTAAAGCTTGTAAGTGAAGTGTTGTTATTTTCTGGTAGCGTACTGAACAAATAATCAATGACCATTTGCTTATGTGTAAACAAGTTTACATAAACAGAACTTATCTCTTTTTCAGAAGTAATAGCGGATAACCCGGAGATTGCTGACATCAAAAGGCCTTATATTCAATAGTTTACTGTCATTGTGCGTTGTGGCTTACAATCCGCTGTATGCTAATCGTTACAATGTTAACTTTTCTTGGCGACAAGAAAATGACGCCAAGATATTAAACGAAATTGATCAAAAATTAAAATAGTTATAGCATTGCTTCATATGATGTTTATAAGTTTAAATTCAATAATTTTCAAGCCTATGATTTTGCTGTAAATTATTTATTTCACTTATATGTCGTAAATGGATAATTACAATTCACCTTCATAACCCCTGTTTCTGAAGTCAAACATCATTTAGGGATTTATTAATTATGTGAACTAATAAACAGCCCTGTTCACATTCATTAGCATTCTGTAAATATGAGACGCATAGTTCGATGCGTCAATTTTTTAACAATGGAATTTATACTGCAAAGAGTAATTGGCGGGATTGCCATTACCGCAGTTTAAACACCGTTATATTGTGAAAAAAATGTTGTGACTGAGTCTGCAAAAGATATTAATTCGATCTACTCTTCTTATAACTTAACTCAACATAAGTATATTGAAACAACAGAAAACGAGTCTTACGTGCAAGCTAAAAATAAGTGGTTGGTCTTTCAAGCCAACGGTGCTCGTAATGCTCTGTTTCAAGTGCGTATTAAGCAGACAGGTTTAGAGACTGAAGCGATATGAAACGCCTTCTTTTTGTTAGTTTAAAAGGTGGTTGTGGCTCAACGACCGTCGCTGCGAACTTGGCACAAGCATTAGTTAAGATAAACAAACAGGTACTGGCCATTGAGGTGGTGCCTAACAGTTTACTGCAAACTCATCTTGGCTTGCCGCAGGAAGAGAAAGATGGCTGGGCGAAACAACTTCTTTCAGATAAACCTTGGACCCAGGCTGGTTATGAAAGCCCACAAGGTGCACTTTTTTTACCGTTTGGCCATCTGAATTCTGAGCAGTTAAAAGCGTTTTTTAACGAGCGTTCTCACTACCTGTCAATGCTAGGTGAAATGACGTTGCAAGTGAGCGAAAACCGTGGTGAGCAGTGGCTGCTTTTTCACGCCGACTTAGCAGAGCTTACTGATCCTGAAGTGCGATCTTTTGTCGACTCAATGGATATGATTGTGGTGGTGGTAACGGCAGACGCCCTGAGTTATCTCACTCTTCAATCTTGGCTACAACATGAAGAGCTATCGAGATTGCTTCGCTCTGACAAATTACGTTTTTTGGTGAATAAGTATCAGCCAGAAACCGAAATTGGTCGTGATTTCATGTTGGTGCTGAAAAAGGAACTTAGCGAATCCTTGATTCCTGTTTCGATTCATCGAGATACGGCATTGCTTGAATGTGTGGCAAACCTGACGACCGTTCAACACTATTCGCCATCGAGCCAAGCCGCAAAAGATTTTCAGTCTTTTGCTTTTTGGTGTGTATCAGCGTTATCAAGCGCTCAGGACCAAAGCTAATTTATGCGAAGTCTTAATCTGATTTTCCAACGTTGGGTAGTGGACCAATTCAGACTGCAGAAGAACGCTTACGAGCAAGCCTGGAATTGCAAAACAAACTGGGTTGGTGAGTGTGCTTTGTCTTTTTGGTTTTCATTGAGTTTTGTATTTTTAAAGCCGGCTATTTCGGGTGTTCCCTCATGGAAACTGCCTTTGGTTTACTATCCAAACGTTAATTTTGCTGCGCCAAGATGGTTTGATCCTGTACGTTTTATTATCCAAAGCGTGTGGTTGCTTTGCTTCAAGCAAAACGTAAATACAGCATGGTCCAAAAAAACCAGCAGCTTAGCGATGACTTTAGCCGAACAAATTCGCAATGCGTTCTACTTGCCATTTGAATTGGTTGCAAAAAGCGTCCGCTGGTTAGAACAGACAGCGAACAACATCAAAGATCCACAAGTTCGAGAGCGTATTAAAGCAAGTAAGTCAGCGATGGCGTTGAACTACACCTTGCTGTTTTTCGTGGTGTTAATCGCTTTGCTGTGTTTTACGGTGCCATTTGGTTATCAGGCTCAGACTGTCTTTGTGTTGTTACTCTGGGCATTAGCGATGATGGTTCGTCGCATGCCGGGTCGTTTTCCTACCATGCTTTTGATCATCTTGTCGGTTACGGCCTCATGTCGATACTTGTGGTGGCGTTATTCGTCTACCCTGAACTGGGACGATCCTGTTGCTTTGTTTCTAGGGGGCGTTTTACTTCTAGCTGAGACGTATTCTTGGATTGTGCTGATGCTTGGCTATTTCCAAAATATCTGGCCATTGAATCGCAAACCAGTATCGATGCCACCGGATCAGTCAACTTGGCCAACTATTGACTTGATGATCCCTACTTACAACGAAGATCTTGATGTCGTGAAAGCGACGGTTTATGCCTCGTTAGGTGTCGATTGGCCGAAAGACAAACTCAACATCCACATTCTGGATGACGGCAAGCGTGATAGCTTCCGAGATTTCGCCAAAAGTGTAGGGGTGAACTACATCCGCCGCCCAACGAATGAACATGCGAAAGCCGGTAACATTAACTATGCGTTGAAGCAGACCAGCGGTGAGTTTGTTGCGATTTTTGACTGTGACCATATTCCTACACGAGCATTTTTTCAGCTCACAATGGGGATGTTCCTGAAAGATCCAAAGTTGGCGCTTATTCAGACGCCGCACCATTTTTTCTCACCGGATCCTTTTGAGCGTAACTTATCGAACTTTCGTAACGTGCCAAACGAAGGCAACTTGTTTTACGGCCTGATTCAAGATGGTAACGACTTATGGGATGCGACTTTCTTCTGTGGCTCGTGCGCTATTTTACGTCGAGAGCCTTTAGAGGAAGTCGGTGGTATTGCAGTCGAAACCGTGACGGAAGATGCGCACACGTCTCTGCGCATGCACCGTTTAGGCTATCGTTCTGCATATCTTAAGCAGCCGATTTCTGCTGGTTTGGCGACAGAAACATTGTCTGCACATGTTGGGCAACGCATTCGTTGGGCTCGCGGGATGGCGCAGATATTTAGGGTAGATAATCCATTGACTGGAAAGGGGCTTAAGCTCTCTCAACGGCTTTGTTACGTCAATGCCATGCTGCACTTTCTATCTGGTATCCCAAGGATTGTATTCCTGATCGCACCATTGGCTTATTTGTTGCTGCATTCCTACGTGATTTATGCGCCAGCGCTGGCGATCATTTTGTACGTATTGCCCCATATGATCCACGCGAGCATGACCAACTCTCGTATGCAGGGTGACTACCGTTATTCGTTCTGGGGTGAGGTATACGAAACCGTGCTTGCTTGGTATATCGCAAGGCCAACAACGGTGGCTTTGTTTGCACCCCATAAAGGGACATTCAACGTAACGGCAAAAGGCGGTTTGGTTGAAAAATCTCACTACGATTGGGTGATCTCCCGACCATATTTGGTTTTGGTTGCACTCAACATTCTGGGCTTTGCTGTAGGGATTTACCGAATGGGGTGGGGGCCTCAAGACGAAATCGGTACAGTTATCGTGAACCTCGTTTGGACGATGTACAACTTGTTGATTTTAGGTGCTGCTGTCGCCGTTGCGGTAGAAGCCAAACAAGTGCGAAAAGATCACCGAGTAGAGGTAGCGACTCCTGTCGCGGTAAGGCTTCACTCAGGACACTTGATTCAAGCGCAGATGAAGGATTTCTCTTTGGGTGGCGTGCGCATTGAAATAGACGGAGTCGATGAACCAACCTGTGCGTACCTACTTGGCCAAACCTTAGAAGTGATCCTCAATCGCGGTGGTCAAGAATTCGTGTTCCCGATGACGGTTGCCTATGCTCATAAGGGGATATTTGGTTTACAACTCAACGAATTGTCTCATCAACAACAAATCCAATACGTCCAATGTACATTTGCACGTGCAGATACGTGGGCGAAATGGCAACAAGGTTATCAATCAGATAAGCCTCTATCGAGTATGCAGGCTGTACTGCAAGTCGGCTTTAATGGATACAAACGCTTGCTGCAACATTGTCCTAAGTTTGTTCAGGCCAGTGTGGATGCACTTTTATTTTGTATCGAATTTATTTGGTCACTAAGACCTCGTTATGTCCCAATCAGGACCTCAAGTCATGCTAAATAATAAAAAACTAACGGCGTTGACGACGGCTATCACTCTCATGTGTATGTCGGGCAGTCTCGCGGCACAAGAAGTAAGTCAGCAACAACCAACGCCTTTGGCACAGCAAGATGCTGAAAATTCGACCGTATTTAAGCGTGTCATTCCATTTAGTCAATTGGGTTACAGTGGTTCAATTGCTATTCAAGGTAGTGAGGCCAGTGCTTATATTGGTTTCGGTTCGCGACTCGATGAGGTGGTGTCTAAAGCCACGTTGTACTTTGACATCACACCTTCACCAGCGTTGCTCTCTTTGGTTTCTCACGTCAAAGTGTATTTGAACAATGAGCTTATGGGAGTGGCGTCAATCGTCGATGGTCAGCAAGGTAAAAAATTGAGCTTATCGATGCCGCTGGATACTCGTTACTTCAGTAACTACAACCAAATTCGCTTTGAGTTGATTGGGAATACTCAGAAAGAGTGTGCCAATCCAAATGACTCGAGCATTTGGGCTGAGATCAGCCAAAGCAGTCGAATTGAAATGTTCGCCCAAAAGACAATGCTGGAAAGTGACTTGAGCTTGTTGCCAGCGCCGTTTTTTGATGTCCGTGATTTCAGCCAGTTAAATCTGCCTGTCGTTATGGGCGGCAAATACGATCTGGATGATGTCAAAGCTGCCGGTGTCTTGAGCTCTTACTTTGGTGCTCTTGCGGGTTGGCGTGGCGCTCAATTCCCTTTTAGTGTCGACACGTTACCTAAGCGCAACGCCATTGTCTTTGTTACTAATGACAACAAACCTGAGTTTCTGAGAGATTTTCCAGACACGGATGGGCCTCGTCTTCAAGTCATCACTCACCCAACTGACCCGTACGTGAAGCTTCTTCTAGTGATAGGCCGTGACAGTAAGGATCTTAACGTTGCGGTGCAAGGTTTGGCGTTGGGAAACCAACTTCTTACTGGGCCAATCGCGAAGATTAATGAAGTCAAACAAATCAAACCACGAGTCCCGTACGATGCGCCAAACTGGGTGAGTACGGCTCGTCCCGTTGCATTATCTGAATTAGTCGAACAAAAAAGCATGTTGCAAGTGGAAGGTCGAACGCCTCCTCCAATCAATGTGAGTTTGCGCTTACCACCCGATCTCTTTACCTGGCAGAGCCGTGGTATACCGATGGATCTTAACTATAGGTATTCGCCACCAGCTGCGGATCATTCTGGTTCTCGCCTGACTTTGAGCATCAATGACCAGTTCATTGAGGCGTTTAACTTAACCACAAAAGGCCAAGGTGGTGAGTCTAACCGTGTGCGTGTTCCTCTGTTAGATGACAGTATTCTGAGTGGTGATGCGCTTGTTCGTATTCCGGCCTTTAAAGTTGGCAGTAAAAACCAAATCGAGTTTGAGTTTGGCTTTGCGTCGGTGACTGATGGGCAATGTCAGGTGACGCAACCAAGTAAGCAATACGCGGTCATTGATGGTGACTCTACGGTTGATTTTAGTGGTTTCCCTCACTACATCGAAATGCCAAATATGCGCGCTTTTGCTACTTCTGGCTTCCCTTACACGCGCATGGCCGATTTGTCAGAAACTGCGATTGTTGTTCCAGAGAGAGCACCAAAAGAAGTGTTGCAGACCTTCTTAAACGTCATGGGGTCGTTAGGAAGTGATTCTGGGTACCCAGGTATTCAGGTGCTTTTGACAGACAAATGGAATGCTGAGCAACTAAAAGATAAAGACATCCTGACGATCGGTGTTGTGGATGCACTAGAAGAAGCCGCTAATAACCCTGACCAAGTTAACTTAGTGGTTAAAGAAGGTCAGAGACAAATTCGCCTGCCAAGCAAAAATGAAAAGCAGCTCGGAATGAACTGGATGAGTCCAAGTGATGCTCGTCAAGTCGCCGCAGATTATGTTTCTGTCGAGGCGGAAGGCTCTTTTGCTGCTATTTATGGTGCAGAATCGCCATTTACGAAAAAACGCAGTGTCATTTCTATTATGGCGGCTCACCCGTCAGATTTTGCGTCGGTTGATCGCGCGTTGGCTGACTCCGGTAAAGTGGAGCACATGTTTGGCTCGGTAGTGACGTTGAGAAATAACGAAGTAGCTAGCTACAACGTGGGTTCGCACTACTATGTTGGTAAGCTTCCTGTGTGGCAGCTCGTTTGGTATCACTTCTCTAATCACCCAGTCATCGTTGCGTGCTTTGCCGCCTTGCTAGTGGTGATTGTAACCATTGTGCTTTGGCGCGTATTACGTCAAGTCGCGTCTAGACGTTTAGAAAAAACTGAGGAAGAGGAATAATGAAAAAACTCATCTCATTCCTTATGTTGTTCGTGTCTCCTTACTTGTGGGCTAACACCTGCGAGTGGCCACAATGGGAAACATTTAAGTCGGTATACATGGAGCAAGGCCGAGTCGTTGATGGCAGTGACGAGCGTATGATTACAACCTCGGAAGGCCAATCTTACGCATTGTTTTTTGCCTTGGTTGCCAATGACCCTAAAACCTTCGATCAGGTTTTAAAATGGACTCAATCACATTTAGCTGGTGGGGACTTGACGGCAAGGCTTCCCGCTTGGTTGTGGGGAAGAAAAGAAAATGGTCAGTTCGGAGTGTTGGATTCTAACCCAGCGTCAGATTCTGATTTGTGGATAGCTTACTCCCTTGTTGAGGCGGGGAGATTATGGAATAACTACTACTATCAGACCCTTGGACATCTGATCGCGAGTCGTATTTTACGTGAAGAAACCGTCAACATAGCGGGAGTTGGAACGGTATTGTTGCCAGCTCCAACGGGCTTTGATGCCGACGGCCAGTACCGTGTGAATCCGAGTTATGTTCCGTTACAACTGATTGCTCGTATGCAGTCGCTGTACCCGCAATACAACTGGGACTCAATGTATAAGGCAAGTGTTCACATGCTAGAGAAAACGATGCCAGCAGGCTTTAGCCCAGACTGGGCAGTATTGAGAAATGGTCGTTATAGCTCAGATGTGGTTACAGGGCCGATGGGCAGTTACAACGCCATCCGCACTTATCTTTGGGCGGGTATGCTAAATGACCAAGTTTCAGAAAAAGCAGTATTAGTACAAAAAATGCAGCCGTTTGTCGCGGCAACCAAAGCCCTTGGTGCGCCAGCGAGAGAAGTAAATACTGAAACGGGTAAATATACCCAAGCAGGAAGCGCAGGTTTTTCTGCTTCGGCTCTTCCGTTACTCGCGGCTTCTGGTGAATCTACGCTGTTGGAGACGCAGTTTCGTCGTGCTCAAAATGAACTTGTGGTGGACAAAAACGATCATTATTACGACAACGTATTAAGTCTATTTGGGCTTGGTTGGCATGAAGAACGTTACCGTTTTGGTGTGCAAGGTGAATTGCTTCCTGTATGGAGCGAGAGATGTCAGTAACAGGACGCGTGTTATGGTGGATTCCACTGGTTGCTTTGGCGGCTGGTGGCGTCGGCACTGTGCATGCAGAAAGCTTTAGCTCAAAACCTCTGACAAAGTCGCAGCTCGCACAGGTCTACAAGTCTATCGAGCTGGTTCAATTTTCCACATCATTAGCACGAGTTGACTCGGTTGAGTGGTTGGTTGAGCAGCTAAAACTGGCGGATGCGATTGGCCGAGATGATATTGTCGAGAGTACTCTGGAGAGGCTGTTCGCGATTGAAGAAAGCAATCCAACGGGGCTTTTCTATCAAGCGAATATGTATCTGAAACGTAAGCAGCCAGAATTAGCAAAACCGGTATTTGAGCGCTTAATCAGACAGGCGCCTCATTCGACTCAAGCGAAAAACTTGTCATCGATTATGGCTATTCAGGGAGAGAAAAGAGCGGATTATCAGCGCGCTCAGTTGCTTGCAAAATCTGGTCGTTACGATGAAGCGATTCAAGCTTACAAAGCCCTTTTCCCAAATGGAATGCCATCACCAGCGTTACAACTGGAATTCCTACAGTTGCAAAGTAATTTGCCAGGCAGTTGGAGCTCGGTAAAACAGGGACTGGAACGTTTAAATGCAAATTATCCTAGTGTTCCGTCTTTTCAACTCGCGTTAGCCAACCACATTCGCAAAGAGAATCCTGCCGATCCATGGATTCTCGATACCTATAAAAAGTTAGCGCTTGCTCCTTCGGTTGGAACAAATGCGGCAACGTCGTGGTTGCGTGCATTGGATCAATTGCCTATTTCAGATCAAGTTGTTCAGCAATATGCCATCTTAGCTAGCTACTACCCGTCTGACATGGAGATACAAAGAGCGAATCAAAGCGCGAAAGATCGCTGGAAAAAGGAAAAGGAACTACGCAAAGACCCCACTTATCTCGCCAAGCTCAAAGGGTTAGCGTTGCTCGAGGAAGATAAAACCGACCAAGCAGAAGCTCAGCTGCGTTATGCGTTGACGACTCGTCCGCAAGATCCTGAATTGCTTGGTGCTATGGGTAAGGTTTATCTACGTAGAGGGCAGCAACAAAAAGCGCTCGGATACTTTAAACAGGCTCAGCACTTAGATCATAATCCTGACTCGGCCTCAAAATGGGCAGCGCTAATCGAGACTTCTCAATATTGGGCGTATCTTGATCAAGGTGATGCCTTGGTCGAAAAAGGCCAGTTTAAGCAAGCAGAAAGTGCTTATCAAAAAGCGATTCAAGTAGATAAATCCCAACCTTATGCTTATTCATCATTAGGCTCTTTGTATCTGGTACAAGAAAATTATGCCGCGGCAGAGAAGGTTTTCAAACAAGCTTTGCAACTGGATAGCAGCAATAGCTCTGCATTGCGTGGTCGCTTAGATGTTCGTATTCAGCAGCAAGATTGGTCTGGCGCGGAAGCACTCGCGCGCAGTTACTCAGCCCCACAGCAGAAAGTGGTCGCTGAAAAAATAGCGAGCATCAAGTCGGAAGTTATTTTGACTCGTCTGCGGATCGCAATCGCTCAAAATGATCAGGCAACGATGAAAGCGTCCGTAGAGGAATTGATTGCGCTACAGCCAACCTCCCCATGGTTAAGGCTTGATATTGCTGACGTGGTTCATTCAATGGGCGACAAAGTACGCGCGGATACGCTGATGTCCGATTGGGCTACATCTAGTAATGACCCTGAAATGAAATTTGCTTACGCGCTTTATCTCGCGCAGGACTTCAAAGTGAATGAGGCCATCGCTGAGCTAGAGAGCATCGCACAACATGACATGACAGACGCAATGCAGCGCAATTTAACTCGCTTGAAGCTTGATGCTCAGTTGAGAGAGATTCGAACGCGTTACTTAGCTTCTCCTGAATCAGTAACGGCGACATTACGTGCGCTAGAGTCGGATTATCAAGGTCAAATTCAACCGCTCGCTCGTCTAGTGAGTGCGTGGTTAGACATTGATGAAGTTAAGGAAGCTGAGAGGATTTTCCAAAGCATTTCGTTTGCAGAAGATTGGTCAACCGATGACAAACTGGCTTACGGCAGCATGATGGTAAGCTTGAATCACTTTGAAGATTTTGATAGTTGGTATGCGAGCTTAGCATTAAATTCCGCAACACAAGATTTAAGTGCTTCGGAAGCATTACAGCTTGATGAACTCAAAACCCGTCGACTGTTGAGTCAAGCGGATCTGATGCTGGTTAATCAACAGCCTAAGCTTGCGTTGGATTTGTATGAACAAGTTTCTTTAAAGCCTGAGCCATTTAAAACTCAAGCAGAAATTGGCATGTTGCAAGCTAGTGCTTTGACTGGATATGAAGCGACGTATCACGACATGTACCTCATTTTGAATAAAAAGCGCGATAGCTTAACTGCGGCACAGTTGATGACAGTGGCCGCGGTGTTTAATCAACAAGGCTATCGAAATGACGCTAATGCGCTAAATCAGTTGTTGGATGCGATGCCTGATGCTGACGCATTAGCATTTCGCAATAGCATGTCTATAGCAATGGAAAATCAACAGTGGGCGTTAGCTGAAACACGCGCCTATCAAGCCTTAAATCGTGACCGAATGGATAAAAATCGTGAACCTGAAGAGGCGAAAAAAGAACCCCTAAGCTTACGCGAGCTATATGATACTGCTGACGACTACTGGTTGACTCGTAACGTCAAATCGGACATCGATAAACTGCATGATCGGAGTGATGGGCATGTCATGATTGGCTGGGATTACAGTGCACGAGATGGCCGTAATACTTCGAATCAAGTGCCCATAGAAGCCCGAATCCCGATAGAGAGCTGGGATGGGCACCTGTTGCTAAAAGCCGATTATGTTTCTATCGATTCAGGTCAGTTGGACTATTATGAAAAAACCACCGATTCTGACAGCACTTCGTTCCAAAATGACGCATCAGGTATGGCATTTGGAGTGGGCTGGCAGGCTGAAGATTGGTTGGTCGATATCGGCACGACACCAATTGGTTTCGACCATACCACATGGGTTGGTGGTGTGCGCATCAATGGGGACCTGGGTGAGTTTGGTTGGACGGCAGAAGCTTCGCGTCGCCCAGAGACCAGTAGCACGCTTTCTTATGCTGGAATGTCTGTCCCTAGCGGCACGACTGACCCTCAAGGGACTAAATGGGGCGGAGTTGCTCGTACTGGTGTGAAGTTGAGCTCAAGTTGGGACATTGGTGGCCCTTACGGTTTTTGGAGTAGCTTGCAGTATCATGTTTTGACTGGTGAAAAGGTTGAGGACAACACTCGTTTAGGCGTGCTAGGTGGAGCGTACTACAAGTTAATTGCAACGGATGACCAGCGTTTAAGTATAGGTACGAACTTAATGTACCTTGATTACGACAAAAATCTGGGTGAGTACACGCTAGGTCACGGTGGCTACTACAGCCCGCAAAGTTACTTCTCGGTGTCTTTACCTATCAACCTTTATGGCCGATACAACAGTTCTTGGTCATATCAATTGAGTGCATCCGTCTCTAACTCTTGGACTAAGGAAGACGCGCCATACTTATCGACAGTAGCGGAGTCAGACAAAGGTGGTGGTTTTGGTACGTCGTTGCAAGCGGCGGTGGAAAAGCGAGTCAGCAAACGTTGGTATCTTGGTGCGTTAGTCGATGTACAACGTTCTGAGTTTTATACACCAAACCATTTCATGCTTTATGCCAAGTACACCTTTAATGATCGTTGGCAACCAATAGAGTATCCGCCAGCAGCACCAACGTTGTATAGCGACTTCTAACAAAAAACAAAGGCCGGAAATCCCGGCCTTTGTTGTCTTATTCCTAGAAGAATGCGGCGCTTAGTACAAAATTGAGTAAAGCTGGCGACGATATTTGCTTGCTAATGCGTTACCTTGACCTAGCGCACTGAGAATATCCATAAAAGTCTTCTTCACGTCACCGTCTTGGGCGCCCAAGTCTTTTTTAAGAATATTCCACAGCAGTTCCAACGCTTCTTCATCCCGACCAACTTGGTTGTATTGTACCGCCAATTCACAAGCGAGTTCGAAGTTTGCCATGTCTGCTGCGTATGCTTGTTCTAGTCGCTGTAACTCAGGGCTATCTGCAGCCTGCAAATGCAGCTCGAGCTTGGCTATTAGGCTCTTGTAGTAGTTATCTTGATACTCGAGAGGGATAGCGTTCAGTAGTTCTTGGGCAATATCAAATTGTTTGGTTTCTAGCAAACAATCAGCCATCGCGAGTTTCACATCACCACGCTCTTGCAGCTCTGGCGGCAAAGTGTGGATGATGCTCAAAGCCTGAGCATGCTCACCTTGCTGAAGAAGTTCACTGACTTGTTTTAATAGTTGTTCATCTGGGCTTGGCAAATGCTTTTGTAGCATGGTAGCAATGGCATCAATTGGCTGGGGGCCTCCCAGACCATCGACGGCTTGACCATTTATAAACAGCGCGATAGTTGGCAATACTTGCACGCCAAATTGAGACGCTAAAGCGGGCTGATCTTCACAATTTAGTAGAGCAAGCGTAAATGCACCGTTGTACTGTTGAGCAAGAGATTGCAACTCAGGGAGTATCTGTGCGCTTTCTGGCTGAGCGTTGGCCCAAAAGTGGATCAAAACGGGCGTGTTCATTGATCCTTCAAGCGTTTCGCGAAAGTTCTGTTCTGTTATCTCAACGATAAATGGGGATTGCATCAGAGTATCCTTGCCTTGTGTCTTGTCGTTGATATTAGATATGGAGTTGATTTAGGTGAAATTCAAGCGACATTCACCATCAATAATGAATCATTCTATTTTGAGAAAACGTGAGGTAATAGAGTGAGGTTATTGCTGCTCAGGTGTTAGATAAAAAGAAAACGCTGCCGAAGCAGCGCAATTCTAATGCTATTTGTTAGTGCGGTATCAAAATAGGATGAACATGGTCAACACTACACCCACACTAAGCCAGTTAAGCTGATTTAATGTCATTGTTGCCTCGCAGTAGTATAAACATTGCTACAAAACGTAATGGGTGGCGATACCAAATCTAAGCAACTCAATCACTTTGGGCGAAAGAATCCCCGCTGAATTGCGTAGAAATTGATTCGTTTAGTTGAGGTTTTTTTAACCTACATGTTCATAATGACATCACATTGTTACGGTGAAATTACATTTCGACAAAACTTTTTTATGCAGCCTGTCGCAAAATTTTATCAAGTACATGGGTTGGTAATAGTCTTTTCAAGACTGCGAATAATTTAGTCGGTGTAGTAATTCGATAACGAATTTTCGGTGAAACGCTAGTTAATGCATGAAGAACTGGTGCGATGCAAGACTCTGCAGGCAAAACAAATCGATTATTAGACTTGTCGTTGTTGAGTCGCTCTCTTTGTCCTTCATAAGCATGACGATGGGGGCTAGATTCAATATCAACCCACTTCTCAAAGGCTCGTAATGCATTGTTTCTAAATTGAGTTTCGATCGGTCCTGGTTCTATCAATGCCACTTTGATATTCGTATCCGCAAGCTCTAGCCTGAGCGTATCTGTCCAGCCTTCTAAGGCAAATTTTGATGCATTATAGGCACCACGGTATTTCATTGCGGCAAAACCAAGAACAGAGCTGTTTTGTATGATGCGTCCTTCGCCTTGCAGGCGCATATGAGGAAGCACTTCTCTGACCAACTGGTGCCAACCAAAAAAGTTGGTCTGAAATTGATCTTGAAGAGCCTCGGTGGGTAAGTCTTCCAGTGCTCCGGGCTGACCATAGGCACCATTATTGAACACTGCGTAAAGCTTACCTTCTGCTAACTCTAGCGCTTGCTTCACGCCCGAAGAAATGCTTTCTGGGCTATTTAGGTCTAGATTGATGCAGGTTAGCCCTTCATTAATTAGGCGCTGGACATCTTGTTCTTTCCTACAAGATGCAATGACATTAAATCCCTTGTTTTGTAGGGCGTGAGCGCACACGTAACCGATGCCGGTTGAACAACCCGTAATAAGAATCGACTTTTTCATAATTTAATTTAAGACTCAGAAACCTTGATTAGAGCCATCATTCATCAGCTCCGGTCATGAAGCAAGTGCTTGAGTGCTGGCTCTATTCTGGAGTAGCTAAATTTAAAGCCCAGTTCGGTGAGTTTTTTGGGTTTGGCTCTCATGCTATCAAACAATAAGCAGGAAGATTCTCCCATTAGGAGTTCCATCGCCCATTTAGGCGTGAACAAGATATGCGGACGTTTTAGCGTTTTAGCTAGTGTGCCGCTGAATATACGATTAGTCACAGGATGGGGGGCGCACATATTGAATGCACCGTGGGCATGTGGTGTTTCAAGCAAGTACATGATGGCGCGGACCATATCTAGGATGTGAATCCAAGGCATGTACTGATTACCGTTCCCAAGTGGGCCGCCTACGCCAAGCTTGTAAGGTAATAGCATTTTTGCCAACGCACCACCATTAAGGCCGAGTACCACGCCAGTTCTCAGTAGACAAACCCGTGTTTGTTCCGACTCTGCGCGCTTGGCTATTTGCTCCCACTTTGCACAAACCTCGTGAGGAAAGTCGTCGCTATTAACATGTAAGCACTCATCAAACGGATGGTCTTGTTGATCACCATAGTAGCCAACTGCCGAGCCACTAATAAAAACAGAGGGAGGTTCGGTACTTGCGTGGATCAGCTCAACAATTTGCTCGGTAATTTTCCAACGACTTTTGCAGATTTTTTCTTTTTGCTCGCTGGTCCACCTTTTATCCGCAATAGGCTCACCTGCAAGATTAATGACGGCATCAACGTGATTGAGATCGGCGAACGACTCGAGCGAGTCAAGGTATTCGATATTACCCAGATCAGCATGCTGTAGGCGTTGTTTTGCTCGCTCTGGAGAGCGTGTAAGTAGCATAACCTGGTGAGTTGATAGCAGCTTGAGCAACTCCGAGCCAATAAACCCAGTGCCACCTGTGAGTAATATCTTCATGTTATCTCTTTGAATGTACACGTATTAGAACATTATAGTCGTTTTGTGCTTAGCTTGATCATCTCAACACCATTATTTCTGGGATAGTGACAAGCTGACAGAGAGGCTATTAACTTCACATATTAGAAAATATGTAACTAAATGTTATAGATGGCGCTAGTGCATTCACGGTAGAAGAGTGAAATCTATGCCAGACTAAAAGTTATCGCTCATTGGAACGAGCGTAATCAGTTTGCATAATCAAGGAGGATAGGCATGGAAGCATTTGTTGCGCTTTTTCGAGCGCTCCTCAATAGTGCTCGTGACTTATTACCCATCATCATTGTTATCACTTTTTTCCAATTAGTCGTTTTGCAAGAGCCGCTGCCCAACCTGGTCTCCATTCTTTTTGGCTTGTTGCTTGTCGTTTTAGGATTAACCTTTTTTATCTTTGGCCTAGAACTTGGTCTTTTTCCTATCGGAGAGAGTATGGCTCAAGCCTTTGCAAAAAAAGGCAGCGTGTTTTGGTTATTAGTCTTTGCGTTTTGTTTGGGGTTTGGCACCACGATAGCTGAACCTGCATTGACCGCGGTAGCGGAAGAAGCCTCAGAAGTTGCGGCAGAGGGCGGAATGATCGCTAACTCAGAGCAATCCATGCAGGATTATGGACAAGGACTTCGAGTAACAGTAGCTCTCTCTGTGGGGATAGCCATCGTTATCGGCGTTTTGCGTATCTTAAAAGGGTGGCCGATTCATTACATGATCATTGGTGGCTATGTAGGCGTTGTAATACTGACGTGGTTTGCACCTGAAGCCATTATTGGCGTCGCTTACGATTCCGGAGGTGTAACCACGTCCACCATAACAGTACCTTTGGTCACTGCACTGGGCGTCGGTTTAGCGTCTTCTATTAAAGGGCGCAACCCTATGGTGGATGGCTTTGGTTTAATCGCTTTTGCCTCGCTGTTACCGATGATGTTTGTGATGGTTTACGGAATGGTCGTAACATGATTTCAATTGATCATTTCCTAGACACTTTATTATCGACCGTTCGAGACGTCGTTCCCATCGCCAGCATTATTTTTGGTTTTCAGTTAGCGGTTTTAAGGCGTCCTGTTAGCAACCTTAAGAAAGTTTTGCTTGGGTTCGTTTATGTGATTCTCGGGCTAGCTCTTTTTTTACTTGGATTAGAAATGGCATTGTTTCCACTTGGGGAGACGATGGCTGTGCAATTAACGGCGCCGGAGTTTTTACAAGAGTTCAAAGTATCGGTAGGGAAAGCCTTAATGTGGGTCGACTATTATTGGGTTTACACCTTCGCCTTTTTTATAGGCTTTAGTACCACGATTGCAGAGCCTTCTTTAATCGCTGTAGCGATAAAAGCAAACCAAGTCTCTGGAGGCAGTATCAGTATTAACGGCTTGCGCGTAGCCGTTGCGTTTGGGGTGGCAATTGGTATTGCATTAGGTAGTTACCGGATTGTCGTGGGCGATCCCATTCATTATTACATCATCGCGGGTTACATCGTCGTTGTGATTCAAACGTTTTACGCTCCTAAGCTTATTGTTCCACTCGCCTACGATTCTGGAGGCGTAACAACTTCTACCGTCACTGTCCCACTTGTAACTGCATTAGGGTTAGGGCTTGCTTCGACCGTCCCTGGAAGAAACCCAATGATTGATGGCTTTGGCTTGATCGCGTTTGCCAGTCTATTTCCTATGATCTCTGTGATGGGCTATGCGCAAATAACCCAGTGGCTGAATAAAAACGTCTCGGAGGAAGAAGAAAATGCGCTTTAAATTGATACTTGCGTTTGTTGAAGACAGCAAAACAGACAAGGTGTTGGACGCTGCACGCGATGCTGGTGCGACCGGTGCAACAGTGATTAACAATGCTCGCGGGCAAGGTTTAAATCAAAAGCGAACGTTTTTTGGTTTAACGCTAGAAGTGCAAAAAGATGTGCTGCTGTTTGTGGTCGAGGAACATCTCTCTCGACACATATTAGAGACCATTAATGAGGTTGGTGAATTTGACAGAGAGTCGGGACAGGGGATTGCTATTCAGATCGATATTGAAGATGCAGTCGGTGTCGCGCATCAAGTCGAGACATTGACCAAAGTAGTCGAGGATGAATTATGAGTGATCAAACGATAATTAGAGTTCGAGATGTTATGGCGGCAACGTATGTAATGGTTGATGGACTGATGACCGTATACGAAGGCATAACGCTAGCGAAAAAATACCAAGTCAAAGCGCTGGTGGTGAAAAAGCGAGATGATAATGATGAATATGGCATCGTGTTGATGAATGATATCGCCAAAAAGGTGCTGGCGAATAATCGTTCTCCTCAGCGCACAAATATTTATGAAATCATGACCAAGCCCGCTTTGTGTGTCGAACCAGATATGAACGTAAAATATTGTGCACGTTTGTTTGAGCGATTTGGCATAAGCAGAGCGCCGGTCATTGAAAGTGGCGAGGTCATTGGGATGGTGAGTTATAACAATATTGTCATCAACGGTATGGTGCGAGAAGAAGTGTAATAGGTTGATATAAATGAAAAATCAACGAATTTCTTCTCAAGTCAGCGACTGTTACAAAGAACTAAAATATTTAATATATGTTAGGTTGCATATGTGTTAATTCACCATTATTCTTTGCGCCCTAAGCCTAATGTCGAGGAATCTGTATCATGCCTTTAGTCTCTTGCCCCGTGTGTGAGAAACAAATCTCAAAACGCGCTCATGCATGTCCAGGATGCGGAGAGCCCGATCCGCTGCACCATCTAGCCAAATCAAAATTTATGTCGATGGTGTTTTGGATACTGGTGTTGGTTGGAACAGCGTATGCAGCATGGTTCTATGTTTTGCCTATGGTCATTGAATCATTGCGCTATCAGTAGTATTCAAACCGTCGTAGGTTGAGCTGCTAAAAAAATGCCGTAGAATGACCTCATACTTTTTGAGGAGACAATGTCGTGAAACTATTTTTTGCCTCAGACCTGCATGGCTCTTTGCCAGCAACTAAAGAAACCATTGAGCTATTTCTGGCCTCTGGTGCGCACCACATGATTTTGCTAGGAGATACGCTAAACCATGGGCCACGAAACCCTATTCCGGAAGGCTACAACCCTCCACAGGTAGCAGACTTATTGAACCAATACAGTGATCAAATTATTTCTGTACGTGGCAACTGTGATAGTGAAGTGGACCAAATGCTATTGAAGTTTCCAATGATGATGGATTACTCATGGGTGCTACTTGAATCTGGCAAGAGAATCTTTTTGACTCATGGTCACTTGTACAACTCTGAAAAACGGCCGCCACTGCGCGAAGGTGATATCATCGCCCACGGGCATACACATGTTCCCGTCGCAGAGATGCAAGATGGAGCCATTATATTCAACCCAGGCTCGATGACATTCCCACGTAATGGCTTACCGAGAAGCTTTGGTACTCTAGAAGACAATAAGCTAACGGTAAAAACGCCAGAAGGCGAAGTATTAGCACAAACCATGATTTAACGGTTTTACTAAGTAAAAAATAGGGAGCGAATTACTCCCTATTTTGTGTCTGAATGTCCTAAATCGCGTTCTGGGTCGATAATGTCTCTAACGCGCTGTTTTAGCACCTTGGCTTCAGGAAAGCCGCTGTCTTTTTTCCGTTCCCAAATTTGCTGGCCATTACAGAAAATTTCGAAGCGACCACCTGTGTCTGGGTGTAAGCTGATTGTTTCTATTTCTTCACTAAAAGTATGCAGTAATTCTTGCGATAGCCAAGTTGAACGCAACATCCAGTTGCACTGGCGGCAGTAATAAATATCAATGATTGCTTTATCCATGAAACTTTCCTTTTAATCTTTTTAAACCAGCAACTTGATGCCCACCGCAAACGTGAGAATTTCGAATGCAACTTTAATCACTCTGTTGCTGTATCGAGTCGCGGCCCATGCGCCTAAACTGCCGCCTAGAAAAGAGCTTAACAATAAAACAGGTAACCAAGCCCAGTGAATAGGCGCCCCTGCCTGTACGACGGCAATGCCTCCAATGCCATTCCAAAACAGGCCGACACAAATCATGGTGTAAGCAACGGCTTGTTTGTAGTCGTAACCAAACCAGCGCACCAAAAATAGTGTCACGAGCAAACCAGAACCTGCGGTAAGAGATCCGTTAATGATGCCGATAAACAGTAAGCCAATTCCACCAATAACCCAACCGATAGGATGACGGTTACGTATTACTTCAGCTTGGCCTAGCGATGTCTTAAATCGCGAGTAGATACCTAGCGCTAGGATCATCGTGCCGAGCATCTTTTCCGCGATACCATCAGGGATCTGTACAATTAAGTTAGCCCCTAAAATCACGCCAATACTACCGGACAAGATAAGGTAGAGCGCGATTTTCCATTTAATAGTGCCTGATCTTAAATGCGTGCTTGCTGCGCCTAAGCCTAAAGCGACCGAAGCCACTTTATGTGTGCCTAGCGCAACGGAGAACGGTAAGCCGAGAAAGATGAGTAAAGGGAATTGAAGCAAGCCTGCTCCGCCACCGGAAAGTGAAGCCAGCGTGTTGGCGGTTAGTGAACCGAAAAAAAGGGTAAGGGTATCTAGCCAATCCATAAGCAAAACAAAGGGGGCGTCTTGCCCCCTTATCATCCAATCAAAATTAGTTTTTAAACAGTACCGAAGAACCGTGGTTCAAGCTAGTGAGCAATAGTGTTTTTTCGTTCACGACGTCAATACGACGACTTTGCTCCGCATCTAGCTTAAAAATTTGAGTAATCAAACGTAGCTGTGCTTCGGAAAAGTCTTTTGATTGAGAAGATGAAATATCTTTAAACTCCGAAGGCGAGACCAACAAATAGTTGTCACTTACTTCCCAGCGGCCTTTTTCCGAGATATTTATCGTTGATTCTGCGGTTGAACCTTGAGCGAATAGTTTGATATTTGCTACGCGAATATAGTCACCATTAGGGAGATATTTCACGTTTGATTCAACATTAACTCGGCGTAGTGGGCCGACAGTATCGTCAGGCAAGCTGTCTGTAATGACTGTCACCATGGTCGACTGCCATTCGTTTGCTGTGAGGAGCTGCTCCACTTTTAGGTCACTTCCCCAATACAACCAACTACTGAAAAGAACGGATACGGCCAAAACCGCAGATGCTAATTTAATCTTCATATTGGCCTCCTTTATTTGCAGATGTCTGTTGGATCGTTTTGACCTGCGAAAATACGCAGTGTTACGTTCTCGTAAGAGTGGTTACTGTCATGAATGTAGTTCAGAATCAGCTGGTTATTTTGTCCACCAGTGGCAATCACTTCCACTGGCAACGAGTCTTCTGCATGGTGCTTCACGTAGCGCTCAATGCATTGCTCTATTGAAGGCAACCAGTTGTTGATTTGAGGGTGATTTACAGGTGTCATCACTGGTACATTTTGATACTCACCAATTTGACGGAATTGGGATTCCGCAGGGTTCGTGAATAACAATACGCAAACAGGAAGCAGCAGAGACAAAAAGATAATGACACGCGGTAGCCAGTTAATCGTGTTAGATGCTGGCTTCGGCTGAGTTTTAGTCGGCTCTACTTGAGGCTCAATATCAGCAGTAGTATCGGTCACTACCTCTGTCGGTGGCATATCGCTCGCTTCTAACTCCACTGCTGGCGCTTCTTGTTCAGAAGCGGTTTCTTCAACGTCAGTGTTAGAGTCAGTAGAAAATGGGCTCAAGCGTTCCACTGAACAAATGAGTTGGTAGCCACGTTTAGGTACCGTTTTAACAAACTCTGGAGATTTTGTTGAATCCTTCAACATCTTACGCAGAGTAGAAATCGCTTGAGTCAGGCTTGAGTCATCCACCTCAAAACCTTGCTCACGCCAAACAAACTCGTGAAGCTCGTTACGGGTTAAAACTTCGTTTGGTCTCTCTGCCAACATCAGAAGTATACGGCTTTCGTTGCTTCCTAATCGTACAACGTCGTTGCCGTTTTGTTGGTCAGCGAGCGAATTACTATTTGGATCAAAGGTGAACCTTTGAGCAAGTAGAAATTTGGTGCCAATGTTAGTCATTTAGTTCTTCTTAGATGGATGATGTTGTAATTATGGTGATTTATGTCACAAAATTACCGGGGCGCTTGGAGTGCGCACGACATTTTAGATGCTTTTAGACGGGTAGGATAATTAAAATTTTCTAAAAAAACACCGTTTTTAGCAATATTGACCTTGAATTTACATTTGTCAGCCACATGTTAAATGACATCTCGGTAAGGTGATTTCAAGGGGAAAGTCACAAACTTGTCCCTATGAAAAAGCCAATTAGTTTAGATGTTATGGAGCACACATGAGCGAAACCGTATCTCAAAATAAAGAAACTCGTGGTTTTCAATCAGAAGTAAAACAACTACTGCATTTAATGATCCATTCTCTTTATTCAAATAAAGAGATCTTTTTGCGCGAGCTGATCTCTAACGCATCAGATGCATCAGACAAACTGCGCTTTCAGGCGTTATCTAACCCAGATCTATACGAAGGTAATGCAGACCTTTGCGTGAAACTGTCGTTTGATGAAAGCGCAAATACCTTAACCATTTCTGATAACGGTATCGGTATGAGCCGTGATGATGTGATTGAGCACTTAGGAACAATCGCAAAATCTGGAACAGCCGAGTTTTTCTCAAAGCTATCTGAAGAGCAGAGCAAAGACTCTCAGCTTATTGGTCAGTTTGGTGTTGGTTTCTACTCGGCATTTATCGTTGCTGACGCCGTTACCGTGCGCACTCGCGCTGCGGGTCTAGCCGCTGATGAAGCGGTACAATGGCACTCAGCGGGTGAAGGTGAGTACACCATCGAAAACATTACCAAAGAGTCACGTGGTACCGACATCATTCTTCATATGCGTGAAGAGGGTAAAGAGTTTTTGAATGAGTGGCGTCTACGTGACGTTATCAGTAAGTACTCTGATCACATCGGCATTCCTGTTTCAATCCAAACTGTTGTTCGTGATGACGAAGGCAAGGAAACGGATGAGAAGAAGTGGGAGCAAATCAACAAAGCCCAAGCACTGTGGACGCGTAACAAATCTGACATTTCAGAAGAAGAGTATCAAGAGTTCTACAAGCACGTATCACATGACTTTGCCGATCCATTGGTCTGGAGTCATAACCGTGTAGAAGGTAAAAACGACTACACGAGCTTACTATACATCCCATCGAAAGCACCTTGGGATATGATGAACCGCGACCACAAATCAGGCTTGAAACTTTACGTACAGCGCGTATTCATTATGGACGATGCAGAGCAATTTATGCCGTCATACTTACGCTTCGTACGTGGTTTAATAGACTCAAACGATTTACCGCTAAACGTATCGCGTGAGATCTTACAAGACAATAAAGTGACTCAGTCTCTACGTAATGCTTGTACTAAGCGCGTGCTAACGATGCTCGAGCGTATGGCCAAGAATGACGAAGAGAAATACCAATCATTCTGGAAAGAGTTTGGTCTTGTGATGAAAGAGGGCCCTGCGGAGGACTTTGCAAACAAAGAGAAAGTTGCAGGTTTATTGCGCTTTGCTTCAACTGAAGTGGACTCTTCTGAGCAAACTGTGGGCTTGGCGTCTTACGTTGAGCGCATGAAAGAAGGTCAAGATAAGATCTACTACTTGACGGCAGACAGCTATGCAGCTGCGAAAAACAGCCCTCACTTAGAACAGTTCAAAGCGAAAGGCATTGAAGTTATCTTGATGTACGACCGCATTGATGAGTGGCTGATGAACTACTTAACTGAGTTTGATGGTAAACAGTTCCAGTCAATCACTAAAGCTGGGCTTGATCTAAGTCAGTTTGAAGATGAAGCAGAAAAAGAGAAGCAAAAAGAAACCGAAGAAGAGTTCAAGTCGGTTGTAGAGCGCACGAAGTCTTACCTAGGCGATCGTGTGAAAGAAGTTCGTACGACCTTCAAACTCGCATCTACGCCTGCTGTTGTGGTAACGGACGATTACGAAATGGGCACTCAAATGGCGAAGCTTCTTGCGGCAGCTGGTCAAGCTGTGCCGGAAGTGAAATACATCTTTGAGCTAAACCCTGAGCACGAATTGGTTAAGCGTATGGCTGACGAAGCCGATGAAGAAGCGTTTGGTCGCTGGGTTGAAGTTCTGCTTGGTCAGGCAATGCTAGCGGAGCGAGGCTCTATTGAGGATCCAACAGAGTTCTTAGGAGCCGTTAATCAACTTTTGACTAAGGTGTAATAACCTCTGCAAATCAAAAAGCTCGCATTTCGCGAGCTTTTTGTTTGTTGTCGCAAAATTTTGCATCTCAAGTGCTGAGTTAATAATCAATAGGGCGTGAAAGAGGGTACTGTTAACATTCTTTAGTCTTAATACACTCTTTGCTCAGAGAACCTGTGATAGAATCTGCGACTTGAATGTGAGTAATAAGGCGTGTATTTTTGCTCGCCTATATACGTTATACCGAAACTTATCGTTGCAGGTGCTTCTCAGGTTTGATGTCTAAGAGGTCAGCTATTGTGAGCTTCGGTATAAATCTTAAATATTAAAGAGGATAAATCATGCGCATCATTCTTCTAGGTGCTCCAGGTGCAGGTAAAGGCACACAAGCAAACTTCATCATGGAAAAATACGGTATTCCACAAATCTCTACTGGTGATATGCTTCGTGCTGCTATCAAAGCAGGTACAGAGCTTGGTAAACAAGCTAAAGCTGTTATTGACGCTGGTCAGCTAGTTTCTGATGAAATCATCCTTGGTCTTATCAAAGAGCGTATCGCTCAAGAAGACTGTGCAAACGGTTTCCTACTAGATGGTTTCCCACGTACTATCCCTCAAGCTGACGGCCTAAAAGAAATGGGCGTAGACGTAGACTACGTTATCGAATTTGACGTTGCAGACGATGTGATTGTTGAGCGTATGGCTGGTCGTCGTGCTCACCTTCCTTCTGGTCGTACTTACCACGTGGTTTACAACCCGCCTAAAGTGGAAGGTAAAGATGATGTAACTGGTGAAGATCTTGTTGTTCGTGATGACGACAAAGAAGAAACAGTACGTGCTCGTCTAGGTGTTTACCACGAGCAAACTGCGCCGCTAATCAACTACTACGGCAAAGAAGCTGAAGCAGGCAAGACTAAGTACCTTAAGTTTGATGGTACTAAGCAAGTAGCTGAAGTTAGTGCGGATATCGAGAAAGCACTATCTTAATTTGCTGAAGTCAAAAATTTAATATTTTGATATATTGAAAGCGGCCCAAGTGGTCGCTTTTTTTAGTTTACTCGTAAACATATATCTAATTAACTTCAGCTCGGCTATTCGTTACTTCGAGGTTACTTAAATATATGAACCAAGCCGTTTACCATGAATAGGATGTTATGAAAGAGAATAATAAACAGGGTGTACTCCTAGTTAACCTGGGAACTCCTGACGCACCAACCGCTCCTGCCGTAAAGCGCTTTTTAAGTCAGTTTCTTCATGATCACCGAGTGGTAGACATGACTCGATGGCTTTGGTGTCCACTATTGCACGGCGTTATCCTTCCTATCCGAGCTCCTAAAGTTGCCAAACTCTATCAATCAGTATGGATGGAAGAGGGCTCGCCGTTGATGGTGTACTCTAAACGCCAAACGGAAAAGTTAGCACAAAAGCTTGATATACCTGTAGAGCTTGGTATGACGTATGGTAACCCAAGTTTGCAATCAGGCTTTGAAGCCCTATTGGCGCAAGGCGTTGATGAAGTCATTGTTTTACCTTTGTATCCGCAATACTCGGGCACAACAACGGCAGCGGTTTCTGACGGAATCACTAAAGCATTTAAAAACCTGCCGGTGATGCCAGGCTTTAGCTTTATTCGTGATTATTACAATCACCCGAAATATATTGAAGCGTTAGCGCATTCAGTTCGTGAACATTGGCAAAAGAATGGTCAGGGAGATTACCTGCTGTGTTCTTATCATGGTATTCCAAAACGCTATGCTGACAATGGTGATGTTTACCCACAGCATTGTGAAGAGACGACTCGCTTGCTTGGGGAAGCGTTAGGTTTAAGCGACCAACAAATTGGCATGACGTATCAGTCCCGATTTGGGAGAGAAGAGTGGCTTCAACCTTATACCGATAAGACCCTAGAGGCACTTCCTGCAAAGGGTGTGAAAAATATTAATGTTGTGACCCCCGCATTTTCGTCAGATTGTTTAGAGACGTTGGAAGAGATCTCGGAAGAGTGTAAAGAGATTTTCCTTGAAGCAGGTGGTGAAAACTTTACCTACATCCCTTGTTTGAACGATAGTGAACTTCATATCGAGATGATGGTTGAGTTAGTTCAATCTAAACTTTAGATACAAAAAAGGGTCGCAATAGCGACCCTTTCTACGTTTAGTTGAGCGATCAAGCGACTTGTACTTGCTGCTCTTCTACTTGCTCTGCCGTGCTGTGCGTATTTTCAGCGCCATGCATCCAGCGAACGAGTGTATTAGAGAATAGGAGCAAAATTACGCCACTTACGGTTGCGCTGACCGCAATACCACTAAAGATAGCCATAGCGCCTAACTCGCCTACGTGAGAACCCACATAGCCCGCAACATAGTTAGCAATCGCATTACAGCCAAACCATGCACCCATCATAAGTGAAGCTAAGCGAAGCGGTGCTAATTTAGTCACCAATGAAAGACCAATTGGAGATAAACACAGCTCGCCTAATGTGTGGAAGAAGAAAGCGCCGACCAACCATAACATCGATGTTTTTACTGTTGTATCTCCACCTTGTTCTAGCACTGCGCCAACCATACAAAGGAAACCAATCGCCAAGAAAAATAGTGCCATCGCAAATTTCACTGGCGAAGTAGGTTCACGTTTACCCAATTTTACCCAAAGGACAGCCAGAACTGGCGCTAGAGTAATAATGAAAAATGGGTTTAGTGATTGGAACCATGCAGCAGGAACTTCGAAACCACCAATCATGCGATCAGTATATTGTTGAGTGTAGATGTTCATCAGACCACCAGCTTGTTCAAAGCCTGCCCAGAAGACAATAGTGAATAAGCTCATGACCAGAATTACTTTTAGTCGATTCACTTCTTCTTTGGTGAGTGGCTGCTTCGTGGTGGCGTTTTTGTTGTTTAGATCTCGTTTCGCCGCTGGTTCGCGACCAATATCACCAAGCCATGATTGAGCCAGTACCATTTGCATCACTAGGCTAACCAGCATACCCACACCAGCGGCAACAAAGCCAGCTTTCCAACCGTAAGAGGTTGTCACAGAGCCAGAAACGACGCCGGCAAGTAATGCACCTAAGTTGATACCCATATAAAAGATAGTGAATGCGCCGTCACGACGGTTGTCACCTTCTTGATAAAGGTCGCCAACCATGGTTGAGATATTTGGCTTAAAGAGACCGTTACCAGTGATAAGTAGGCCAAGACCTAAATAGAAACTGTGTAGCGAACCAATACCTAAAGCATCAGCAGGAAGTGCAAGAGTAAACTGGCCGATGGCCATTAACGCGCCACCAAGCAAAATTGAGCGACGTTGACCTAAATAGTTATCTGCTAGGTAACCACCGATAAGAGGCGTGATATACACAAGCCCTGTGTATATGCCGTATAGGTCTAATGCGTCTTTGGTTGACCAGCCAAGGCCGCCATTCATTGTTGTATCAGTAAGGTAAAGCACGAGAATGGCACGCATTGCGTAGTAAGAAAAGCGTTCCCACAGTTCTGTACCGAACAATAAGAACAGGCCACGTGGATGACCAAAATATTGATGTTGGTTTGACATAAGCTCTTCTAATAATAGTTATTACATTTTTTAACGACTTCTACGTATACAATGCAATTCAACGAGTGACAAATAATAAAATTTTGCCATTCAACTATTTTTGTTTGTTAACTGGCTGTTTTTGATTGGATTTGCAGATTATATGATGGTGTATTGGTTGTGTTACAAACTTA
Organism: Vibrio sp. Vb1337; assembly: GCF_033338715.1. Lineage (NCBI taxonomy): Bacteria > Pseudomonadati > Pseudomonadota > Gammaproteobacteria > Vibrionales > Vibrionaceae > Vibrio > Vibrio sp. Vb1337. The sequence continues at coordinate 125,310 of NZ_JAWOTD010000012.1, read as the reverse complement.
ATTTCCATTTTTGCCTATGGACTTCTTTATCGTAAGTTGCTGAAAAATGTCGTTAATGCGAGCGATGTATAATCATACTTTTATAGATAAACTGAATATCAATGACTCAACTTTGGCTTAATGCTAGGATAAAAACAAAATAGAATTGGCTAGTAAAAAGATGAAACGTTGGTATCTACTTTATTGTAAACGTGGGGAGCAGGTTAGGGCGAAACAACACCTTGAAAATCAAGGTGTAGAGTGCTTTTATCCAACTGTAGAAGTTGAGAAGATTTTGCGCGGTAAAAGACAAAAAGTCGAGGAACCGCTGTTTCCTTGTTACGTATTCGCTTACTTTGATTATGAGCAAGGGCCAAACTTCACCTCAGTCCGCTCTACTCGAGGTGTTGTTGACTTTGTGCGTTTTGGTGCTCAACCGAAAGAAGTTCAAGGTGACTTGGTCTTCGAATTGATGCAGCTAGAAAAGTGTTGTAATGACAATACCGTTTCTGAATGTATGCCAAAACCAGGCGATCAAATTAGAGTTAAAAGCGGTCAATTTGCGGGCATAGATGCCATCTTCCAAGAACAAGATGGTGAGAAACGCTCAATTATGCTAGTTCAGATGATCACCAAGCGTGTGCCTGTCAGCATAGACAATAGTGATTTAGATTTAAAATAGCCTAATTCCATCAAACATAAAAAGAGGTGCAAAAGCACCTCTTTTTGATCGTATCTAATTTTTTGTCTGTTTTAAAAGGGTTGGACGAACCGACCCTTATCTTTATCGTAGAGAATTAGTATGAGTCGTTGTGAACGGTCTGTACTGCACGACCTGATGGGTCAACACAGTTTTGGAACGATTCATCCCATTCAATCGCTTTCGCTGAAGAACACGCTACTGAAGGGCCTCCTGGTACACACTCTGCTGCTGATGGAAGTGGGAATAACTCTTCAAAGATTTCACGGTACACGTAGCCTTCTTTTGTCGTTGGCGTGTTGTATGGGAATCGATATTGAGCTGTTTCCATCTGCTGGTCTGTCACTTTCTGTTCTGCTACTTCTTTCAGCGTATCGATCCAGCTGTAGCCAACGCCATCAGAGAATTGCTCTTTTTGACGCCATGCGATCGATTCTGGCAGGTAGTGCTCGAAGCACTCACGAAGGATGTGTTTCTCCATTTTACCGTTGCCACACATCTTGTCTGCTGGGTTCAAGCGCATTGCTACATCTATGAACTCTTTATCTAGGAAAGGTACGCGTCCTTCAACTCCCCATGCTGCCAGCGACTTGTTAGCACGAGCACAGTCGAACATGTTCAGAGCAAGCAGTTTACGCACTGTCTCCTCGTGGAACTCTTTCGCGTTTGGCGCCTTGTGGAAGTAAAGGTAGCCACCAAAGATTTCGTCAGCGCCCTCACCAGACAATACCATCTTGATACCCATCGCTTTGATCTTACGACCCATTAAGAACATAGGTGTTGATGCGCGGATAGTCGTCACGTCATACGTTTCAATGTGGTAAATCACGTCACGAATCGCGTCCAAACCTTCTTGAATCGTGTACGTCATTTCGTGGTGAACGGTACCAATTTGGTCGGCAACTTCGCGAGCGGCTTTCAGGTCAGGCGCGCCTTCTAGGCCAACAGCAAAAGAGTGCAGTTGAGGCCACCAAGCTTCAGACTTTTCATCATCTTCAATACGCATCGCTGCAAAGCGTTTTGCTACCGCAGATGTAATAGAAGAATCTAGACCGCCTGAAAGAAGTACACCGTAAGGCACGTCAGTCATTAGTTGGCGTTTAACAGCCGCTTCTAGCGCTTCCGTCAATTCTTCTTTGCTAGTGCTGTTACCTTGTACTGCTGCGTACTCGTTCCAGTCACGAACATAGTAACGTGTTGGCTGAGTATCTTTAGAGCTGTAGTAGCTACCAGGAGGGAATTCACTTACTGTTTTACATACTGGAACAAGAGCCTTCATCTCTGATGCCACATAGTAGTTACCATGCTCATCGTGACCTTGATAAAGAGGGATAATACCAATATGGTCACGGCCGACTAAATACTCATCTTTTTCTTCGTCGTAGAGCACAAAAGCGAAAATACCGTTTAGTTCTTCAAGGAGATCTGCGCCCATATCTTGGTAAAGTGCAAGAATGACTTCACAGTCTGAATCGGTTTGAAATTCGTACTTTCCTTCGTAACGAGCACGAATTTCTTTATGGTTGTAGATTTCACCATTGACGGCAAGGATGAGCTTCTTATCAGGGCTGTATAGCGGCTGTGCACCACTATTTAGACCAACAATCGCCAAGCGCTCGTGCGCTAAAATAGCACGCTCTGAAGAGTAAATCCCAGACCAGTCTGGGCCACGGTGACGAAGTTTTTTCGACATCTCTAATGCGATAGGGCGCAATGCGGCTGCATCGCTTTTAATGTCTAAAATGCCAAATACTGAACACATACTACATCCTTACTAAACTAAACAATTTCTAATCGGTATGGTTTAAATTTGCCATTACTAATAAAAAAAGCAACGTTTTGTGATTAAAAAAATGATAAAAGGCCTTGTTGTATGGAAAATATTTAACTCAACCGTTGTTTTGGTGAATGAGATCAAGGTTTGGTATAAAAACTATACAAAAAAGGCTTTCTATCAATAGAAAGCCTTCCGAAAAATATCAGTGCTGTTGCTTATTTAATTGGTGTGAATTTAGGTTGAAGTTGTTTACAGACGTGTCGAGCAAAACCGCTACCAGCTTCACTATAAATATTGAATGCTGCGTCAACGCCATTTTCAAGTAAGCCTTCCAATTGATCTGGGTATTCGGCGATAGCGGCAATTTGCCCCTTATATTTTCTGCGTTTAAGCTGCTCAAGTGCTGTTTGGTTACCTTGATGATGTGGCATTGCAAGCAGAACCAGTTTTACATGACCTGTATCTAAAATTCGCTCCCAGAAATCCGGGTCGGTGGCATCACCAGAAATCACATTTCTTCCTTCTGAACGATGATGATGTGCAGCGTCTTCACGAATTTCTATACCCAATGAAATTTTGCCATAGCGTGAACGTAGCTCATCATAAGCGCCCGTTCCAATACGCCCCATACCTAAGATCAATACTTGGGCATGACCTGGGTTGATGAGTTGGTCGCGTTGATTGAGCTTTTCTACCGCTGTCTCTTGCAGCCACTTACCTGAATGTTGATAAATTTTATGGCTAAGGCGGTTAAGTGGCGCGGAAATTACAAAGGATACCGACACCGCAACCGCAATCGCAGCAAGCATATCACTTGGCATCCAGCCCATTTTATAGGCCAACCCAGCAACAATAAGACCAAACTCACTGTAGTTAAATAGTGATAAAGAGGCGAGCAAAGAGGTACGTACTCGAAACTTAAAATGATTAATAGTGACGAAGTACAAGAGTCCTTTGATTGGTAGCAGTAAGATAAATAGCAGGGCGAGAACGACGCCATTCACGCTCAATGAGGCGGATAAACCAATGTTCAAAAAGAAGCAGACTAAAAAGAGCTCCTTCATATTGAATAATGACTTGGATAGTTCTGAGGCTTTTGGGTGACCTGCGAGTAGCATGCCTAAAATTAGCGCGCCCAAGTCTGGTTTCATCCCGACCAACTCGAATAGCCCAGCACCGACAACAAGCGCGAAGAAAATACCGAATAGCACCAGCATTTCGCCGTGGCCAACTTTATCGAGCAGCTTATAGAATAGGGGACGAAGGAAAGGCAGTGCGAACAAACCGATGGCATACCATTCTGGGACTTTTCCGGTTGAAGCAGTCAGGAATACTACGGCAAAAATATCTTGCATAACCAAGATACCGATCGCGAGTGTGCCGTAGGTCGCGTTCATTTCGCCTTTTTCTTGCAATGCTTTTACGGCAAAAACGGTACTAGAGAACGATAGTGCAAAAGCTAAAAGCAGGATTTGGCTGCCGTCCATACTGGCTAGCGAAGTCAAGCCCAGTAGTTTTAAGCCGGATAACGCTAGGGCAAAAAAAGCGGTAGAGAGTATGTTGTGGGCGGTTGCCCCTCCCCATATTTCTTTGGACAGCAGGGTTTTTACATCGAGTTTGAGTCCAATAGTAAACAGAAGAAGAGTAACACCAAGATCTGCGAGAGTGACAATAACGTCATTGCTTTGGTAACCAAATGCATGCAAGCCAAATCCAGCTAGTAGAAAACCAACGAGGGGAGGGAGGCTGCATTTAAGCGCAATAAAACCAGCTAAAAAAGCGGCTGTAATTAGAATAATTTCCATACTGTTGAGCTGTATTCCTGATATACAAAAACGGGCTGTGAAAACACAGCCCGAGATTGTAACTCAATTGGTTGTATAAACTTAGTCTTCCAGTAACTTTTGTAACAAAACTCCGTTTAGCATAGCGCGTTTAATCATCGCAAATGCGCCCATCGTTGGCTGCTTATCAATGTGAGAAGCCACGATAGGGAGGTCGTTATGGAAAGTTTTAAGAGATTGATTCTCTACGTTGCGTTGAATTGCAGGGAAAACAATATCTTGTGCTGCAGTAATATCGCCAGCAATTACAATTTTCTGTGGATTAAATAAGTTAACCGTAATCGCAATCGCTTTACCTAGCTGGTTGCCCACTCGCACTAAACTCTGTTTCGCAAGTTCATCACCATTCATTGCGTGCTGACATACCGCTTCAATTGTGATGTTTTCAAGGTCGGTTAAGCTTGATTCGTATCCTTGAGTAATCAGTTGCTTCACTCGTTGAATAATCGCTGGGTTTGCAGCTACGGTTTCTAAACAGCCAAAGTTTCCACATTGGCATTGCTCACCAAGCGGGTCAATTTGGATATGACCAATTTCACCGACGTTGCGGTTAAAACCAAGAAAAACCTGGCCGTTAACGATAATACCTGCGCCAGTACCGCGGTGGACGCTAACCAAAATAGAATCCTGGCAGTCTTGGCTTGCTCCAAAGTAGTGCTCAGCCAACGCCATGCCACGTACGTCGTTGCCAACAAAGCATGCTGTATTAAACTTCTCTCCAACAATTTCACCGAGAGCAAGATTATCGATATCGGTATTAGGCATGTATTCGACCACGCCAGTTGTTGGGTTAACAAGGCCCGGTAAAGTGATGCCGATAGCGATGAGTTGATCAATTTTGTCTTCGCATCGGCTTACGAAATCTTTTAATAAATCGATAAGTCCTGCGATTAAGTCTGCTTGGTTAGTGTAGTGCAGTTCATGCTGATCTTCTGCCAGCGCGGTACCACCTAAATCGTATAAACTGAACTGTACGTAATCTCGACCTAAGCGAACGGCAATCGAATGAAAAGGTTTGACTTCAGTAGTCAAAGAGATCGCACGACGACCACCAGTTGAAGCTTGTTGGGCGACCTCCTTAATAAGGCCGCGCTCTAAAAGTTGGCGGGTTATTTTGGTAACACTAGCAGGCGCGAGCTGACTCACGTCCGCGACTTGAATACGGGAGATAGGACCTTGCTGATCAATCAGCCTATATACCGCAGCGCTGTTAAGCTGTTTTACTAAATCTACATTACCAATCTGTCCGCCATTCATGCTTAATTTTGCTCGTATTGTCCGTTAACAACCGTCGCTTTTACTTTAAAGTCACGATCGAAAATAGTCAGGTTTGCAACCATCCCTTTTCGAACTCGGCCAAGGCGATCCTCAACACCAATTGCTGTTGCTGGGTATAACGTGGCCATTCGTAGAGCTTCGTCTAAAGCGATCCCCGCGTGCTCAACTGAATTCTGAACTGCTTCAATCATTGTCAAAGCTGAGCCGCCTAGCGTGCCATTTTCATCAACACACTTACCATCTCGGTAATATACTTTCTTACCGACAAAAATAAAGTGATCAATGTTAGCACCTGCTGGAGCTGTGGCATCCGTCACCAAAACAAGCTTTTCACCTTTGATTTTATGAGCAATTCGGATGTTTGCGTAGTCGACGTGAAAACCATCAGCAATAATGCCAGCATAAACGTCAGGAGTATCGTAAATTGCACCAACAACTCCTGGTTCACGACCAACCATTGGTGTCATTGCATTAAAGAGGTGTGTAGCAAAAGTAATGCCTGCTTCAAAGCTTTTACGTGCTTCGGCGTAGGTTGCATTTGTGTGGCCAATTGAAACCACGATGCCAGCAGCCTTTAATCGCGCAATATGCTCTGGGTCGTTATGCTCAGGTGCTAGTGTTACTTTCGCTACGATATCGGCGTTTGCGCAGATAAGGTCGATCATGCTTTCGTCTGATGGGCGAATAAAATCGACGTTATGGATGCCTTTTTTCGCGACGTTAAGGTAAGGACCTTCGAGGTGTAAACCAAGCGATTGATTTTGATATTTGTTGTGGTACTCACGAGCTGCGGCAATTGCAGTTCGCATATCTTCATCAGATGATGTAATGAGTGTTGGCAGGAAGCTAGTACAGCCAGATTTGAGGTTTGCCTGGTGCATGATTTGCATGGTTTCAGGGGTAATTGCATCGTTTAGCATTACACCGCCACAACCGTTCAACTGCAGATCGATAAAGCCTGGACTTAGATTAGCGCCTGCAAGGTCTTTTACTTCGATGCTTTGAGGTAGCTCAGAAACCGGCACAATAGATTGAATAAGATCGTTTTCGATGATGACCGCATGATCGGTAAGAACATCACTACCGGTATAAATTTTACAGTTACTTAGCGCGTACATAGTCAGCTAGTCCTTATAGATGAGAATTCAATTTCTATATCGTTATCTAAGTAGAGACTGCTTCAGTCATATGGGTACTTAGTTTGTATCACTGAATTAGATAACGAGTCACATACAGCAAGTCGCGTTTTATCGATGTTATTGTCATAGTAACTAACTGAAAAGTAATAATTGTATGGTTTTTTATGATTCTTTTTCAGAGCAAAGTTACAGTGATTTACCCGCCTAGATACCAAAATAACACTGATTCTGCCTTGCATAAAGTGCGAGAATATTATCTTTAAAACGCCATTTTTTCGTATAATAAAATAAGTTTTATGATCTCGCTAGCAAAAACCTTCCGAAAGGGCAAATTGTGGTGATTATGATCACAAACGGTGAGCTTTTAATTTGCGGAGCAAAATTAATATCATAAACTTAGGATGACTAAATTGGACGGCTGAAATAAGTCATTCAACATAACATCTAATCCTATAGGGGGAACTTAAGGTGAACATTCTCGGATACTTCCAGAAGGTGGGTAAGGCGCTTATGGTGCCGGTTGCCACACTTCCTGCAGCAGCAATACTCATGGGTATTGGCTACTGGATCGACCCAAATGGCTGGGGCGCAAACAGTGCACTTGCTGCATTTCTTATTAAAGCTGGTGCAGCGATCATTGACAACATGTCAGTATTGTTCGCTGTTGGTGTTGCTTATGGAATGTCTAAAGACAAAGATGGCGCCGCTGCACTTTCAGGCTTCGTGGGCTTCTTAGTTGTCACAACGCTTTTGGCCCCTGGTGCAGTATCACAAATTCAAGGCATTGACCCAAGTGAAGTACCTGCTGCATTTGGTAAAATCAATAACCAGTTCGTCGGTATCTTGGTTGGTATTGTTTCTGCTGAGTTGTACAACCGTTTTTCTCACGTAGAGCTGCACAAAGCACTGGCGTTTTTCTCTGGCAAGCGTCTTGTACCTATCCTAACGTCTTTTGCTGGTATCGTTATTGCGTTCATCCTGATGTACGTTTGGCCATCAGTTTACGGCGGTCTGGTAAGTTTTGGTGAAAGCATTCAAGGTATGGGTGAAGCAGGTGCAGGTGTTTACGCATTCTTCAACCGTCTTCTAATTCCTGTTGGTCTGCACCATGCACTAAACTCAGTGTTCTGGTTTGATGTCGCTGGTATTAATGACATTCCAAACTTCCTTGGCGGTGCGAAATCATTAGCTGAAGGCACGGCAACGGTAGGTGTTACGGGGATGTACCAAGCGGGCTTCTTCCCAATCATGATGTTTGGTTTACCAGGCGCTGCTCTAGCGATGTACCATACTGCGAAATCAAAGAATAAAGAGAAAGTGGCATCTATCATGATTGCAGCTGCGTTTGCTTCATTCTTTACAGGTGTAACAGAACCACTTGAATTTGCATTCATGTTCCTTGCTCCAGGACTGTACGTTCTTCACGCAGCGCTGACTGGTCTATCAGTTTATATCGCGGCATCAATGCAGTGGATTGCAGGTTTCGGTTTCTCTGCTGGTTTAGTCGACTTAGTATTGTCGACTCGTAACCCGCTAGCGGTAAACTGGTACATGCTCATTGTACAAGGTCTTGGTTTCTTTGCGGTTTACTACTTCGTGTTCCGTACCGTGATTGTTAAGTTTGGCCTTAAAACACCGGGACGTGAAGATGATGAAGAAGCTTCATCTAACGTGGCTGGATCAAGCAATTCTTCAGAGCTTGCTCGTCAGTACTTGAAAGCACTTGGCGGTCATGACAACCTAAGTTCTATCGATGCCTGTATTACTCGTTTGCGCCTTTCTGTGAAAGATATGAGCGTTATCAATGAGAAAACTCTGAAAGATCTTGGAGCTATGGGAGTTGTGAAGCTAGGTACAAACAACCTACAAGTTATTCTTGGTCCACTAGCAGAGATTGTTGCTGGTGAGATGAAGAATGTATCTAAAGATGAAGACTTAAGTGGTGTTCAGCTACCAGCTTAACTGTTTAATAGTGGTGTGATTGTTTGTTATTGGTATTGCAAACAATTGATACTACAACATCGCAAAAGGCCTCCGCAGGAGGCCTTTTTTCGTTTAGGCCCTTTGAATCTGCTTTGCTTTCACGCTAACTCGATAAATATTGTCGTTTTAGAGCGAGTTCTTGTTGTCTAATTGCTTAGAATTGTGGATCATTAGGAACAATGTACTCTGTGAAACCATACTTGGATACAGGGTTCCGTTTTCTCTGACAATACTAATATTTTTGAGGTGCTATAGATGAGTGAAGCTGATGCTCGTCCATCAAACTTTATTCGCCAGATCATTGATAAAGATCTAGCGGATGGTAAACACACTAGCGTGCATACTCGATTCCCGCCGGAGCCAAATGGCTACCTGCATATCGGTCATGCTAAGTCTATCTGTTTGAACTTCGGTATTGCTCAGGACTACCAGGGTCAATGTAATCTGCGTTTCGACGATACAAACCCTGAAAAAGAAGACATCGAATACGTTGAGTCTATCAAGAAAGATGTAAACTGGTTGGGCTTTGAGTGGAGTGGTGAAGTATGTTACTCATCAAACTACTTCGATAAGCTTTACGAATATGCAATTGAATTGATTAACAAAGGCTTAGCGTACGTAGATGAGCTAAGTCCAGAGCAAATTCGTGAATACCGCGGCACACTAAAGGCGCCAGGTAAACCAAGTCCATACCGTGACCGTTCTGTTGAAGAGAACTTGGCGTTGTTTGAAAAAATGCGCGCTGGTGAATTTGAAGAAGGTAAAGCGTGTCTTCGTGCTAAAATCGACATGGGTTCTTCATTCATGGTCATGCGCGATCCAGTTTTATACCGAGTGCGTTTTGCTACGCACCACCAAACTGGTGATAAGTGGTGCATTTACCCAATGTACGACTTTACGCACTGTATTTCTGATGCATTAGAAGGCATTACGCACTCTATTTGTACGCTTGAATTCATGGATAACCGTCGTCTGTACGATTGGGTTCTAGACAACATCACGATCGAAAGCCGTCCACATCAATACGAGTTCAGTCGTTTAAACCTTGAATACACAGTGATGTCTAAGCGTAAGCTTAACCAGCTAGTTACTGAAAAACTGGTTAATGGTTGGGATGATCCACGTATGCCGACTGTCTCAGGTCTGCGTCGTCGTGGCTTCACACCTGCATCTATTCGTGAGTTTTGTAAGCGTATTGGTGTAACGAAGCAAGAAAATATGATCGAGTTTAGTTCATTAGAATCTTGTATTCGTGATGACCTAAACGAGAACGCTCCGCGTGCAATGGCTGTACTGGATCCTGTTAAAGTTGTTATCGAAAACTTTGAAGCAGGCGCAGTAGAAAACTTGACAGTTGCCAACCACCCAAATAAACCAGAAATGGGCGTGCGTGAAGTGCCATTCACGCGTGAATTGTGGATTGAGCGTGAAGACTTCCGTGAAGAAGCGAACAAAAAGTACAAGCGTTTAGTGCTAGGTAAAGAAGTTCGTTTACGTGGTGCTTACGTGATCAAAGCGGAGCGCGTTGAAAAAGATGCCGAAGGCAATATCACAACGATCTTCTGTTCTTATGATACAGATACGCTAGGTAAAAACCCAGCAGATGGTCGTAAAGTGAAAGGCGTTATTCATTGGGTGTCAGCAGATAAAGCTCTTCCTGCGGAAATTCGTCTGTACGATCGTTTATTTACGGTGCCAAACCCAGGCGCAGCGGAAGATTTTGCTTCTACTATCAACCCTGAATCATTAGTTGTGATCAATGGCTTTGTCGAGCCTAGCCTAGCTTCTGCAGAAGCAGAAAAAGGTTACCAGTTTGAACGTATGGGTTACTTCTGTGCAGACTCGAAAGACTCTTCAGCAGATAATCTAGTATTCAACCGCACGGTTGGTCTACGTGATACCTGGGCAAAAATTGAGAATCAATAATCTCGATTAATGCTGAGAGCGATGAAAAAATGCCAGCAAATGCTGGCATTTTTTATACCTAATCCCACAGAGTGCTATATAGATGTGCAAAACTGTGGATAAAAAAGATGGGTGTTTAGTAGCTTTTGTTCTGTAACCAAAGTACTGACGTCTAAGGTACTGACTTCTAGAAACAAAAAACGCCAGCATGTGCTGACGTTTACTTTTTAAATTAACAAACCCTTATTTTTTCGGTTTGTGTGCATCTGGATTGTCTTTACAACCACCATCGCTACACTTGCCGTACAAGTATAAGCTGTGGTTTGTTAGTGTGACATTGTACTTAGCTGCAATCTCTTTTTGACGTTCTTCGATAAGATCGTCAGAAAATTCAATTACCTCACCACAATCTAGGCACACTAGGTGGTCGTGGTGATGTTGAGTCGATAATTCGAAGACTGACTTTCCACCTTCAAAGTGGTGACGAGTTACAATACCAGCATCGTCGAACTGGTTTAGAACTCGGTAAACAGTTGCTAGGCCAATTTCTTCACCTAGATCAATCAACTTTTTGTACAAATCTTCAGCACTGATGTGCTGGCAGTCTGGCTGCTGAAGTACTTCTAGAATTTTTAGCCTCGGAAGGGTTACTTTTAAACCCGCATCCTTCAGCGCCTGATTATTATCTGACATATACTTTCCCGTTGGATCATCTGCAGCGATTTAACAGAATTCAATCTTCCTACCATTATAGGATAAGCGTTCGGAACATTAAACCACGAACTTCAAAGGGTTAATAGAATCTTTTTGTAAATTAGAAACAGGTCCATTATATTACAGCTCTGACCAGTTACAATTGTGTAACATTAAGCTTGGAGAGGGCAGGGATAGCGATGAATAGGCGACTAGCGAAGATATACAAACCAGGAATTGTAAAGTTCGCACTCAATATTTGGCCTCCTTTTTGGGGGGCGGGTATTAAAATCTTACATATTTCTCAAGACTTCCGTACTGTAAAGGTACGTTTAAAGCTTCGCTGGTGGAATAAAAATGCCAATCGCACCCAATATGGCGGCAGTATTTTCTCTTTAACTGATCCTATTTACTCGTTGATGCTGATGGGGATTCTACGAGAGGAATATTATGTGTGGGATAAAGAGGCAAGCATTAACTTTATTAAGCCGGGGCAAAGTGATTTGTTTGCAGAATTTGAGGTCACTGAAGGGATGCTGGAAAACATTTATCAAATGACACGGAATGGAGAAAAGTGTTTTCCTGAGTTTATTACTCATGTAAAAGATAAACAGGGGAATGTGGTTTCAGAGGTTCAACGCAAGCTTTATGTAAGAAAGAAACCTCAGTATCGCGAAGAGGAAGTACTTACCGATGCTGTGTGACAATACATACAAAAAGACCTCCAAGTGGAGGTCTTTGTATCATTCAATTTGATTAGCCTTCTAGCTCAGCTAAACACATCTCTTCATAGATCTGTTTAACCCAGCTTTCAACACGCTCGTCAGTCAATTCTGGTTGGCGGTCTTCATCAATACATAGACCTACGAATTGGCTTTCGTCACCTTCAACAAGTGCTTTAGACGCTTCAAATTCGTAGCCTTCTGTCGAGGTATGGCCAAGAATTGTGCCGCCTTTAGATTCAACGATATCACGGACTGTGCCCATCGCGTCACAGAAGTATTCTGCGTAGTCTTCTTGGTCGCCACAGCCAAAGATAGCCACTAGCTTAGTAGAGAAGTCGATTTGCTCAAGCTCAGGGAAGAAGTCATCCCAATCACATTGTGCTTCGCCGTAGTACCAAGTTGGGATACCTAGAAGAAGAAGATCGAAGTTATCAATGTCTTCTTTGCTGCTTTTCGCGATGTCTTGAACGTGAACTAGATGTTTACCTAGTTGCTTTTGAATCATCTTTGCAACGGCTTCAGTATTACCTGTGTCGCTACCGAAGAAGATACCTACACTTGCCATAGAGTCTATACCTTTACATTGTTTGTTATTGGCGATGCTACTAAGGGTTTAACCTAACCCTGAGCCTTCCCAAGTTAGCTGAATTACACCTTTTGCAATAAAGCCAGCACAGCCTAGGAAAAGGACTAACCACACAATACGACGACCAAAAACAGGTACATTGCCTTGCTTTAGCACATCTTTTATCGCCATCCCGATGAAAAAAAAGATAGCAGCAAAAAGAAGATCGAGTCCAATAGACTCGAGCATATCCATATAGTCGTAAAGCATTTTAGCCCTTCATGCCGAAAAATCTTGGGCGCACTATACCACTGTTAAACGGTAAAGTTAATGCACTACAAGAAGGGTTATTTCAATAATCTAGTGTTGCTTTTCGAATTTGTTAACTCGAAATGTATTTTCGAATGACTCTCATTACTTCTGTCGGTTTCTCGGCGTGTAACCAGTGACCAGTACCAGCGATAATGTGTGCTTTAGCATGGTTAAATTGTCGCTTCACTGCCGGCTGATGTTCTGGCATTAAGTAGTCAGAGTCGCCGCCTTTGATAAATAAAGTTGGGATATCTGTTGGTGTGATTTCTTGCCAGCCAATAATTTGGTCATAATTCTCAAAAAGGCTCGGTACGTTAAACCGCCAATCCATCTTATCGCCATTTTTGTACAGTGATTTAGAGAGAAATTGTCTTACACCATCGAGTTCAATATGTTGAGCTAGGATATCCATGGCTTGCTGTCGATTTGCTGGTTTTTCATTAATAACAGCATGTAAGCCGTTAAAAACATTATCGTGACGGTTCGTAGTGTAGGCTACAGGCGCCATGTCGAGAACGACTAACTGCTTGACTACATTTGGAGCAATGTCCACAAGAGCCATCGCGACTTTTCCGCCCATGGAGTGACCAATAACAATAGATGGCTCAACGTTTAAGTGCTGAAGGAGCTGAGCCACATCTTTTGCCATATCGGTATAGTTATGGACTTCGGAGTGGAAAGAGAGGCCGTGATTTCTCAGATCAATACTGATCACCGTGTGATCTTTAATAAGATCGCGGGCGAGTAGACCCAGATTACTTAAACTACCAAACAATCCGTGAATCAAAACAACTGTTTGGCCTTGGCCTTCCTGCTTATAGTTGAGTAATGCTGACATTTTATCTTATTCGTGATGGGTTTAACGTGGAGTATCCGCGTGGATCTCGTTATAATCCCCCAGAGTTTAAACATTGAGAATGTGAAAAGCGAATGAAAACAATTGAGGTTGATGAGGATCTATACCGTTATATAGCTAGTCAAACTAAGCATATCGGTGAAAGCGCCTCGGATATTTTGCGACGCCTTTTAAACCTTGATGGTCAGTTGCAGGAAGCTAAAGCCGCGCCTGTAGTAGAGAAGCCACAAGGGATTGTAGTAAGTAAAGATGCGGGTAAAACGGAATCTGTTGATGTAGTGAAAGAAATGCGTTCGCTGCTTATTTCTGATGAGTTTGCCGGTCTAAAAAAAGCGATTGATCGCTTTATGTTGGTATTATCGACCTTACATAAATTGAATCCAGAAGGTTTCGCCCAGGCTACGAATGTAAAAGGACGCAAACGCGTGTACTTTGCAGATAATGAAGAAACCTTGCTAGCAAACGGTAATACGACCAAGCCAAAAGCCATTCCTGGCACACCGTTTTGGGTTATCACGAATAACAATACAAGTCGTAAAAGACAGATGGTTGAACAAGTGATGGCACACATGGGGTTCCAACCTGACTTAATAGAAAAAGTAACAGGTTCAATCTAAGAAACCTGATAGAAGCCTCATAATGCGTCGCAGTGAGCGGATATTATGAGGCTTTTTTAATTTTATTTGTATTGAAAGAAAGGATGTCAAACATGGCTATGCACCCTCGTGCTGGGCAAAAAGCGCAGCAGGAAGATCTTCACAATATCCCAGCACTCGTTGCTAACTACTTCTTACTTCAACCAGACGCGGCAAACGCAGAACACAAAGTTCAATTTGGTACTTCTGGCCACCGCGGTACTGCAGACAAGCACACTTTTAACGAAAACCACATTTTAGCGATCGCTCAAGCGGTAGCAGAAGTTCGTTCTGAGCAAGGCACAATTGGCCCGTTGTTTGTGGGTAAAGACACGCATGCGCTATCTGAGCCTGCTTTCTCAAGTGTGATTGAAGTACTGATTGCAAATGGTGTGAAAGTGATTGTCCAACAAGACAACGGTTACACGCCAACACCGGGTATTTCACACGCGATTCTGACTTACAACATCAAACACGATGAAAAAGCAGACGGTATCGTTATTACTCCATCACATAACCCACCACAAGACGGCGGTATCAAATACAATCCGACACATGGTGGTCCTGCAGAAGCTGAGTTGACTCAAGCTATCGAAGATCGTGCGAACGAACTGATTGCTGAAGGTTTACAAGGTGTGAAACGCCTACCACTAGCAGAAGCAAAAGCATCGGATCTGTTTGTAGAGATGGACTTGGTGAAGCCATACATCGATGACCTGGTGAACGTTATCGATATGGAAGCAATCCAAAAGGCGAACCTGAAGATTGGTGTAGATCCATTGGGTGGCAGCGGTATCGATTACTGGCGTCAAATTGGTCAGGCATACAACCTAGACCTAACGCTAGTAAGTGAATCGATCGATCCTTCTTTCCAATTCATGTCGCTAGATAAAGACGGCGTTGTGCGTATGGACTGTTCTTCTCCTTACGCAATGGCGGGTCTATTGGCACTGAAAGACGAATACGATTTAGCATTTGGTAATGATCCTGACTACGACCGTCACGGTATCGTTACGCCAAAAGGTTTGATGAACCCGAACCACTTCTTAGCCGTTTGTATTGACTACTTGTACCGTCATCGTGACGAGTGGGGTAAAGATGTCGCTGTTGGTAAAACACTAGTTTCAAGTGCGCTGATTGACCGTGTTGTTGCGGATCTAGGTCGTGATCTATGTGAAGTGCCTGTTGGTTTCAAATGGTTTGTAGACGGTCTGTACACTGGTAAGTTTGGTTTCGGCGGCGAAGAAAGTGCTGGTGCGTCATTCCTTCGTAAAGATGGCACGCCTTGGTCAACAGACAAAGATGGCATCTTGCTATGCCTTCTAGCAGCAGAGATCACTGCGGTAACGGGTAAGAACCCTCAAGATTACTATGAAGAGCTAGCGGCGAAGCACGGTGAGTCGAAGTACAACCGTATTCAAGCTGTAGCAAATGGCCCACAAAAAGACGTATTGAAGAAGTTGTCACCAGAAAAGGTTGCGGCTGAAACTCTAGCAGGTGATGCGATCACTGCTCGTCTAACGCATGCACCAGGCAATGGTGCTGCGATTGGTGGCCTTAAAGTAACGACAGCTAACGGTTGGTTCGCTGCTCGTCCATCAGGCACAGAGGACATCTACAAGATTTACTGTGAAAGCTTCAAAGGTGAAGAACATCTGAAACAAATCGAAGCTGAAGCACAAGAGATCGTTAATCAAGTGTTTGCAGCCGCTGGTTTGTAAAACATCCAATGGTCAATGTATCTAGCAAAGGGTTGATGTGAAAACATCAACCCTTTCATGTTTAAGTGCCCCGAACCGCTTTATCTCCGGGCCATGAATCTGGTACCACAAACCAGAATTGACCGTCTTCCGTTTGTGCGTGTATGAATCGATCTAAAGGCTTTTCAATAGGTTGAGAGAAATCATCTGTACCGGTCGCCCAGCATGGTTTATGTAAATGATAAAGGGGTTTACCAATTAAATCCCATTGACGTTGATAGCACCAGTAACCACTTATCTGACTTGGATTTAATTCATAACCCAAGCACTCCTTAGGAGTTGGCTCTGGAGTAAACGGATTAATATAGAGTCGTCCTTGCATCATTAGGCGCTCTTCTGGAGAGTCGTTTAAAGGAATTATTTTTTGAAATTCCGGGCGATCGCTCATTTTCAGCTGATGCGTGAGCATTCTATCCAATTTTGCATGTAACTGGTCGTGAGCATTCGGGCCATACCAAATGCCGTTGTAAAGAAGATAAAACTTAATCGCCACTTCCCAATGTTCTATCTGATTTGATTCTGTATTCCTCAACACTAAATCGACAGCACCAATGGTCTTACCTTCCGCGTCGTTTAACTGAATTTCTTCGGCAATAATCTGATATCGTTCTGAATTAGAAAGAGCCGCAGTGCATAGGTGCTGATATAAAAAACCCAGTCTCGGATTACCATTGTATTGTTCTGAGCTATTCAAAGGTTTGACCGAGACATCTTCTAAGGTTGCAAACGGAGGGCGTAACTTGAAAAGCGGAGGTGAAGTGGCGATCCATTGGTAAAAGCGTTGCAGTTGGTTCATCCGTATCCCTAAATTTATGGTGAGGCGACAAGCTTTGTTATTGTAACTAAATTTGCTTTTGAGGGTAGGGTGGCTAGCATCGATATTAGGGTTCGAGATACACTTTAAAGACCTAAATGATATCAAGGTGCCAGATGTCAAAACGTTGTTGTATCAACTAGGTTGCATACTCTCGGTCTGATTTCATCGAGAGGTTATTTAGGTTTACATGCGCTAGAAATTGGAAGTAATAATGAATAACTTAAAGCTAGAACAGATTCTTAATGACAAACTGTCACCGCAGTTAATTAAAGATTACGCACCAAACGGGCTACAGGTAGAAGGGACGCCAGCCGTAAAGCGTATTATCACTGGCGTAACTGCCTCTCAAGCCTTAATCGATAAAGCGATTGAGCTTAATGCAGACGCATTGCTTGTTCATCATGGCTATTTTTGGAAAGGTGAGCCTGAGCCAATTCGTGGTATGAAAGGTAAACGAATTCGTAGTCTGATCAAAAACGATATCAACTTATATGGTTATCACCTTCCTCTGGATATTCACCCAGAGCTAGGCAACAACGCAGAATTAGCTCGCTTACTTGAAATCGAAGTAGAAGGTGGACTTGAAGGGCACCCTCAGTCAGTTGCTATGTTTGGGCGCTTGAAAAAACCGATGTCTGGTGCTGAGTTTGCGAGCAAGATCAATCAAGTTCTTGATAGAGAGCCTCTGCATATCGCTCCAGAGAATACCGATAAGATGATTGAGACAGTCGGCTGGTGCACTGGTGGAGGGCAGGATTTCATTGAACTTGCTGTACAGCACGGGCTGGATGCATTTATCTCTGGAGAAATTTCAGAGCGCACCACTTATACCGCTCGTGAAATGGACATTCATTACTATGCTGCAGGTCATCATGCTACTGAGCGTTATGGTGTTCAGGCTTTAGGAAAATGGCTAGCGGATGAATATGGCCTACATGTGGAGTTTATCGATATTGATAATCCGGTTTAGTGTTCGCTATTCATAACGTGAAACGCTGAAAAGAAAAAAGGGTTGAGACAAAATCTCAACCCTTTTGTTTATCTTCTAACTAAAAAGATCATTCACGTTCGTGAAGTGGAGAAAACTCACGTTGTGTTTCGCCAGTGTATAGCTGACGAGGACGACCAATGCGGTTCAGTGGATCGCTGTGCATTTCGTTCCAGTGAGCAATCCAGCCGATGGTACGAGAAATCGCGAAGATAACCGTAAACATAGAAACTGGAATACCAATCGCTTTAAGAATGATACCTGAGTAGAAGTCTACGTTCGGGTACAGCTTCTTAGACACGAAGTACTCATCAGAAAGCGCAATGCGCTCAAGTTCCATTGCAACGTCTAGCAGAGGGTCTTGAATGTTTAGCTCTTTGAGAACTTCATGACACGTTTCGCGCATTACTGTCGCACGTGGGTCATAGTTCTTGTAAACGCGGTGACCAAAGCCCATTAAGCGGAATGGGTCATCTTTGTCTTTCGCGCGGTCTACATATTCAGGGATGTTATCGACGCTGCCAATCTCTTCTAGCATTCTCAAGCAGGCTTCGTTTGCACCACCGTGAGCAGGTCCCCAAAGGGATGCAATACCAGCGGCAATACATGCAAATGGGTTCGCACCAGAAGAGCCAGCTAGACGAACAGTTGATGTCGACGCATTCTGTTCGTGATCCGCGTGTAGAGTGAAAATCTTATCCATCGCACGGGCAACCACAGGATTTACTTCATACTCTTCGCAAGGGTTTGCGAACATCATATGCAAGAAGTTCTCTGCGTAGCTAAGGTCGTTACGAGGGTAAATAAATGGCTGACCGATAGAGTATTTGTAACACATCGCCGCCAGTGTTGGCATTTTTGACAGCAGACGGTACGCTGCAATTTCGCGGTGTTCGTCGTTGTTAATGTCAAGAGAGTCGTGATAGAAGGCTGCAAGTGCTCCAACTACACCACACATTACCGCCATTGGGTGAGCATCGCGTCGGAAGCCATGGAAAAAGCTTGCGATTTGCTCGTGTACCATTGTGTGACGAGTAACGGTCGTTTTGAATTGCTCGTATTGTTCTCGGGTAGGGGCTTCACCATAAAGAAGGATGTAACATACTTCTAAGTAATCTGCGTTATTGGCTAATTGATCAATCGGGAAACCGCGGTGCAAAAGAATACCTTTGCCGCCATCGATGTACGTGATTGATGATTCACAAGATGCAGTGGCAAGAAAACCTGGGTCAAAAGTAAAGTAACCATTGGCTCCCAGCTTACGAACGTCAATTACAGGTGTACCTAGCGTACCGTCCATAATTGGCAGTTCGATTGGCGCTTGACCTTCAACATGAAGGGTCGCTTTCTTATCCGCCATAACAATCTCCTTTGTTTATTATTTAATCCGTCCAGGATGTTTATGTGCCATTTTTGTACTGTTGTTAAAGCTTAAAGTCAATTTTTCTCCATCTTTGTGTGCACTTGTTATGATTTTTCTCATGAAAATCGTTAAAAATCTGTTCTATGTAGCATAATTTGTTACACCAATTGTATTAGAATGTTGCTCGCCGTATATTGGCAAAGAAAATTTTAGTTAAATCCTTATAAATTCGGGGCTAGAAACAAAGTGTGAGGTTTGTTGCTGGATTCCGTTTGTTAACAAATTGTTTACAATTATCTGGGTGGTTACTCGCGATATTTGTTAAATAGATGTTAACTTTTGTACGTTTGGAAGCTGAAATTGGTTATAACAATAAATGCTCAATGGAGCTGAGTGAGCAAGCCCGTGAAAGAAAGAAAGTCAAGACCTGTTAATTTAGATTTACAGACCATCCACTTTCCTATCACAGCAATCGCATCCATCCTACACCGTGTGTCTGGGGTAATTACGTTTGTTGCGGTGGGTATATTACTGTGGTTACTATCCATTTCTCTGTCATCCCCAATGGGTTTTATGGAAGCCGCTGACATCGTCGATAGCTTCTTCGTAAAATTCATCCTGTGGGGAATTCTTACTGCACTTGCCTACCACATCGCAGGTGGTATCCGTCACTTATTGATGGATCTAGGTCACTTTGAAGAACTAGATTCAGGCACGATGAGCGCTAAAGTCGCGTTTGGTGCAACAGCAGTATTATCATTATTGGCGGGGATCTTGGTATGGTAAAACACGTATCTTCATTTGGTCGTAATGGTGTACACGATTTCCTACTAATTCGTGCAACTGCAATCATTATGACGCTATACACGATTTATCTGATTAGCTTCTGTGCATTTTCAGATATCTCTTACGCATCTTGGACCCAATTCTTTGGTGGTACCTTCACTAAAGTATTCACCATGTTGGCACTTGTCTCGATCCTGATTCACGCTTGGGTTGGTTTGTGGCAGGTATTAACTGATTACATTAAGTGCGCGAAACTACGTGGCGCACTACAACTTGGTGTTATTGCCGTGCTATTCGGCTATGTCTTCTCTGGTCTATTTATTCTGTGGGGTGCGTAAGTGTCTATTCCAGTTCGTGAGTTTGATGCCGTAGTAATCGGCGCTGGTGGTGCAGGTATGCGCGCTGCACTACAAATTTCAGAACAAGGCCTATCATGTGCTTTGTTGTCAAAAGTATTTCCAACACGTTCTCATACTGTGTCTGCACAGGGTGGCATTACTGTTGCTCTGGGTAACTCGCACAAAGACGATTGGCAATGGCACATGTACGATACCGTTAAAGGTTCCGACTACATCGGTGACCAGAACGCGATTGAATACATGTGTAAAAATGGTCCTGAGTCAGTTATCGAGCTTGAAAAAATGGGTCTTCCATTCTCTCGTTTTGATAACGGTACCATCTACCAACGTCCATTCGGTGGTCAATCTAAAGAGTTTGGTGGTGAGCAGGCTGCTCGTACAGCCGCTGCTGCAGACCGTACTGGTCACGCACTTCTTCACACGCTTTACCAGCAAAACGTAAAACACAAAACAACCATCTTCTCGGAGTGGTACGCTTTGGATCTTGTGAAAAACCAAGACGGCGCAATCATGGGTTGTACTGCGATTTGTATGGAAACGGGTGAAATCTGTTACTTCAAATCAAAAGCAACCATTCTAGCTACAGGTGGTGCAGGTCGTATTTACGCATCGACCACTAACGCGCACATCAACACGGGTGATGGCGTTGGTATGGCACTTCGCGCAGGCGTTCCAATGCAAGACATGGAAATGTGGCAGTTCCACCCAACAGGTATTGCTGGCGCGGGTGTTCTAGTGACGGAAGGTTGTCGTGGTGAAGGTGGTTACCTTCTAAATAAAGATGGTGAACGCTTCATGGAGCGCTACGCACCAAACGCGAAAGACCTTGCTGGTCGTGACGTGGTTGCTCGTTCAATGATGATTGAAATTCGTGAAGGCCGCGGCTGTGATGGTCCTTGGGGTCCACATATCAAGTTGAAACTTGATCACCTTGGTAAAGAAGTACTTGAATCACGTCTACCAGGTATCTGTGAACTGTCTCGTACATTTGCACACGTTGACCCTGTGAAAGAGCCAATTCCAGTAATTCCAACTTGTCACTACATGATGGGTGGTGTACCTACTCAAGTCTCTGGCCAAGCAATTAAGCAGAAGGCCGACGGTAGCGAGATGGAAGTACAAGGCCTTTACGCATGTGGTGAGATTGCTTCTGTATCGGTACACGGTGCTAACCGTCTGGGCGGCAACTCATTACTAGACTTGGTCGTCTTTGGTCGTGCTACTGGCTTGCACCTTGGCGAAACGCTAGCAGCGCAAGCGGAAGCTCGTCCTGCAACAGAATCTGATATTGAAGCGTCTCTAGCGCGTACTATGCGTTGGGAAAACAGCACTGGTGGTGAAGATCCAGTTCAGATTCGTAAAGACCTACAAGCATGCATGCAAAACAGCTTCTCGGTATTCCGTGAAGGCGATGCGATGGCAACCGGTCTAGAAGAGTTGAAAGTGATTCGCGAACGTTTGAAAGACGCGCATCTAGCGGACAAGTCTTCAGAGTTCAACACGCAGCGTATCGAGTGTCTAGAACTTGATAACCTGATGGAAACCGCGTTTTCAACTGCCGTTGCAGCGAACTACCGTACAGAGAGTCGTGGCGCACATGCTCGTTTCGATTTCCCTGAGCGTGATGATGAGAACTGGCTATGCCACTCTATCTACAATCCGGAAACAGAAGCGATGACTAAGCGTGATGTGAACATGACGCCAACGCATCGTGAAGCTTTCCCGCCGAAAGTACGTACATACTAAAGGGAGGATACGACTATGAAATTAAACTTCTCTTTATACCGTTACAATCCGGATGTGGATACTAAGCCTTACATGAAAGAGTATACCCTTGAGGTAGACGAAGGCTCAGACATGATGGTGCTTGATGCATTGATTCTGCTAAAAGAGCAAGATCCAAGCATCGCGTTCCGTCGCTCATGCCGTGAAGGGGTATGTGGTTCTGATGGTTTGAATATGAATGGTAAAAACGGCCTAGCGTGTATCACACCGTTATCTGCTCTACAAGGCGATAAGATAGTTATTCGTCCACTACCAGGGTTACCTGTCGTGCGCGATCTTATCGTTGACATGACGCAGTTCTATGATAACTATGCGAAAGTTAAACCATTCTTGATTGATGATGGTGCATTACCACCATCACGTGAGAATCTACAATCGCCTGATGACCGTGCGCATTTAGATGGATTGTACGAATGTATCATGTGTGCATGTTGTACAACGTCTTGCCCATCATTCTGGTGGAACCCTGATAAATTCATCGGCCCAGCTGGTCTTCTCGCAGCGTACCGTTGGCTAATTGATAGCCGCGATACGGCAACAGATGAACGTTTGTCTGATCTTGATGATGCATTTAGCGTTTTTCGTTGCCATGGCATCATGAATTGTGTAAGTGTTTGTCCTAAGGGATTAAATCCGACGAAAGCCATCGGTCACATTAAGTCGATGTTGGTTAATCGTTCGGTTTAATTTACTCGCTCTTAGGAATGTCGCAGTGTTGCGGATCACCCGATATGACCGCTTCACTGCTTCAGTAATATTCGAGTAAAGAATACAAAAATTGCCGACCGTATTTTTAGTCGGCTCTTATAGCTCGGCAAAGACCGAAGCAAACGTGAAAACTACTGGTTAAGGGAAAATATGCACAACGGCGTGATGAAGGCATGGCTCGAGTCTTCACACTTGGCTGGCGCCAATGCAACGTATGTAGAGGACCTCTACGAACTGTATCTAAGTGATCCCGATCTGGTAAGTGAGGAGTGGAAACGTGTTTT
Organism: Vibrio sp. Vb1337; assembly: GCF_033338715.1. NCBI lineage: Bacteria > Pseudomonadati > Pseudomonadota > Gammaproteobacteria > Vibrionales > Vibrionaceae > Vibrio > Vibrio sp. Vb1337. The sequence goes on along the minus strand of NZ_JAWOTD010000012.1, from coordinate 102,069 downwards.
TGAAGGCTTGCCTAAGCCATCAGAAGAAGTGGCAGAACAACCACATTCACGTGTCCGTGACTACTTCCGACGACTCGCTAGAGAAACAAAGCATTACAATGTCCAAGTTAGTGACCCAGATGTCGATGCAAAACAAGTAAAAGTTCTACAGCTAATCAACGCATACCGTTTCCGCGGGCATGAAGCTGCAGAATTAGACCCACTAGGTCTATGGCAACGCCCAACCGTGGCGGAGTTAGACCCTGCTTTTCATAATCTTACCGAAGATGACTTCGAAGAAACTTTCAACGTAGGTTCTTTTGCTGTTGGGCAAGAAACCATGAAGTTGAAAGATATCTATGAAGCCCTCAACAAAACTTATTGCGGTTCCATCGGTGCTGAATACATGCACATGACTGACACAGAGCAAAAGCGTTGGATTCAGCAACGCCTTGAGTCTGTCGTAGGCCAGCCATCATTCAACAAAGATGAGAAGCGCACATTCCTAGAAGAGCTAACAGCCGCTGAAGGTTTGGAGCGTTACCTCGGGGCGAAATTCCCAGGTGCAAAACGTTTCTCTTTAGAAGGTGGTGATGCGTTGATTCCGATGACGAAAGAGTTGATTCGTCATGCGGGTACAAGTGGAATGCGTGAAGTGGTTATCGGTATGGCTCACCGCGGTCGTTTGAACATGCTGGTGAACGTACTTGGTAAGAAACCTCAAGACCTGTTTGATGAGTTCGCCGGTAAACACGACGAAACTTGGGGTACGGGTGATGTGAAATATCACCAAGGTTTCTCTGCTGATTTTGCGACTCCAGGCGGTGATGTTCACTTAGCGCTTGCATTTAACCCATCGCACCTAGAAATCGTAAACCCGGTAGTCATGGGCTCAGTTCGAGCACGTCAAGACCGCTTGGGTGATAATCAAGGTAGCAAAGTGCTTCCTATCACCATCCACGGTGATTCTGCAATCGCTGGTCAGGGTGTGGTTGCCGAAACGTTCAACATGTCTCTTGCTCGTGGGTTCCAAGTTGGTGGTACGGTACGTATCGTCATCAACAACCAAGTAGGCTTTACGACGTCTAATCCTCGTGACACGCGTTCTACGATGTACTGTACCGATATCGCGAAGATGGTGCAGGCGCCAATTTTCCATGTAAATGCAGATGACCCAGAAGCAGTTGCTTTTGTTACTCGCATTGCATTGGATTACCGTAACGAGTTCAAGCGCGATGTCGTGATCGATCTTGTATGTTACCGTCGCCACGGCCACAATGAGGCGGATGAGCCAAATGCGACTCAGCCTTTGATGTACCAGAAAATCAAAAAGCATCCTACACCACGCAAATTGTATGCAGATGTTCTGATCGACAAAAATGAGTCAGATATCGAGACAGCGACTCAGTTAGTCAATGAGTATCGCGATGCATTGGATCGCGGTGAAGTGGTTGTTAAAGAATGGCGTCCAATGGCGTTGCACTCTGTAGACTGGTCCCCTTACTTAGGGCACGAATGGGATATGGAGTGGGATTCAAAATACGACAAGACACGCCTTATTGAGCTAGGCAATCGTCTGTGTCAGTACCCAGAAAGCCATAAACTGCAAAGCCGTGTTAATAAGCTATACAACGATCGTCTAGCAATGATGACCGGTGAAAAAGCTATTGACTGGGGTATGGCTGAAACATTGGCGTATGCTACATTGGTTGACGATGGCAAGCGTATTCGTCTTTCTGGTCAGGACTCGGGTCGTGGTACTTTCTTCCACCGTCACTCGGTTCTTCATAACCAAACCGATGCAAGCACTTACATTCCATTAGCGAATATTCATGACAACCAAGGACCATTCCAAGTCTTTGACTCAGTATTGTCAGAAGAAGCTGTGTTGGCGTTTGAATACGGTTACGCAACAGCCGAACCAGGTGGTTTAACTATCTGGGAAGCACAGTTTGGTGATTTTGCCAACGGTGCACAAGTTGTTATCGACCAGTTTATCTCGTCAGGCGAGCAAAAGTGGGCGCGTTTGTGCGGTCTTACTATGCTTCTACCTCATGGTTATGAAGGTCAAGGTCCTGAGCACTCATCTGCACGTTTAGAGCGTTACCTTCAGCTTTGTGCTGAGCAAAATATGCAGGTTGTGGTTCCTTCAACACCGGCTCAGGTGTACCACATGATTCGTCGTCAGGTTGTACGCCCAATGCGTCGACCTCTCATTGTTATGTCGCCGAAATCTTTGCTGCGCCACCCTCTATGTACTTCAACGATTGAAGACTTGGCGGATGGTACATTCCAATCTGCAATTCCAGAAGTAGATGATTTAGAACCAAGCAAAGTGAAACGTGTCGTGTTCTGTGCTGGTAAGGTTTACTTTGACCTACTAGAGCAGCGCCGTAACAACGAGCAAGACGATGTTGCTATCGTGCGTATTGAACAGCTTTACCCATTCCCAATGGAAGAAGTACAAGCAGCAATTGCTCAATACACTAACGTTGAAGACTTCGTGTGGTGTCAGGAAGAACCTCAGAACCAAGGTGCTTGGTACTGTAGCCAACATAACTTCCGTGCCGCTATTCCTGCAGGTGCAAATCTTAAATACGCAGGTCGCCCAGCTTCTGCTTCGCCAGCAGTTGGCTACATGTCGGTGCACTTGAAACAACAAAAAGCGTTGGTTGAAGACGCTCTGAACGTGAACTCAAAAACTTCGAATTAAGAACTAGAAGTTAAAGGAAGAAACAGATATGACAATTGAAATTCTGGTTCCAGATTTACCTGAATCAGTTGCTGATGCAACCGTAGCGACATGGCACAAACAACCAGGCGACGCAGTAGAGCGTGACGAGGTTTTGGTTGACATCGAAACAGACAAAGTTGTGCTAGAAGTTCCAGCTCCGGAAGCTGGCGTTTTAGAAGCTATTGTTGAAGCAGAAGGTGCGACAGTACTTTCTAAACAAATTATTGCTAAATTGAAGCCAGGCGCAGTTGCAGGTGAACCAACTGCAGACAAAACAGAAGGTACTGAAGCATCTCCTGATAAGCGCCACAAAGCTGCGCTTAACGAAGAAAGTAATGACGCATTAAGCCCAGCAGTGCGCCGTTTATTGGCTGAACATGGCTTAGAAGCAAGCCAAGTGAAAGGCACTGGTGTTGGTGGTCGTATTACGCGCGAAGATATTGAAGCGCATCTTGCGAACGCTAAATCTGCGTCAAAAGAAGACTCGCCAGCAGTGGTAGACGTGCCGGCAGCGGCTCGCAGTCAGAAGCGTGTTCCAATGACTCGCCTTCGTAAGACAGTTGCTAACCGTTTGCTAGAAGCGAAGAACAACACGGCAATGCTAACGACGTTTAACGAAGTGAACATGAAACCAATCATGGACCTTCGTAAGCAGTACAAAGATCAGTTCGAAGAGCGTCACGGTATTCGTTTGGGCTTCATGTCTTTCTACGTGAAAGCAGTAACAGAAGCGCTTAAGCGTTACCCAGAAGTAAATGCTTCGATTGATGGCGATGACATTGTTTACCACAACTATTTCGACATTAGCATGGCGGTATCAACGCCACGTGGTCTAGTTACACCTGTCCTAAAAGACTGTGACAAGCTTGGTTTCGCTGATGTTGAAAAAGGCATCAAAGAACTGGCTATCAAAGGTCGTGATGGCAAGCTAACGGTAGACGAGCTAATGGGCGGTAACTTCACTATCACAAACGGTGGTGTGTTCGGTTCACTAATGTCTACACCAATCATCAACCCACCTCAATCAGCGATTCTTGGTATGCATAAGATCCAAGAGCGTCCGATGGCAGTGGATGGCAAAGTTGAAATCTTGCCGATGATGTACCTAGCGTTATCTTACGATCACCGCCTAATTGACGGTCGTGAATCAGTTGGTTTCCTAGTAACGATTAAAGAGTTACTAGAGGACCCAGCACGTCTCCTATTAGACGTTTAATATCGCTAAAACGTCTAGTTATCGTAGGTAGCTAGACGTTAAAAATTTCAATGGCTAGACTAGCTCAACGTTTGGCCTTCATTTGAATCCTTCAGTATGAGAACTCATGATGAAGGATTGATTTGAGAAGACCCTACAGACGTACAAGCAGCCAAGACTGCAGCGTTATGGAAATAATAAATCCCTTAAGGGAAAAACAAACGGAATATCGAAATGAATTTGCATGAATACCAAGCCAAACAGCTGTTTGCAGAATTCGGTTTGCCTGTGCCAGAAGGCTACGCGTGTGATACACCACAAGAAGCTTTTGAAGCCGCAGGCCGTATCAGTACAGCCAAGAAAGTAGTTAAATGTCAGGTTCACGCTGGTGGCCGTGGTAAAGCGGGTGGCGTAGAGCTACACGATACAAAAGAAGGCGTTAAAGAGTTTGCACAGAAGTGGTTAGGTAAAAACCTAGTAACTTACCAAACAGACGCAAATGGTCAGCCAGTAACAAAAATCCTTGTTGAAGAAGCTTCAAATATTGCGAACGAACTATACCTAGGTGCGGTAGTTGACCGTGCTAGCCGTAAGATCGTTTTCATGGCTTCTACCGAAGGTGGTGTGGAAATTGAAAAAGTTGCGGAAGAAACGCCGGAACTCATCCACAAAGCAGCAATTGACCCACTAGTAGGTCCACAAGCTTACCAAGGTCGTGAGCTAGCGTTCAAACTTGGTCTTGAAGGCGACCAAATCAAACAATTCGTTAAGATCTTTATGGGTCTTGGCACTATGTTTTCTCAGTACGATCTTGCTCTGCTAGAGATCAACCCACTTGTGATTACTGGTGAAGGCAACTTGCTATGTCTTGACGGTAAGATCAACATCGACTCAAACGCACTGTACCGTCAGCCTAAGCTTCGTGAAATGCACGATCCTTCACAAGAAGATGAGCGTGAAGCACACGCAGCTCAGTGGGAGCTGAACTACGTAGCACTAGACGGTAACGTTGGCTGTATGGTTAACGGTGCAGGCCTAGCAATGGGTACGATGGATATCGTAAACCTACACGGCGGCAAACCAGCTAACTTCTTAGATGTAGGTGGCGGCGCGACGAAAGAGCGTGTTGCTGAAGCATTCAAGATCATCCTATCTGATGACAATGTGAAAGCGGTACTTGTTAACATCTTCGGTGGTATTGTACGTTGTGACATGATCGCAGAAGGTATTATCGGCGCGGTTAAAGAGGTAGGCGTAAGCGTACCTGTTGTTGTTCGTCTTGAAGGCACTAACGCTGACCTAGGTCGCGAAGTTCTTGCTAATTCTGATGTTGATATCATTGCTGCTGAGTCGCTAACTGATGCTGCTCAGAAAGTTGTTGCTGCTGCGGAGGCTAAATAATGTCTGTATTAATTAACAAAGACACTAAAGTAATCTGTCAGGGGTTCACTGGTGGTCAAGGTACTTTCCACTCAGAGCAAGCTATCGCATACGGTACGCAAATGGTTGGCGGTGTGTCTCCAGGTAAAGGTGGCCAAACTCACCTAGGTCTTCCTGTATTCAACACAGTTCGTGAAGCAGTAGAAGCGACTGGTGCAACAGCGACAGTCATCTACGTACCAGCACCTTTCTGTAAAGATGCAATCCTAGAAGCGATTGACGCGGGTATCGAGCTAATCGTGACTATCACGGAAGGTATCCCTACAACAGATATGATCGACGTGAAAGTGAAGCTAGAAGAAACTGGCGTTCGCATGATCGGTCCTAACTGTCCGGGTGTTATCACTCCTGATGAGTGTAAGATCGGTATCATGCCTGGTCACATCCACAAGAAAGGTAAAGTAGGTATTGTATCTCGCAGCGGTACCCTAACCTACGAAGCAGTTAAGCAAACAACTGACGAAGGTTTCGGCCAGTCAACTTGTGTTGGTATCGGTGGTGACCCAATCCCAGGTTCAAACTTCATTGATATCCTAAAACTGTTCCAAGAAGACCCTGAAACTGAAGCGATCGTAATGATCGGTGAAATCGGTGGCACAGCGGAAGAAGAAGCGGCAGCATACATTAAAGAAAATGTAACGAAGCCAGTGGTTTCTTACATTGCTGGTGTAACTGCACCTCCTGGTAAGCGTATGGGCCATGCTGGTGCGATTATCTCTGGTGGTAAAGGTACTGCTGAAGACAAATTTGCTGCACTAGAAGCGGCTGGCGTTAAAACTGTGAAATCTCTAGCAGAGATTGGCCAAGGTCTACGTGAAGTGACGGGTTGGTAATCGACCACACTGCTTAATAAGTATTAAAAAGCCTGCGATTTCGCAGGCTTTTCTTTTTCCGTTTCAGTGGATTTATGTTTGTTGTTAGCAAGGCCTTTCGCGTTTAATGCTCAATGCGATTATGCTTTGCTTTTAATCAGCTGGCTCAGCATAAATAAGGATGTTGCGCTGATCACTACAGAAGGGCCGGCCGGTGTATCGAAGTGCCATGATAGGCTAAGCCCCATCAGTACTGCCACTGAGCCAATAATGGATGCGAACAATGCCATTTGCTCTGGTGATGAAGAGACTTTACGTGCTGTTGCGGCTGGGATAATTAGGAGTGAAGTCATGATCAACGCGCCAACGAACTTCATACCTACTGCGATTACTACACCCACCATTAGCATTAACACCAATCTAACTAAGTCTGTATTCACGCCCTCAACAGCGGCAAGTTCTTCACTGACAGTGCTAGAAAGCAGTGGGCGCCAGAAGACGTACAAACACGCACTTACCGCAACAACACCTGCGTAAATAAACATCAGATCTTGTGGAGAGACGGCAAGTAAGTCCCCAAATAGGTAGCTCATTAAATCGACGCGCACGTTTTCCAAAAAGCTAACCGATACTAAACCGATAGAGAGTGCACTGTGTGCCAAGATACCTAACAACGTGTCTGTAGCCACAAGTTGTTGCTTTTGCAGAGTGACAAGCAAAACGGCCAGAGCTAAACAGCAGACGAGTAGCGCAAGGTAGAGATTTACGTTGAGCAAGAAGCCCAGCGCTAGGCCCATTAACGATGCATGAGCTAGGGTATCTCCGAAGTAAGCCATTTTACGCCAAACGACAAATGACCCAAGTGGACCGGCAATGATCGCGATACCAATACCAGCAAGAATAGAAGGTAGGAGAAACTCAATCATGATGGTGATGTCCGTGTTTATGGTGGGAGCATGATGTCGCATCACCGCTTACTGGCGTTCCGGATAAATCGTGATGATGGTGCTCATGGTCGTGATGATAAAACGCGAGAGACTCTCTCGCTGCATTGCCAAATAGTGCGATGTAAGAAGGGTGCTGAGTAATAGTGGCAGGTGAACCTGAGCAGCAAACATGGTGATGCAGACAAATAACATCGTCCGTTTTCGCCATCACTAAATGTAAGTCATGCGATACCATAAATACGCCACAATCAAAGCGGTGACGAATGCTCTCAATTAAGTCATAGAGATCGATTTGACCTTGGATATCCACTCCCTGAGCTGGTTCGTCTAATACCAACAGCTGAGGACGCTGAAGCAGAGCGCGCGCCAGTAACACTCGTTGGTTTTCACCACCGGATAAGCGATGCATATTACTATTAAGTAAATGTTCAGCGCCAACAAGCCTTAATGCATCAATGCACTCCTGCTTACTGTATTTTCCTGCTAAATTTAGAAAGCGGGTTACATTCAATGGAAGGGAGTCATTGAGCTTCAACTTTTGAGGAACGTAACCAATTTTCAGTTTTCTTTGTCGGTTCAACTTGCCGCTAGTCGGCTTTTGAAGACCTAAGATAACTTTGACTAACGTTGATTTTCCCGCTCCATTGGGACCAATTAGGGTAGTTATTTTGCCCTTTTCTAATTCCATACTAATGTTATCGAGAACTCTGCGGCCATCGAACTCGACGCATAACTGCTCAAGATGGACTAAGGAAGACATGAATGAAACTCATTTGCAAATCAATAATGTTATAATGTAACATTATCTCACTTTCCACGCCATATCCCAAGTAAAACTATGAAAAGAGCATTAATTCTTGCTGCCTCAGCCATGTTAACACTGCCAGCACAGGCAGTAACGGTACTGACGAGTATCAAACCTATTCAGTTGTTAGTAACAGAGCTTACTCAAGGAGTAACTTCACCAGACGTGCTATTGCAGTCTAACACATCACCCCATGACTATGCTTTGCGTCCATCGGATGTAAAAAAGGTCGCTTCGGCTGATTTGGTTATCTGGTACGGACATGATCTTGAACCGTTTCTAGAGAAAGTTGTTTCGGATAGATCGAATACTTTGACTATTAGTCAAATTCCAAATCTAGAATTGCGTGAATTTGATAGTGAGCACAACCATGACCATGATGGGCACGATCATGGCTCACATGATCCGCACTTTTGGCTAGGTGTAAGCCAAGCACAACAAGTGGCCAAGGCTGTTGTGAATCAACTTGTATCACTTGATCCGGAAAATGCAGCTCAATATCAAGCGAACCTCAAAAAGTTTGAACTCGAGCTAAAAGACACTGACCAACAGATAAAGCAGAAGCTGGCACCAGTAAAAAACAAAGGTTACTTTGTATTCCATGATGCTTACGGTTATTTCGAAGATCGTTATGAACTAAATCAAATGGGGCATTTTACTGTGAGCCCAGAACGCAAGCCAGGAGCGAAGACCTTAATTCAAATTCGTCAAAAGCTAAGTGGTGGAGATGTGGCTTGTGTATTTTCTGAACCTCAGTTTACCCCGGCTGTCGTTCAGAGCGTAATGAGAGGCAGTGATGTCGCTAAAGGCGAGCTTGACCCGTTAGGGAGTACAATTGAAGCAAAACCTGGCAGTTACTTTACTTTTCTCAACAATATGGCGAATAGTTTTGAGCAATGCTTGAACAAAAAGTCAGATTAAGTGCTGTCGTAATGTAGGAGTAGTCTTTTTAACGTGATCCAGTAGTAAGAATTACAACCTTTGGTAAGGCGAGCCTTTTCTCAGAAAGTAATTGAGATATCATTACCAATAATTATCAGCTCAAAATAACCGTATCAATCCATGTTTTACAAACGATGAACGGTCACTTTCCGAGCACAAATTGATACAAAAGGTTTTCGTCTTGCTACGCCAATTAGCCCTTGCTCTGTTGGGCTTTGTCTTATCCTACCAAGCATTTGCGCTTCATAATGCAAATGCAATCTTTTACCCTTTGCCAACTCAGGCAAAGGGTACTTTTATCGCGGCTAAAAAGTTGTTCTTGGGTGAAAAGGGCGGTTTGTGGATTCATGACGTACACGGGAGAGTCCTGTTTTACGATGGTCAAACTATATTGCCTAAATCAGGTAGCTTCCTACAAACGTCGGCCAAGCAGTTGGCCTATCATAAAGGTGCTTTTTGGACCTTTATTGAAAATGAGGTCTATCGAACTTATCCAAATCAGGAGCGACGTTTAGTCTTTAGTTTAAATCCAGGCTCACAAATAAGAAAAATAGGGTCTTCAAAGAACTATATTTGGGTGAGTGATGGCGCGCATTTCTATACCTACAATATCGACACTAGCGAGTTAAACTCTTTCTCTCTATTGCAGCTCTATCAACATAGTAATAATAGCTACGTTTACATTAATGATGCGGTGCTAGTTGAAACGAAGTGGGCACTAGCAACGACTTCCGGCTTCTATCTTTCTGAAGGTGATAAGTTTGACCATGTCGCTGCCTCAGGTCAAAACTACATTGAGAAAGTCTATTATTCACACACGCGAAGAGAAATTTTGATAGGTACATTGCGTGGCGCTTTAATTTTCAACATTTACCAGCCTGATAAAGAAGTGATTAGAATTGGCGGCTCACATGTTTTGACATTCGCAGAGACAAATCAAGAGTATTGGGTGGGGACAGAGCATGGCCTTTATTTGTACTCATTTTTTTCAGGTGAGGTCACCGAAGTCGCGCCTGCAAGTTTTCTTGAGTTAGAGTTAGATAACACGAAGATTTATTCGTTGTTGAGTGACAATATGGGAGGGATGTGGATTGCGACTAACCAAGGTATTCGTTATTACTCGCTATTTAGTAAAAAATTTGAACGAGTGACCTTTAGTAGTTATGACTCACACACCCTATCAGGACGAATTCGGCAAACTATTGAAGGTCCTGATGGTGCGCTTTGGTTTGCTGATGACCGAAAGATTTATCGTTCAGGAAAGAGTGGGATTAACCAAGTCTTAGAGTTGGAGTCGCAGATCAATGAATTTGCGTTTCAAAACGGCATGCTTTGGCTTGCAACCTCAAAAGGGCTGGAAATATTTGAGCTAAATGGTCTCAACAAGATTACATTTCCTTATTTACAGGTTATGGCCGGACATGCCGTAGAGCATGTGACCGTTGATGGTGATGACCGTCTTTGGGTATCAAGCGGATACCATCTTTACAATGTTGATACTGCTGCACAAAGCGTACGAAACTTTGGAAGTGAGTGGCTAGTAAGTCAGTATTTGCCTGCTAAGGTTACGCGCCTATATGATACTGAAGATGCCCTATTAATAGGCACCGATCATGGCGTATACCAATACAGTAATGACAACATCCAGTTTATCCGTTTTTCAGAAAAGTTTGGTGAATCATTAGACATGACCACGGCGGTTGATGGCAGCCAGTGGTTTGCTTCATCTTATGGTGTGTTTAAAACTGATACACGAAGCGATGAAAAACGTGTTGTTGAAATGAGTGAGCCCAACGCCAGACCTGCTTGCTTGATCAGAGACAGGCAAGGTGTATGGTTAGCTTCCTCTGTCGGTTTAAGCTATTACCACCTTTCGGGTGAGTTAGTGAAACATTACTCATCGTCATCAGGCTTAATGAACAATGAGTTCCTCCCTGGTATTTGTAGCGTTATACAGCAGACAGAAATTGGTGAGCGAGAGCTTGTTCTGGGGTCGAAGTACGGACTCGTAAAAGCAGAAGCATCCAAGCTGCTTGTATCTAATCCCCCAGAGTCTAAGTTTATTGTTAGCCAAGTTGTGCTTGAAAATGAAGTTCTGCAAGTTGGTAGTGCCGATCTGAATGGGCTCACACTGCCATATGGATCTTCGCTGAGTTTTTTATTCGGTGTGATGCCAAAACCAGACAGTCAAAACTTGTACTATCGATTGAACAACGATGACCCATGGCAAACGTTAGAGGGGGGCCAACTGACACTCGAGCACCTTAGTTCCGGTGAATATCACTTGCAGGTCAGTAATGAGTCTCAAGTTGCCGCTGGAGTCGTTGGTTTAGAATCTCACTTTATCGTCCTTTATCCTTGGTATCTATCGCGATTTGCTGTTTTAGGCTTTGTCGTAGCTAGTATTGCGGTCGTTGCAGTACTCGTATTCTGGCGCTCGCGCTACGTTGTACAGGCTAACCGTGATCTAGCAGCTCAAGTGACCCTCAAAACGAATCAGTTAAGACATCAAAGTAGAGTGTTGCTTACGAGCAACCAGCAATTACGTAAACAGATTCAAGTTAGAAACCTACTCGTAGACCATGTAGCTCTATCCATAAAATCAAGCGTCGACTTTATTGTGGCGAAACTACCTATGCCTCTGGACACTGCGACAGAGGATCATTTGGCTAAAACGAATTGGCAGTTAAATGAACTCAAAAGCGTTCCAAGTGATGTAAGTGGTGGGAGTCAGAACTACAACTTGAGTCAGATAACTCAGTCAGTGGTTGATGTATGGCAAGATGACTTTGCAAAAGCGGGTATTTTGGTAGAGCTAGAAGATGAGAGTAAGCAGAGCCGGGTTGCTCTGGAAAGCTTTAATCTTGATGTTATTTTCAATAGCATTTTTGCCAATATCATCAAGCGCTCTTTCCGGGGTCAAACGGTTAGAATTATGCTAGAAAAGGGGCATGATATTGTGTCATTGAGCTTTCTTGATTACGGGACGCAATTACCTAATAAAGTCGCGACTGGGCTTCCATCTAACTTAAATCACTCTGAGTTGAGTATTGACCACCTTGCCCAACTAGTGACAACGAGTGGTGGTTATTTGGCTGTCTTCTCTTCTGATGCTCAAAACAAAGTCGAGATTACATGGCCATCTGCGAAGGAAAGTAGTTATCTGGATGAACCGCAGCAAGAACTCAATCCTGTAACTATTGCAGAAGATCAAGTCACACCAGAGAAAGAGTGGTTGCAAAAAGTCTATCAATTAGTGGCAGAGCATTACCATGATCCTGAATTTGGCACTGCGTCAGCCGCTAAAATGCTGTATATGTCTGAACGCTCTTTGCAGAGACGTTTTAAATCTGCCTCGTCAAGAACGTTAAAAGACTATGTCACAGAGGTTCGTTTAGAAACGGCGTGTGAACAGTTATTGGCGGGTGAGAAAATCAGTGAAGTCGCCTTTAACTGTGGCTTTAATGATCCATCTTACTTTAGCCAAAAGTTTAAGCTACATTTTGGTTTGCCCCCTTCCAAGTTTGCTTTGACTCAAGAAAGCCAAGAAATTAACTAGAAAACCTTCATTATAAGCTCCCTAGTTAATAGTTAAGATGCTGGGGAGCTGCATACAGTGCTCTATTATTGCTGCAGTTGCTAACGCAGTGAGTTTCATTGTTTCTTCATCACATCTAGCCTACAAATCCATTCTCAACACGTAAGCACGATCACGTTCTATCTGTTAGTCGCGATGTTCATAGCAATAAGCATAAATGGCTTCAAGAGAATGATTTACTAATAGTTGCAACAAATAAATGACAGTTGTATTGCTGTATCAAAAGAGCGTTGTTCATTTGGGTGAATGATGGTGTGCGACATTCGTGAAAACGAAAACTGTGTTGAAAAGATGAATAAGGTAAAGAAGTTTTGAAAGAGGTGAAAAAAAATATCGTGGTATAGCCGGGGGGACTATACCACGGGTGTCAAGGACACCTTCGCTTGCTGCCGGAGTGACATGTTGCCATGCCACCTCTGGAATTTATTAGAGAGGTTGCCCTCTCGATGGAGTAACTATACGAGAGGTTACTTATTTTTCTTATAAAAATAACGCCATGTTTATATGAGAAAAGCGACAACGTTTTGTTTTTTAATTAACCCACTGTTTTAATTTGCATTTTTTGTTTTCTATCTTGGTTTGTGACATTTTTGTTTCGTTAGGTGTCATTTTAAATTGTTAATTTTGACGTAAATAACGAGAGGAAATTTACGAAGTTAACGTTTGAAAGCGTGAAAACATTTACGGAATCTTTGATTTCACACAAGGATTGAAGGGGTATAGGGGAGTAATATTGGCAACCTAAACTTATTAAATAATAATATTTCTCATTAGCAATACTCTTAAGGGCCACTATGAAGTTATCAGAGATTAATCCTGGCGATACGGTGACGATTCGGTTGTTAGATGGTCTTTCATCAGATATCAGAAAGAAACTCATGGTAATGGGGCTGCTTCCCAATACAGAAGTCAAAGTGATTCGACGTGCGCCAATGGGCGATCCTTTACAAGTCGAAGTCCGTGGTGTGTCTGTCGCATTGCGAGAAACAATTGCTCAGAAAATTGAAGTGGAGCGAGTGTAATGCAATATCAAGTGCTAACCGTAGGTAACCCTAATAGTGGTAAAACGACGCTATTTAATGGTTTAACTGGCGCAAAACAGCAAGTTGGTAACTGGGCAGGCGTCACGGTTGAAAAGAAAACAGGACAATTCAAGCATGCTGGGGATGAGTTTTTGCTCACTGACCTTCCGGGTATTTACTCATTAGACAGTGGTAATGATAGTAATAGTATTGATGAATCCATCGCATCGCGTGCGGTTCTAACTCATCCTGCTGATCTCATTATTAACGTGGTGGATGCTACAAGTTTAGAGCGCAGCTTATATATGACGCTGCAACTTCGCGAACTTGGTCGCCCTATGATTGTTGTCCTCAACAAGATGGATGCGCTAAAGCGTGAACGTCAGATGATTAACGTTGCAGAGCTTGAGAAAACGTTAGGTTGTCCGGTTGTCAGTTTATCTGCAACCAATAAAACTCAAGTGGCAGAGTTTAAAGAAAAGCTTCATAAATCCATCGTTCAAGGAGTGCCACTTAAGGAATTGTCTTTGCATTACGGTGAGAAGATGGAGTCGGCAATTCAAACGGTTTCCGCACTTTTTAACGACCAAACCGTCGCTCATCGTGCACTAGCGATTCGTGCGCTTGAAAAAGACACAATGGTGCTCAATAGTCTTTCTGATATTGATAGAAGCAAAGTATTGGAAGTCATTACGACGTTAGATTTGGATATCGATTTGCATGTCGCGGATACTAAATACACACATCTTCATGAAGAGTGTAAGAAAGTACGTCGTAGCGAAGGCAAGCTAAGCCGCAGCGTGACTGAAAAACTAGACCAATTCATTTTGAACAAGTGGGTGGGCATCCCATTCTTCTTCGTTGTGATGTACCTAATGTTCATGTTCTCTATCAACATTGGTAGTGCATTCATCGACTTCTTTGATATCGGTGTCGGTGCTCTGTTGGTTGATGGTGGTCACTACTTGTTAGACGGTCATTTGCCTGTGTGGTTAGTGACGGTGCTTGCTGATGGTATTGGTGGTGGTATCCAAACGGTTGCAACCTTTATTCCAGTTATCGCGTGTTTGTACCTGTTCTTAGCGGTACTTGAAAGCTCAGGCTACATGGCTCGTGCCGCATTCGTACTAGATAAAGTGATGCAGAAGATTGGTTTACCAGGCAAAGCATTCGTACCGCTTGTTCTTGGTTTTGGCTGTAACGTACCGTCAATCATGGCAACCCGTACTCTAGATCAAGAGCGTGAGCGTAAACTAGCTGCATCTATGGCGCCATTTATGTCATGTGGTGCTCGTCTACCAGTATACGCACTATTCGCTGCGGCATTCTTCCCAGGTTCTGGTCAGAACATTGTATTCGCACTTTACCTACTTGGTATTGTGGCAGCGATCTTCACGGGCCTTTTCCTTAAGCACACGCTTTACCCAGGTAGCAGTGACAGCCTAGTAATGGAAATGCCTGACTATGAGCTTCCAACGTTACAAAACGTGGTGATCAAAACTTGGCAAAAGCTAAAGCGCTTCGTTCTTGGTGCAGGTAAAACCATCGTTATCGTTGTTGCTATTCTGAGTTTCTTCAACTCATTGGGGACTGATGGCAGTTTTGGTAACGAAGACAGCGAAAACTCTGTGCTTTCTAAAGCAGCGCAAGTTGTGACTCCAGTATTCTCACCAATCGGTGTTCAAGAAGACAACTGGCCAGCGACCGTAGGTATCATTACTGGTATCTTCGCAAAAGAGGCGGTAGTTGGTACGCTGAACAGTCTATACACTACGCCAAGCGACGGTGAAGACGCAGAATTTGATCTAATGGGCAGCCTAGAAGAGGCAGTAATGAGTATCCCTGAAAACCTAGCCGGTTTGAGCTACTCAGATCCACTAGGTATTGAAGTGGGTGACTTAACTGACTCAAATGCCGTTGCAGAAGAGCAAGAAGTCGATGCTTCTATCTTCGGTAACATCAAATCGCAGTTTGCTTCTGGTAATGCCGCATTTGCTTACCTAATCTTTATCCTACTGTACACACCTTGTGTGGCGGCGATGGGGGCTTACGTACGTGAGTTTGGTCATAAGTTCGCACGCTTTATCGCGGTTTGGACAATGGGCTTGGCTTACCTATGTGCGACGTTCTACAACCAATTGACGCATTTCGCAGATAGCCCAGTGACAAGTGGCATTTGGATGGCAGTGATCGTAGCTATCTTCTTTGGCACATACCGTGTGTTCAAACGAGTTGGTAAGAAACAAAACGGTGCATTAGAGGCGCAAGTAGCATGATTTTAAAAGAGCTTTATCAATACATTGCAGACAAAGGAACCGTTTCCCAGTCAGATCTGGCTAAGCAGTTTGGGATGAGTGAAGATGGTGCTGACGCGATGTTAAGTGTGTGGATTAAGAAGGGCAAAATTAGCCGCCTAGTTGACACCAATAAAGCTCATGACGTGACTCGAGTTCGCTACTCAGTGACTAAACAAGATGGTTTGTCTCTGACAGTCACCATGTAGCGACTATCAAAATTAGTCACCTAAAAATTATCACGTAAAAACGACAAAGCCGCATCAGCAATGATGCGGCTTTTATTTTGCTGGTTATTGTTTGTGAATACAGCGAAATTAATGTTCTTCAGAGTGTTTAGTCGCGCCTAACCCTAGGAACTTTAAACCAAGACTTAAAACTAAAATCGAAATAGGTAATGTTAAGATCGTCCAATCTAAGCTGTCGAAGTTAATCAGCACGAGCTCTAAGAACTTCACAAACAAGATCACGATGATGACTTCAGCCAAAATGTTTTTTAGATGGCCGATGTTTGGGGTTCTGATCCAATGCAAAACCGACTGCTCTTGTGTTTTCGCTTTAGCTTTGTTGGAAATAAATAGTGTGTAGATGCCGTGAGCAAAGATGAACAAAACTAGTGCGACAAGAAACGTATCCAGTGACTTGATCAAATAAGCGATCGCGATGTCTGCTTTATCTAAATGTGCGAGTGCTTCTGGAGGTGTTTGATTGAGAATGAAGACCGCAAATGCCGAATAGGTTTTTGCTGCACCCATAAGAAAAAGCAAGAATGAAGCAGCCATAGAACAGATAATGGCGATCCAGCTGACGTATCGGAATGTGTTGAAGACTTGTTTCATGATGACCCTCTCTAACTGAGCTGGTAGTCTAAACAAGTTTTATTTTAGTGATAATCCCAGAAAAATGAGAAAGATTGTTACAAATACGTATTAATCTTTCTCTGTCTATTTCAGCCGTATTCAAAGGCGAATTATTTTCGCTAGCAGTGCTTATGCTTTTTGGAAAATAGAACTCAGTGACAGCACATTTTTAATGCGACCAAGCAATTCGTTTTGCTCTTCTTCTGTACGGAATTCACCTTTGGTGTTACCCCAAACCGGTCCCGGCCATGCTACGTCATCTTTGAAGCGAGCAATATGGTGAATGTGCAGCTGTGGCACCATATTACCTAGCGCACCAAGGTTTAGCTTGTCTGGACGGAATGTTGCTTCCAGTGCTTGGCTTACCGCTTGAGACTCTAGCAAAAACTGTTGCTGTTCTTGCATTGGCAAGTGGTGAAGCTCTTTTAGGTTTGCACGTTTAGGGACCAAGATAACCCATGGCACGGCGTTATCTTTATGCAGAAGCGCCACACACAGTGGGAAGTGGCCGATAACGGTGGTGTCTTTTGCCAGTTGAGGGTGCAGTTCAAAACTCATTATGTTGTCCGATTTGAATTGAATGACATCAGTATACGCCAGATAAAACAAAAGGTTGACGCTTTCACGTCAACCTTTGTCATCATTTAGCTTGTGCTACTTAAGCTACCTACGTAAAAGCGGATTACATACGCTCTAGAGTATCAATACCTAGTAGAGACAGACCTTGCTTGATGGTCTTCGCTGTTAGCGCAGCTAGTTTCAGACGGCTTTGTTTCACAGCTTCGTCTTCAGCAACTAGGATAGGGCACGCTTCGTAGAAACTAGAGAACTGACCTGCTAGTTCGAATAGGTAGCTACACATGATGTGCGGTTGGCCTTCGCGAGCGACAGATTGAACCGCTTCTTCGAACTGCATAAGTTTAGCAATAAGTGCTTTCTCTTTCTCATCAGTGATTTTGATGTCGCCTTGGAGAGCGTCCATAGCAACACCAGCTTTAGCGAAAATAGAAGCTACGCGAGTGTATGCATATTGCATGTATGGTGCTGTGTTACCTTCAAACGCTAACATGTTGTCCCAATCGAACACGTAGTCAGTCGTACGGTGTTTAGATAAGTCAGAGTATTTAACCGCTGCCATTGCAACTGTTTTAGAGATCTTCTCTTTTTCTTCCGCATCTAGCTCAGGGTTTTTAGATTCGATCAGTTGTGCTGCACGAACTTCTGCTTCATCTAGAAGGTCGGCAAGGCGAACGGTACCACCCGCACGAGTCTTGAATGGCTTACCATCTTTACCAAGCATCATGCCGAACGCGTGGTGCTCAAGAGATACTGACTCAGGTACGTAGCCTGCCTTACGAACAATTGTCCAAGCTTGCATTAGGTGCTGGTGTTGACGTGAGTCGATGAAGTAAAGCACACGGTCTGCACTTAGCTCTTCATAACGATATTTTGCACATGCGATGTCTGTTGTTGTGTATAGGAAACCGCCATCGCGTTTTTGAACGATAACGCCCATTGGTTCGCCATCTTTGTTCTTGTATTCATCTAGGAATACAACTTGCGCGCCATCATCTTCAACGGCAAGACCTTGTTCTTTTAGGTCTGCAACGATCTTAGGAAGCATGTCGTTGTACATGCTCTCGCCCATCACGTCGTCACGAGTCAGTGACACGTTTAGACGGTCGTAGTTGCGCTGGTTTTGGATCATGGTTACATCAACGAGTTTTTTCCACATTTCTGCACAGTACTCGTCACCGCTTTGCAGTTTCACAACGTAGTTTCGCGCCTTTACTGCGAAGTCTTCATCTTCATCGTACAGCTTTTTCGATTCGCGGTAGAAGCCTTCAAGGTCCGCAAGCTCCATAGAAACTTCGCCAGACTCTTGTTGTACACGTTCAAGGTTTGCGATAAGCATACCGAACTGAGTACCCCAGTCGCCGATGTGGTTCGCACGGATCACTTTGTGACCTAGGAACTCAAGAGTACGTACCACCGCATCACCGATGATGGTTGAACGTAGGTGACCAACGTGCATTTCTTTAGCTACGTTTGGTGCAGAGTAGTCAGCAACGATAGTTTGAGCTTCGTCTGCTGCAACGCCAAGACGTGAGTCAGCCAGTGCTGCTTCCGCTTGTTTTGCTAGGAACTCTTCGCTTAGGAAAATGTTGATGAAACCAGGACCAGCGATTTCTGTCTTGCTTGCAATACCATCTAGGTCTAGAACATCCAGTACTTTCTGTGCAAATTCTCGTGGGTTAGTACCCAGTTTTTTAGCAACGCCCATTACGCCGTTTGCTTGGTAGTCACCAAATTGTGGCTTTGCTGATTGGCGTACTGCCGCAGGACTGCCTGCAGGTGCGCCAGCGGCTTCTAGAGCCTGAGATACTTTGTCATTAATAAGTGCTTGGATATTCACACGCGTTTCCTTCAATTCAAGGACGAAGAACTCGGCGAAGTAAGTGCCGAGTTCTGTTGGAGTTCACAAAAATGGGGCTAATGATAACAACTTTATTGCTTTTCATACAGAGAGGAATTGGGGAAATTTATACTTTTTCGATTGAATGGAAATGTGGTTTGGTTTGCGTTTACTATTGCGCTCAGAGTAATGAGATAAATCGCCCCAAAAGAGAACCACAATGACGACTCAACTAGTTGAAAAACGCCTAGCGCCTGAATTGATGATCCAAGATTTGGATGCATTTATGGCGAAGATTGAAGAGTTTGCATCCCTGTTAAAACTGGATCTGAGCTTTGCTCAAGCTGACCATATTGCGTTGCGTATTAACGATACTGATACCGCAAAAGCTGCGCATGAGGCTTGGAGTCAATACGGAAAGGTGATTTCACAAGCGAAAATCAACGGTCGCCCAATTATTGTTATTGAGTTCGATAAAGCGTTGGAAAGTCGTGGCTGGAAGATTGAGTGTCTGGAGCTGCCATACCCTGCGGAAGGCAAAATCTACCCAACTGAAAGCTGGGAACATGTGGAGTTTGTGATTCCGTCTCATGCCGAAACCGCAGATGAGTTTCTTGCTGATTTGAGACACACTTATCCAGCGTTTGGCGCACGCTTTAATGAGTTAGAAGAGCTGGGTGTGAAGATCAAACTGTCGAGCCCGAAAGGGGATGGCGAACGCTTGAATAACCCAACAGTGGCGTTTAAGTACCAAGGCATTTGTATCAAACTGCACCCGCATTCACTTAAGCGTATTGTGGAGTCTGAGCAGGCGTAAAACGCTAGGGTGAGAATTGCTGAGTTGCGATAGGCAAAAAGGGAGCCGAGGCTCCCTTTCGTAAGCGAATCACTATTTAGCCAGTGACTTGCTTTTTGGGTTGGTAATGGAAAGTTTTTTGCCTTTCAACTCTTCATCTAAAGGCAGTGTAAAAGTTTTGGCAAACGGCATTCGTTTACAATGATCCGCCTTGTCTCTAACGATAGTAATAAGAGCTTCTGTCTGTGAGCTTTGCTCTATTTTTAGGCTAAAATCATCGTTCTTACTGCAGCCGTTAGACTCTGTGATAAATGAAATTTGACTCTCACTTGTCCTATAAGTCTCTACCATCATTGCTTGGTGCTCAGACGTCTGGTTTGTTTGCAGTCCTGCGTTTGCTGAACATGCAGTTAAACTGATAGTGCCCAAACCAAGTAGGAATATCTTGAGTCTATGTTTCATCTCGTTACCTTTTTTTGCGTCGTACGAATGAACCTGCAGCCATTAACACCAGTAGGCCAATAGATAAACTGCCGCCTGAACTAGACTTTTTATTAACGTCGTTACCAGCATCGCCCGTATTATCTGTGCTGACTGACATATTTATGTTGCGAACAAATGCTTGCGCGCTGTAAATGCCACTTGAAAACGGGTGTTGGACGTATTCAAACGTTATCGTATTAGATGCTTTGTAAAGATCGATCTGGATCTCTTTATAATCGAGGAGTTGGTTGGTGCTATCGTAAATTTCACCATTAACTAAGATGAACAAGTAATCAAAACCATCGGACATTACTTTGAGATCCATGGTAAGTTTGCCCTTCGGAAGATCGGTCAAAACCAGCTCAGATACACCAGGATAAGCTCCCATATCCGCTGATTGCAGTTCACCATTTTCAGCCGTCCAAGCGTTTTGACCGGTATAAACATTTGCGTCTGCTAGCGGAATGGCATTACGCACTGATCTGCTTGCTTTATCTACACCTGAATACTCGAAAGTTGTTGTGAGTCTGGACAGTTTCGGATGATCGGTAAAGAGCTCTATCGTTGTTTCTGATCCCGAATAGCTAGGTTGGTAGCCGACGGTAATTTGACAGCTTTGCGAAGGCTTTAAGGTACCAGTACAAGTGCTTTTCTCGATGGTACTTCCGTATGATATTGTGCTTTGGTAGATGTTGAATGGGATAGTATCGTCATTACGAATAGTAAAGGTCTCTTGCTGCGCTTTTCGCTCAACGAAACGAAGATCTCGGTACTTAGTGAAGCTGATAGTATTGCGATGGCTATCTATCCATCCATTGTGTTGAAAATGAGCGACGTTGGCGTAAACACCATAAGCGTTTGGTTGAGCACATCCATCCCCCCAGCTGACCACGCCTAGCAATTTGTTGATACCGTTATCATCAACGATGAGTGGACCGCCGCTATCTCCTTGGCAGCTATCTTTACCTCCCCAATAGTATCCGGCGCAAATACCGTCATCTGATACATTAGAGTAGTTTCCTGGTAGGTTTTGGCAGGTAGCTCGATCTACGTATTCCAAATCTACTTGTTGTAAAACGGTTGGGTATATTCGGTCTGTCGTGGACGTATTTCCCCATCCAGCCACGTGCAACTTGTCTCCTACGCGTACGCTATCTAAAAGTTCTGGCGTTGCCAGGTCAATAGTTGCGCTATCGATATTGCGTTCTAATTCAATAAGAGCGATGTCATTGTTCGTTGTTATGTTGTTATATTCATCATGTGAATAGATGTTTTTAATGGCGATGCGCTGTGCTTGAGACTCTCTGTTTTTGTCATAAAGACCAAGAACGATATCCAGATCGTCCGCATTAAGACCTTCCACACAGTGCGCAGCAGTTAATACGTATTTTCCACCTAGGAAACTGCCACCACAAAAGTGACCAATAGATGTAGGTTGTCCTTTACGTACCAGTGAAGCAATAAATTTCCAGTCGGAAGTGTTGGCAGGTTCGCCGCCGATAATGCGAGTGGATACATCATTCTGAACAGGTTCAAGAGTATCTGCGATTGTGGTTGCTGGTAAAGTCAGCCCAATCAGAAAAGCCACTAACGTTTTTTTCATTTTAATTCCGTAATATTAACGTGGTTTATTATAAGGAGGGCAAATGATAAACGGAATCATTCTCTCAGTAAATAGTTGTGGAGAAATGAAAAATTATAACGTATCGGTTTAACTTTGATGGTTAGAATTGGAGGGGGGATCTTCTGAAAAGATGAAACCCGCCAAGTTGGACGGGTTTCACTATCGTTGTAACTAGTACGGAGGGATTACAGGATCACTGTCTTATTCCCATAAACAAAGACGTGGTCATTGATCACTTTATTCAAAGCCTTACTCAATACGTTCTTCTCTACATCGCGTCCCGCTTGCGCCATATCTTGGGCATTGAATGTATGGTCGACAGGAATTACGTCTTGCTTGATGATCGGCCCTTCATCTAAATCATTAGTCACGAAGTGTGCTGTTGCACCGATGATTTTCACACCGCGATCGTAAGCTTGTTGATATGGCTTCGCGCCAATAAAAGCAGGTAAGAAGCTGTGATGAATATTAATGATTTTGTGGTGATATTTCTCAACAAACGTCGGCGTTAATACGCGCATGTATTTAGCTAGCACCAAAAAGTCAGCATCGTATTGATCGATCACTTCTAGCATCTTCTGCTCGTGTTCTTCACGGCTAAGGTTTTCATGGGTCACATGGTGGTAAGGAATGTCGAAGCGTTCAGTGAGAGTTTGCAGTTTGTCGTAATTCCCCACCACAGCGGCGATCTCAACATCTAGGCTTCCATCGTAGGTTTTCATCAGAATATCGCCTAAACAATGCGCTTCTTTTGTGACGAGAATGACGATGCGCTTACGGCGAGAGCCAACCAATTTACGCTTAGCACCTTGCGGGAGAGCTTGGTCCAAGTCGGCAAGAAACGTTTGATCGTTGAAGTACCCCTCCAACTCCGTTCTCATGAAAAAGTGGCCACTGGTATTATCAACAAATTCGTTATTGTGAACGATGTTGAGTTGGTGCTTGTAACAGATATTAGTAATTTTCGAGATGAGACCCGGGGCGTCAGAACAGTGGGTCAACAGTGTTTTCTTTTCCATAAATCAGGTACTTCCATGCATTAATATTTTAGCGTACGAATTTGTTATTATTCCCTGGCGGGTGTAACTGTACTGCCATGTTTCACCATAAATAATCTATTCTTACGTTGGTTTCAACAAAATATCCGCGTGTCGCCGCAAGCTGGTCAGATTGTGGGCTGATGTCACTCCTATTCCTCTGATATACTCTCGATAATTTTTCAAACTCAATACCAAGCATGATCGCAAAAACTTTTTCCTCTGATGGCGCGTTAGGTAAGGCCATTCCTGGCTTTCAAGCTCGTCAGCCACAAATCGATATGGCGGAAGCCGTCAGCAGTGCGATCAAAGATCAAACCCAGTTGGTGGTGGAGGCAGGAACCGGAACCGGTAAGACCTTCGCCTACTTAGTCCCTGCGCTGTTAAGCGGTAAAAAAGTGATCATCAGTACAGGCTCGAAAAACTTGCAAGAGCAGTTGTACCATCGTGACTTACCGCTCATGGTCAATGCGCTTGGTTTTTATGGCCAAGTGGCGTTATTAAAAGGGCGTTCTAATTATCTGTGTTTGGATCGTTTGAGCCGCCAAATGGTCGAAAGCCACACTAATGAATCTGACCCGACGTTATTAACTCAACTGGTTAAAGTGCGTGCTTGGTCATCAGAAACCAAAACAGGTGACCTTGGTGATTGTGATGATCTGCCAGAAGACAGCATGATCATTCCGACTATCACCTCAACCAATGATAACTGTTTAGGTAAAGAATGTCCGAGCTACACTGATTGCTTTGTATTGAAAGCGCGTAAGCGAGCCATGGATTCCGACATTGTTGTAGTGAACCATCACTTGTTTCTTGCTGATTTAGCGATCAAAGAAACAGGATTCGGTGAACTGATTCCAGAAGCCGATGTGTTTATTTTTGATGAAGCTCATCAGTTGCCAGATATTGCGAGCGAATATTTCGGCCAGTCAGTTTCAAGCCGCCAAATTCACGATCTTGCCAAAGACATTGAAATAGCCTATCGCACCGAAGCCAAAGATATGCGTCAATTGCAAAAAGTGGGCGACAAACTCATGCAAAGCGCAATGGACATGCGGATTGTATTGGGTGAGCCAGGCTTTCGTGGCAACTGGCGTGAGGCGTTGCAATCAGGTTCTATTAAGCGAGAATTATTGCGCTTAACTGACAGCCTCGAATTGGCGATTGATGTACTCAAAATAGCCTTAGGGCGCAGTCAATTACTGGATACCGCCTTTGAACGAGCAAATTTGATCAAAGGCCGTATCGACCGGGTATGTGATGTCGATATTACCGGTTACTCATACTGGTACGATACCTCGCCTCGTCATTTCGCTCTGCACATTACGCCTCTTTCTGTCGCGGACAAGTTCCATGAGCAAATAGAGATTAAACAAGGCGCTTGGATTTTCACGTCAGCAACCCTAGCCGTATCGGGCGATTTCAAGCACTTTACTGAGCGCCTTGGCCTCAAGCCTACAAAGCAATTTTCTCTGCCGTCCCCCTTTGATTATCAAAAGCAAGCGCGCCTTTGTGTGCCAAGGTATTTGCCAGAGCCAAACAGTAACGGCTTAGCGGATAAGTTAGTCCGAATGCTTGCTCCGGTGATTGAAGAAAATGATGGTCGCTGCTTCTTTTTATGTACCTCGCACAGCATGATGCGTGAACTAGGTGAGAAGTTCCGAGAAGTACTTGAGCTGCCTGTGTTAATGCAAGGGGAGATGAGTAAGCAGAAAACCTTGGCGGAGTTTATGGAACTGGGTAACGCTTTACTCGTGGCGACGGGCGCTTTCTGGGAAGGGATTGATGTTAGAGGTGATGCGCTGAGCTGTGTTATTATCGACAAATTACCGTTTACCGCCCCTGACGATCCGTTACTCAAAGCCCGTATCGAGGATTGTCGATTACGTGGCGGTGAACCATTTGCTGAAGTACAAATCCCGGATGCAGTGATTACGTTAAAGCAGGGAGTCGGGCGATTAATTCGAGATCAGAAGGATCACGGTGCGTTGATCATTTGTGATAATCGCCTCGTCACGCGAGACTATGGTGGTATTTTCCTCGGAAGTCTACCACCTATCCCAAGGACGCGAGACTTAGATGGAATCAAAGCATTCCTGAAAGCAGAACAATCTGTCACAGACGCAAGTGCTGAGGCATAACCCAATAAATGAGAGTTGTAGAGAGTTAAATGAGCGCAAAAATTCTTGCTATCGATACAGCGACTGAAAACTGTTCAGTTGCGTTGTTGGCTAATGATCAAGTGATTTCACGTAGCGCGGTTGCACCACGCGATCACACCAAAAAAGTACTGCCAATGGTTGATGAAGTACTCAAAGAAGCTGGCCTGACTCTACAAGAGCTGGATGCGTTAGCGTTTGGACGTGGTCCAGGTAGCTTTACTGGCGTTCGTATCGGTATTGGTATCGCACAAGGTTTGGCGTTCGGTGCTGACTTACCTATGATCGGCGTTTCAACGCTGGCTGCAATGGCTCAAGGTAGCTATCGCTTACATGGTGTGACCGATGTCGCTGTGGCCATTGATGCACGTATGGGTGAAGTTTACTGGGCACGTTACACTCGCCAAGCAAACGGTGAGTGGGCAGAGATGGATGCAGAGTGCGTAATTCCACCAGCACGTCTCGTTGAAGAAGCACAAGCAGACGACAAAACGTGGACGACAGCAGGTACTGGTTGGGATGCTTACCAAGAAGTATTAGCAGACCTACCGTTTAATTTGACGCATAGTGACGTTCTGTACCCTGATTCACAAGACATCGTGATTCTTGCTGAACAAGAATTTAAAAAGGGTAATACCGTGCCGGTCGAAGATTCGAGCCCTGTTTATTTACGTGATAATGTGACATGGAAAAAACTTCCTGGTCGCGAATAGTCCGTTTTTCATTAACCTGACAAAAAGCAGGGCGTTTGCCCTGTATTTTTATGGAGTGCTATGGCGTCGATTAATGGCTTGCCTCCTTCTTTGATTCCCGGTGCAAATCGCACTCATAAAGCCAGTCAAAAGAAGCAGGTAAATAAATCACAAACAAAGCAGCCTGTAGGTCAGCCTTCAAAGGTTGCTAACGCCGTGGCGCACTCCATAAAACACGTGGATGAGTCCCAAATTCACCGAGCTCAAGTGCAATATGACCTTCCTGAAGGGGGCGCACGTAAAGCAATGGAGCAGTACATGGATGTCATGAATCGAGCTAAAAAAGAGGAACTGGCTCAATTACTTGGTGTCGATATTTACGTGTGAGATCTCCCCAGCTTGGGGTTACTAATATTGAAAGGTGGTTTATGAAGGTTTTTGGACGGTTTTTTCTCGCATTATTTGCTACGGTTGGTTTGTCTGCGTGTAGCTCTTTGCCAGAGGAGCTAAATGCAAGCACAGAATTGGTCGTTACAGACTATAAAGCGTTTGCTGAGTCTCAGGGGCAAGTGAGTGAAGATGTTCGCCTTGGTGGAATCATCGCTAAAGTGGATAACTTTAAAGATAAAACGCGTCTAGAGATTGTAAACCTTCCTATCAGTGAGTCTGGTAAACCTGATATTGATGAAGAGCCTACGGGGCGTTTTGTCGCCTATTTTGATGGCTATTTAGAGCCTGTCGCCTTTAGTGAAGGCCGTTTGGTGACGGTTGTAGGCAAAGGAGCAGGGGAAGAAGAAGGAAAGATCGGTGAGCACGGTTACATCTTCCCGGTAATTAAGGGGGAAGGGTACCGTTTATGGAAAATTGAAGAACGTGTACGCATGTATGACTCGCCAACCTACTTTTACCCATGTTACTCGATTAACTGCCGCATGTGGCGTAATGATTTCCCGCAAGACGGTAAAGTGATAAAACAGGTCAAATAATCTGCGATGCATGAGCGTCAATTCGAGCTTCCTGCCGGCAAAATGGCAGCCCTTGAGATAGGGAACGAGAAAACGGCTGACTTGTCAGTCGTTTTTCTTCATGGGTGGTTAGATAATGCGGGCAGCTTTAAAGCGCTCATGGAGCAGTTGAATCAACTTAATCCTCACTTACACCTCCTCGCCATCGATCATTTTGGTCACGGTTTATCGAGTCATAAATCTCACGATAATTATTACCCCTTTCACGACTATATTGCCGATTTGTATCAGTTTTTGGACGAATTATCACCAAACAGACTGATATTAGTAGGGCATTCACTTGGTGCTTTAATCGCAAGTTGCTATAGTGCAGCGTTTCCAGAGCAGGTTGAAGCTCTTGTGCAAATTGAGGGAGCAGGACCTCTTCATGAGGATCCTATTAACAGTTTGCCTCGTCTTCGCGATGGCGTTTTAAGTCGAATAAGACAGCAAAACAAGCCAGAGCGAGCCATTGCCTCCTTCGATCTGGCGTTAAAATTACGCATGCAAGCCAACCAATTAACCGCTGAGCAGCTTCTACCGATAGTCGAGCGTGGAACAGAGCAGCGAGGAGATAAATGGTATTGGCGGCATGACGCCAAGTTAAAATGTGCGTCGCTTTACCGAATGGCGCAAGCGCATGCTAACTCGATTACCAGCCAAATACGTTGTCCTCATTTGATTGTATTAGGCGATCAAGGATTTCAGAATTTACCATCTAACCAAGCTGATTGGGGAGAGAACCCACCGCAAGTGGTTTCTGTCAAGGGTGGTCATCACTGTCATTTAGAGCAAATACTCGAGGTCGCAACGCGAATTCTTGGTGTAGTTAACAAAATTTAAACAAGTGTTTGAGAGTTGCGTGCTCAAGCACGTTCGCTGTGCTGTAATAGCTTTCAAAATAAAAAGGACGCTATTTTTTAGCCAGTTATAAACGAGGAGTAACATCGTGGATAAACCATGGCTTTCACGTTATCCAAGTGACGTACCTGAAACCATTAATCCAGAGCAATATGAGTCTTTGGTAGAAATGTTTGAACAGTCTGTACAAAAATATGCAGACCAACCAGCATTCATGAACATGGGCTCGGTTATGACCTTCCGTAAATTGGAAGAGCGTAGTCGCGCATTCGCAGCGTATCTGCAAAACGAGTTAAAACTGCAAAAGGGTGACCGCGTTGCTCTGATGATGCCAAACTTACTGCAATACCCAGTAGCATTATTTGGTATTTTGCGTGCAGGTTGTATCGCCGTAAACGTTAACCCACTTTACACTCCTCGTGAACTTGAACACCAATTGAATGACTCAGGTGCGACGACGATTGTGATTGTGTCTAACTTTGCGAATACGCTAGAACAAATCGTCGATAAAACACCAGTCAAACACGTAGTGTTAACCAGTCTTGGTCAAATGCTGCCACGAGCGAAAGGTACGATTGTCGATTTTGTCGTGAAGTACGTTAAGGGCATGGTGCCTAAGTACGATTTACCTGGTGCAATCTCAATGCGTCAGGCTCTACGTAAAGGTCGTCGTCTACAATACGTTAAACCGTTTATGTCTGGGGATGACATTGCATTCCTGCAATATACGGGGGGGACGACAGGTGTCGCGAAAGGCGCGATTCTGACTCACCGCAACATGATTGCGAACGTTCTACAGGCAAAAGGCGCGTACGGACCGGTTTTATCTCCGGGGCGTGAATTAGTCGTGACAGCATTACCGCTGTATCACGTATTTGCTCTTACCGTAAACTGTCTGCTGTTTGTCGAAATGGGTGGTCGTAACTTACTTATTACCAACCCTAGAGATATTCCAGGGTTCGTGAAAGAGCTACAAAAGCATCCGTTTACTGCGATTACGGGCGTGAATACCTTATTTAATGCATTGGTCAATAATGAAGATTTCCACGAGTTGGATTTCAGTAATCTACGTTTAGCCGTTGGCGGCGGCATGGCAGTGCAGCGCTCAGTGGCAGAAAGATGGCAAAAGACCACGGGTTGCTATTTGCTCGAAGGTTACGGTCTAACAGAATGTTCTCCGTTGGTGGCGGCATATCCGCATGATCTTGTTGAATACAATGGCTCTATTGGTCTGCCGGTACCATCAACAGAAGTTCGTATCGTGGACGAAGAAGGCAACGCTCTTGCGAATACTGAAACTGGTGAACTTCAAGTTCGTGGTCCTCAGGTTATGCAAGGTTACTGGCAACGACCTGAAGCAACGAAAGATACGATTAACGAAGACGGCTGGCTATCAACTGGCGACATCGTTAAGTTCGATGACGAAGGCTTTCTGCATATCGTTGACCGTAAGAAAGACATGATCTTAGTATCAGGCTTTAATGTTTACCCGAACGAAATTGAAGACGTTGTAGCACTACACGGCAAAGTACTTGAAGTTGCTGCTATTGGTCAGCCGCATGAAGTGTCTGGTGAATTAGTGAAGATTTATGTCGTGAAACGCGATCCGAGCTTGACCAAAGACGAAGTGATCGCGCATTGTCGAGAACACTTAACTGGCTACAAAGTTCCGAAGTTGGTTGAGTTCCGCGAAGACTTACCTAAAACCAATGTCGGTAAGATCTTGCGTCGTGTTTTACGCGAAGAGAATGACGCTGAACTTGCGAAGAAAAGCGCATAAGCCGATTTCGTCGAGTCGAGAGATTTAAAAAATGATAGAATGCCAGCGTTTTGCTGGCATTTTTTATAGCGAGAAGTATGTGAACTATCAAATTATTACTAAAAACAAAGACCTAGAAGAGGTTTGCACTCATGCCCGAGAGGCAGACGTAGTGATGCTGGATACCGAATTCGTTCGTATTCGCACTTTCTACCCGCAGTTAGGTCTGATTCAGCTTTTCGATGGTAATCGCCTCTCGCTGATTGATCCGACTGAATTAACGGATATGACGCCGTTTGTAGCGCTATTAAAAGATACTTCTGTGCTAAAAGTGCTGCACGCATGTGGTGAAGATTTAGAAGTTTTCCAAAACGCTTTTGGTTGTACACCATTCCCTATGGTGGATACGCAGCTGATGGCCGCTTTTCTCGGTCACGGCCTATCGACAGGCTTCGCATCGCTGGTGGAAGAATATTTAGGCGTAGAGCTCGACAAAAGTGAATCACGTACCGACTGGATGGCTCGTCCACTGACACAAAAGCAATTAGATTATGCTGCCGCAGATGTTCATTACTTGTTACCGTTATACGAAAAGCTGTTCGATAAGGTGACGCAAGCAGGTTGGTGGGAAGCTGTACAGCAAGAAAGTGATTTACTCGTTTCGAAACGTATTCGCGTAACCAATGAAGAGAATGCCTACCTTGATATTAAGGGCGCTTGGCAATTAAAACCTTCTGAGCTGGCGATTTTAAAGCCATTGGCGACGTGGCGTTATCGTGAAGCAATCAAACGAGATTTAGCGCTGAACTTTATCTTCAAAGAAGGTGATCTATTAACGGTCGCTCGTCTTGGTTTAACGAACTTTAAGAAGATGGAAGCAGAAGATATTGATATCCGAGCGATTAACCGCCATGGCGCGAAGATTGCCGCGATTGTTAAACAAGCGAAGCAAACACCTTCTGAAGAGTATCCTGCGAAAATTGAGCGTTTAATGGACTATCCGGGTTACAAGCAGGTCTTCAAAAATATGAAAGACTTGGTGAAATCGGCTTCGCAGAAGTCAGGTTTAGCCACGGAGTTCCTTGCCTCTAAAAAGCAGATCAACCAGTTGATCAGTTGGGTTTGGAAAAAAGATCGTGACCCAGAAGTATTGCCTGATTTGATGCAAGGGTGGCGTTTGGATTTACTCGGCGACAAGATGAACAAAGCATTAAAGTAATGAAAGATGAAAAAGGTTGGCCTCGATGCCAACCTTTTTCGTTCTAATTAGAGCATTCGTCTTGCGAGAGAAACTGATTACTTTTCTTCGTCTGGTAGCTTCACATTCAGCTCAAGAACTGAGATATCGTCGTCTTTGTGCTCAAATGTTAAGTCAACCATATTTGGATCAATTGCCACGTACTTGCTGATCACCTTCAAGATGTCTTCTTTTAATTGAGGCAAGTAAGACGGCGCAGGATCATTTTGGCTGCGGCGCTCTGCGACAATGATTTGCAAACGCTCTTTAGCTAGATTCGCAGAAGTTTTCTTCTGTGGACGGAAAAATTCTAATAATGACATGTCTAGCCTCCAAAGAGTCGTTTAAAGAGTCCTTTCTTCTCCTCAGTAAGGAAACGAAATTCAACCTGATTGCCTAATAAGCGATCAACGGTGTCAGAATAAGCCATACCCGCATCGGTGTTATCGTCAAAAGTGACTGGCACACCTTTGTTTGACGCGTTAAGCACGGCTTGGCTTTCTGGAATCACGCCCAGAAGTGGAATATGTAAGATCTCCTCAACGTCTTCAACGCTTAGCATTTCGCCTTGAGTGACGCGAGATGGGTTGTAGCGAGTCAGTAGAAGGTGCTGTTTTACTGGCTCTAGCCCTTGTTCTGCACGCAGTGACTTGGAATCTAAAATACCGAGAATGCGGTCAGAGTCACGCACAGAAGAGACTTCTGGGTTCGTTGTGACAATGGCTTCATCGGCATAGTACAAGGCCATTAACGCGCCTTGCTCGATACCTGCTGGTGAATCACAAATAATGAAATCAAAGCCCATTTCATCAAGTTCGCCGAATACGCGCTGAACACCATCTTTTGTCAGTGCGTCTTTATCACGAGTTTGAGAAGCAGGAAGAATAAATAGGTTGTCCGTGCGCTTATCTTTGATCAGCGCTTGGTTTAATGTCGCTTCACCGTTAATGACGTTCACAAAGTCATACACGACGCGGCGCTCACAGCCCATGATTAGATCGAGGTTACGCAAACCGATGTCAAAATCGATCACCGCGGTCTTTTTTCCCTTAAGAGCTAGACCAGAGGCGATGGCTGCGCTTGAAGTGGTTTTACCAACGCCACCTTTACCAGACGTTACTACAATAATGCGTGCCATTTTTTTTCCTTTTTAGATTAAATCGCGAGAACTTCTAAATGTAATGATTCATCGGCTTTACTGATCATTACTTTCTTTTGCCAGTACTCGCTTTCAATTTGATCGCTTAACCAGTAGTCACCCGCAATGGATACCAGTTCTGCTTGTAAATCGTGGCAAATAATACGCGCTTCCTGCTGACCACTTGCTCCTGCAATCGCACGACCTCGAAGTGTGCCATGGATATGAATAGAGCCGTCAGCAATGACTTCAGCACCTGCACTTACGTGCGCTAGCACCACCAAATCACCATCTTTTGCGTAGATCTGTTGTCCTGAGCGGACAGGCGTACGAACTACTTTCGTTGGTGCCATTTTGGCAGGTGCTTGGCTTGGCGATTTGCTCGCCGACATAATGGCGAAGCCAGCTTCGGAAGCAAGGTTTTGTACACGCTTGTCTTTACAGCCCGTTACACCGACCGGAATAAAACCAGCATCTGAGATGCCTTGTTTAAGCTTAGGGAAATCAATGTCGCCTTGTACTTTTGCTATATTGATTACCAAAGGCGCGGATGCAAAAAAAGAAGGTGCTTGAGAAACTTTTTCTTGCAAAAATTCGACAGTCTTTGCGATCTCATTGTCAGAAAGGTGTAAAACTGACAATGTAAAACTGCTACCTTTAAGGTCTGGTGAATGGGTCATCGTGGACTTCTTGCCTTTATTGAAAGAGCGTTGCCTTAAACTAGGTATGTCATGTTATATTTCATCCTTTGACGCAGCAAGTTCTCTCGTGGGCAAATAGGTGAATTAATCTCAAATTTGCTATTAAGTTTGCGAGAATTTGACGTTTACAACCTAATCCGCACTCAACGCGGCTAAATCAGCATAAAAGGCGTGTCATGCTTTGTTCTATTTATAAAAGCTCGAAAAAAGAAGGTACTTATCTCTATATTCCGAAAAAGGATGATTTTTCACAGGTTCCTGACACCTTAATGCAGATGTTCGGTAAGCCTATCGCTGTCATGACGATTAAACTTGATGGCCGTAAATTGGCACAAGTTGATATCGAAAAAGTGAAGGCTTCATTACAAAATGATGGCTTCTTTCTTCAGGTTCCACCGCCGCCGGAGAACCTATTAGAAAAGTACAAAGAACAAAAAGCCCAGCAGAAAGGCGAATAACGTCATCGTTTTTCATCTGGGATTTCTGCCTTGCTCAAGGAGGGCAATATGAAAAAGATACTGGCTACCATGCTTAGCGTTGGTATGTGTACCTCGGCTTTTGCAAGTAGCGAGGGTTTTGATGAATACTTGAATAAGCTGCGTGCTGAAGCTCGTGATAAAGGTATCTCAGAGCAGGTCATTAGTGCTGCTTTTGCTAATGTTGAGTACAAGCCCCGAGCAGTAAAAGCGGACCGAAACCAACCAGAAAAGAAACTGACATTGGATGAGTACATTCCTCGCGCGGTGCCTGAGTGGAAGGTGAAGCAAGCCAGACAACTCTACAAAGAGCATTACACTGAGCTAAAGCGTATAGGCGATGAGTACGGTGTCCACCCGCGCTTTATTGTGGCACTTTGGGGAGTTGAAAGTAACTTTGGTAAGTTTACCGGCAACTTTAAAGTGATTGATGCACTATCCACAATGGCATTTGAAGGCCGTCGTGAAGAGTTTTTCCGGAAAGAGACCATGTCGGCACTTCAGATCCTCGATCAAGGCCATATTGAGCTAGAGAACTTTAAAGGCTCATGGGCTGGTGCGATGGGTCAATGCCAGTTTATGCCAAGCTCTTTCCTTCGTTTTGCTGCTGACGGCAACGGTGATGGTAAAAAAGACATATGGCAATCTGAAGCGGACGTGTTTGCATCAACCGCTAACTATTTGAGCAAGTCTGGTTGGGATGATAAATATACTTGGGGTCGCCAAGTTAAGGTTCCTAAAAATATTGATCGCAGCCTAGAAGGGCGCACGGCTGAAAAAGGCAAATACCTTCAAGAGTGGAGCCAATTAGGTATCACAAAATATGACGGTAGCCCGTTGCCAAAACTGGATGAAGACATCAAAGCATGGTTGATCATGCCGGACGACGAGAATGGTCGTACGTATCTGGTTTACAATAACTACAACGTATTGATGAAGTGGAACCGCTCTTACTACTTCGCACTTGCTGTGAGTCACTTGGCTGACCGCATTAAATACTGATCTGCCATCAAACAATTTGGCATTCAGTCTTCAATACAAGGGCTCTTCGGAGCCCTTTGTTTTTTCTATAACCAAATCGAGGTAAAGCGTGTTATCTGAACGTGCCGCACAAATGGTGATTTTCTCCGCTCTTCTTAAACACAAAAGCTTCACAGCTGCTGCAAAGAGCTTAGGCGTGTCGGTGTCTCATGTGAGTAAACAGTTGAGTCAGTTAGAAGCGTCTCTTGGTATCAAGCTTGTTCAACGCACTACGCGAAGCTTTACGCCGACTGAGGCAGGGAAAACCTTTTTTCATCACTGTGAGCAAGTGGTACAAGCGGTGAGCAGCGCCACATTAGAGATGGAAACCCAGCGGGATGAAGTAGCAGGTTTGGTACGTCTTGGGTTGTCGCAATCATTTGGTACCTTACACATTATTCCAGCGATTCAAGAGTTACGCGAACTGTATCCTCAACTTCAAGTGGAAGTACATCTGTTTGACTATAAGGTCGATATGTTAGCCGAAGGGCTCGATTTATGGGTAACCAACAACGAGCATTTGCCTGAAGGTTACATTGCGCAGCGTTTGACGGATTGCCAGTTTGTTGTTGCGGCATCGCCAGATTACTTATTGAAACATGACACGCCAGCAGAACCGGATGACCTATCTGCTCACAACTGCCTCATATACAGAAGCTGGGAGCGTGACTATACGGGGTGGGCGTTTACCAAAGATCAGCAAGAATTGAACGTAAAAGTCTCGGGTAACTATTCAGTGGATCTGGCAGAAGCCGTTCGGGATGCGGCTATTGCAGGTTGGGGTATTGCCTACCTTGCCACTTACTTGCTGGGGGATGAGTTTAGAACGGGTAAGTTAATACAGCTGTTACCTGACTGGAAAGCCAGCCAGTCGATGCCGTTTTATGCGGTATACCCAAGCCGCCAGCATATGCCAAAAAAAATATCCGCAGTGATTAACTTTATCAAACAGAAGATCGGCAACCCTTGTCATTGGGACCAACGTTTGGCGCCTTACATCTCTATTCCTAAATAACAGGATCAATGACGTTGTAGAACGACACATAAGGTGATTCACTTCACAAAAATTTTTCCTGAACCAGAAACATATTTTCCATATGGAAATAATTAAAATAAGCAAACGTTTATCTTCAATAAATTCAATTGGTTATTTTGTTGGTCAGTTATTGGTCGCTTAAACTTTTCACACTGTTAACATCCTCAACTTGCAGCATTTTGAGTCCGCTATACAATCCGGTGCCTTCCATATCCCCCTTCTGTCGGATTCATTTTATGAACTCAATTATTGGTATCGTAGCCATACTATTCCTAGCATGGCTACTTTCTACAAATAGAAAAAATATAAAGCTGAGAACGGTGTCGTTTGCGTTTGCTTTGCAGGTACTGTTTGCGTTGTTGGTTTTATATGTACCAGCAGGACGAGATGCGCTGAATTCAGTGAGCAGTGTTGTGTCGAATTTGATCAACTATGGTCAAGAGGGCATTGCGTTTTTATTCGGTAATTTGGCGACAGGGGGCTTCACCTTTGCGATCAATGTTCTGGGTATCATCGTTTTCTTCTCCTCTCTTATCTCAGGTCTTTATCACATTGGTGTGATGCCAAAAATCATTAACTTTATCGGTGGTGGTATTCAAAAGCTGCTAGGTATCGGTCGTGCTGAGTCTTTGTCTGCTACGGCGAATATCTTTGTTGGCACCATTGAAGCACCATTAATGGTAAAGCCTTACCTAAAACACATGACTGACTCGCAGTTCTTTGCAGTTATGACAGGTGGTTTAGCGTCAGTTGCTGGCGGAACGTTGGTTGGTTACGCATCACTGGGTGTCGACCTCAATTATCTTATTGCTGCTGCATTTATGTCGGCACCTGCCGGCTTGTTGATGGCAAAAATTTTAATGCCAGAAGATACGGATAAAGCAGCAGATATCGACATTAGCCAAGTTGAAATTCCACGTGCAACTAACGTGGTTGAAGCGTTAGCCGATGGCGCAATGGCGGGTGTTCGTATCGCTGTATCGGTCGGTGGTACGTTGTTAGCGTTCATCAGCGTAATCGCGTTGTTGAACGGGATGCTAGGTTGGGTTGGAGACCTTATTGGTACGCCACTAAGCTTTGAGCTTATCTTAGGCTACGTATTTGCACCTGTCGCATGGTTGTTAGGTGTGCCATGGGAAGAGGCGATTACGGCGGGCTCGCTTATTGGTAACAAGATCGTGGTGAACGAGTTCGTCGCTTTCATCCAGCTTGCAGAAGTGAAGTCTCAACTTAGTGAACACTCACAAGCAATCGTGACGTTTGCTTTGTGTGGCTTTGCAAACATCTCAAGCATGGCGATGCTGATTGGTGGGTTAGGCTCTTTGGTACCAGAAAAGCGTGCATTTGTTTCTAAGCATGGTTTCCGTGCGATTATCGCTGGTGTCATGGCGAACTTAATGAGCGCTTCTATTGCGGGCGTGATTTTAAGTCTGTAATTGAAATAGATATCAACAATTAGCAAAAAGGCTCCTCGCGGAGCCTTTTTCGTATCTGAAATTTACGTTATTTGTCTGTGTGGAACTGTTCGCAAGCGAGCATCGTGTTCTCAATTAAACTTGCGACGGTCATTGGGCCAACGCCACCAGGAACAGGAGTAATAAAGCTCGCACTTTCACGTGCTTTGTCGTACTCCACGTCGCCAACTAGTTTGCCTGAGTCAAGACGGTTAATACCGACATCGACCACCACTGCGCCTTTTTTAATCCACTCACCAGGGATAAAGTTAGGCTTACCAACCGCAACCACGACAACGTCAGCTTGACGCACATGACTCTCTAGGTCTTTGGTAAAACGGTGACATGTTGTTGTTGTGCAGCCCGCAAGCAGCAGCTCAAGTGTCATTGGACGACCAACAATGTTTGATGCGCCAACCACAACCGCATGTTTACCACGCAGCTCAATGTTGTAACGGTCGAGTAGGGTAATGATGCCCTTTGGCGTGCAAGAGCGAAGCTTTGGAATACGTTGCGCAAGACGGCCAACGTTATAAGGGTGGAAGCCATCCACGTCCTTCTCTGGGTGAATGCGCTCTAAAACATGTGTTGTGTCTATGCCCGCAGGAAGGGGTAATTGCACTAGAATGCCGTCAATTTCATCATCGTTGTTTAATTCATCAATCAGCGCTAGTAACTCTTCTTCTGAGCTAGACGCAGGAAGGTCAAAAGACTTAGAAACAAACCCAACTTCTTCACATGCGCGGCGTTTGCTACCGACATAAACCTGAGAAGCAGGATCTTCACCAACTAGAACCACTGCTAAACCAGGAGCACGTAGCCCAGCTTCAACACGTGCTTTAACACGTGCAGCCACTTCGGATCGAACAGTTTGGGAAATGAGAGTTCCGTCTATATTTTGAGCAGTCATGACTTTCCTTATAAATTAAGAAGGCAGATTATCTGCGGCGCATTGTCGCAGAATTTCTTATCAACATCCATACGCAAACGTTTGCTTTGTGGTGTTTTTGAACATTAAGCGTTTTAATGGACTTTTTTTAGGCATTCAGATCAGAATGTTATGAAAACCCGTTGATTTACCCGTTTGAACTCGTATAATCCTGTCCCTGTAGCGCGCCCTTAGCTCAGCTGGATAGAGCACGTCCCTTCTAAGGATGTGGTCATTGGTTCGAATCCAATAGGGCGTGCCATTTATTCAAAAGCCCTGATAACTCTTTGAGTTGTCGGGGCTTTGTCGTTTTTAGGTTTTTGGCTGTAATTGCCACTCTATCTACAACTTTTGAATGGCATTCTAGCCATTGCAATTTCTAGCAATTAATATGGACGCATATTAATTACCTTTCGTTAACCTTTATGCCTGCCACTTCTAACTTTTATGACCGACACGCCGACTCTTTCGCGAAGCAATACACATCGATCCAGTTTGAGGATGTCCACGCGAGTTGGAGAGTCTTCTGGCCCCAGGCTGGAGATCGTGTGTTAGATGTTGGCGCGGGCTCTGGTCGAGACGCGAAATGGATGGCTGAGCATGGGTGTGAAGTTGTTGCGATCGAGCCTGCTCAAGCACTTCTAAGGCTTGGTAAGTCTTACTGTGGCGATTCCGTTACTTGGCTTGAAGATGCATTACCTAAGCTTGAGAAAACCATTAATCTTGGCTTTCGCTTCGATTTAATTCTTGTCAGTGCGGTATGGATGCATCTTGCGCCTACGCACCGTGAACGTGCATTTCGCAAACTTGCAAATTTGTTAGCGCCTAATGGTCGATTGGTGATTAGCCTTCGTCACGGTGACTTTTCTGACGGTCGTAAAGCTTATCCCGTATCGGTTGAAGAGCTCGAAAAGTTTGCAAAGAATAGCGCTTTAATGGTGAGAAACGTATCTCTCGATGACGATCAGTTAAAGCGAACGGGTGTATCTTGGCAAACTGTAGTGATGTCTTTGCCTGATGATGGTTCCGGTGATCTGAATAAGGTTCGCCACATTATCGTCAATGATTCCAAATCGGCTACCTATAAGCTCGCACTACTACGTACTTTACTACGTATTGCAGACGCTCATTCTGGTGCAGTGGTTGATCGCAGCGAAGGTAAAGTTGCAATCCCATTAGGATTAGTTGGCTTATATTGGATTCGTCAATTTAAGCGTTTAATCGATAAAGAGAACATCCAGCAAAGCTCGAACTCGTCTAAAGGGCTAGGTTTTATAAAGCCCGATGGCTGGGGCAGACTTTCCCATTTAAGTCCTGATGATCTTGCTATAGGCACGACATTTTTTGGTGAAGATGCAGTGGCGCTTGATAAAGCGATAAAAGACAGCTTAAAAACCATAAAAGATGGTCCCGTCACTTTTACCTATCAAGGTGATAAATCAAACCCTTACTTTGAAATGATTCGTTCAGCTAAGAAGCCAAAACGTTCAATTGTTGTGGATAGCGAGTTCCTCGAAGGTTATGGGCTGTTTGTGTTGGATGAAAGCCTTTGGGATTGTTTTCGATTGTATAACTCTTGGATTGAGCCGCTGGTGGTCAACCAATGGATTATGGAAATGCAACGATTTCGGTCTAATCAAGAGCGGGGTATTCCACTGCAAACGTATCATGATTGTTTGGTCTGGATTGATAAAGACCATGATACGCGAGTCGTGCGAAAGAGAATTGAACAGTTGAAGCTCAGCCATTGCGACATTGTCAGTGTATGGAGTGGAAGCAAATTACGAAATGAGTATCACGTTGATCACTGTTTGCCATTTGCTTATTGGCCCAACAATGATAAGTGGAACTTACTACCAACATCTAAGGTTGAAAACCTAAACAAGCGTGATCGTATTCCTGCTAGCTATCGATTAAACGCATCCAAGCCGCGAATTTTGGATTGGTGGCAGTTAGCTTGGGGAGAGACGGATAATTTGAGTCGGACGTTTTTTACCGAGGCTTCATTGTCGCTACCTAATGTGCCTGCATCTTGTCAAGATTTTGAGCATGTCTTTGAAGCGATGGGATTACAAATTCGTGGTGTTAAAAGTCGCCTTTGTATCGCGGAATGGTAATGTCTTGTTTGCCGTTACAGCGTGATATATGAACCTGATAGGCAACCAACAAAAAAGCGCTGGTTAACCAGCGCTTTTGCATTTACTAAGGGCATTACACCTTTTTAAAGATGATGGAGGTGTTGATGCCGCCAAAGGCGAAGTTGTTACTCATCAAATATTTCACGTCCAGTTCTCGGCCTTGTCCGGCGATGTAGTCTAAATCGCCACATTGCTCGTCGAGGTTTTCTAGGTTGAGCGTTGGGTTGAACCAGCCTGTGTGCATCATTTCTAAACCTAGCCACGCTTCAATTGCGCCACACGCGCCTAGTGTGTGGCCAAAGTAGCTCTTGAGTGAACTGATTGGCACTTTGCCCAGAGCATTCGCTGTTGCGTTGCTTTCTGCAATATCACCGCGGTCGGTGGCAGTGCCGTGAGCAGATACATAGTCGATCTTCTCCGCAGGAATGCCCGCGTTTTGCAAAGCCATTTCCATACAGATTTGCATGGTTTCCATCTGTGGTTGAGTGACGTGTGCGGCATCACAGTTGCTGGCAAAACCGATGATTTCTGCATAGATTTTCGCGCCACGAGCGACGGCGTGTTCGTACTCTTCCAGAACCAGCGTTCCCGCACCTTCACCAATCACCAAACCATCGCGATCGGAGTCATAAGGTCTTGGTGTGCTTTTCGGGTCTTCATTCTTCAGACTGGTGGCAAAAAGGGTATCGAAGACAGCGGATTCCGTTGGACACAATTCTTCAGCGCCACCAGCAACCATGACCGTTTGGTAGCCGTGTTTGATCGCTTCGTAGGCGTAGCCGATTGCTTGGCTGCCGGAGGTACATGCACTACTGGTTGGGATCACTCGGCCTTTCAAACCGAAAAATAGACCAACGTTCACCGCCGTGGTATGTGGCATCATCTGCACGTAAGTCGTTGCGGTGATCGCTTTAGTGGTTTTCTCATTCAGCATGACACCAAATGCGCCGATTGCGTCAGTACTGCCTGTTGATGAGCCGTATGCGATACCCGTTTGACCATTGGTGAGTACGTCGTTACCAATCAAACCTGCTTGGCTTAGTGCGTTTTCTGTTGCGACGGTCGCTAATTTGGAAACACGGCCCATGCCGCGTACTTGCTTGCGCTTGTAGTGCTTTGGCAGATCAAAATCTAAAATGGGTGCCGCGAGCTTGGTGTTCAAACCTTCATACTGTTCGTAAGAAGGCATGTATTGCGTCGCGTTCTGGCAGTCACGCAGTTTTGGTTCGACAGATTGCCAATCGTTACCAAACGCAGTCACGCCCGACATTCCGGTTACAACAACTCGACGGCTCATACTAGGCCTCCGTTTACCGAAATGACTTGGCGAGTTACATAGCCTGCGATGTCAGACATAAGGTAACTGACTAAACCAGCAACTTCTTCTGGCTCTCCCATGCGGCGCAGAGGAATTTGCGGCATCGCGTGTTCTTTCACGTGTTCGTCTACCATGCCTGTGTCGATAAGCCCTGGAGCAACGCAGTTGACGGTGATTTTGCGTTTTGCCAGTTCAAGCGCGAGTGATTTTGTTGCACCAATTACGCCCGCTTTCGCTGCGCTGTAGTTAGTTTGACCACGATTCCCCATTAGGCCAGAGACTGATGCAAGCGTAACAATTCGGCCGCCTTTGCGCTTTTGCACCATTGGCATAACACAAGGGTGAAGAACGTTGTAGAAGCTATCTAAGTTGGTATGAATCACACCATCCCATTCTTCTTCGGTCATCGCAGGGAAAGCGGTATCTTTTGTGATGCCAGCGTTGTTTACGACGCCATAGTAAGCGCCGTGTTCGGCGATATCGGCTTCTAGCTTCTCACGACAATCTGCACGGTCACTGATGTCGAATTGGATAAGACGACCGCTACCACCATGCTGTTCGATGGTGTTTAGGGTGTCTTGCGCGCCTTGTTGATCGCCCATGTAATGGACAATGACTTGGAAACCATCTTTGGCTAATTGAACGGCAATGGCTTTGCCGATGCCTTTGCTGGCACCTGTAACGAGGACTTGTCGGGTCATTGTTGACTCCTGATTTTCATTTCTTGTAATTTTTCTTCTGATGGAACGTAAACGTTCAATTGGCAAGTCGCTACAACAGTTCCTTGTAGCTCAATACGGGCTGAAAAAACCGCCATACCGTTATCTTCCATAACTTTTTCAGCATACACATCGAGCACCTGTCCGCGAGAAAACGTATCGCATTCAGACGTGTATCGACGGCTACCAAGCAAAAAGCCAATCGGTGGCGCTTGTTCTTTCATTAATGCGTGGTAACCAGACCACGCCGCGACAGATTGCGCCATAAACTCAATGCCAACGTAAGCTGGCACAGTTTGAGAGGCCGAGTCGAAGAACGGATTGTGTTCTGCGATATCAACCTGACAGTGAATCGTATCTTGTTGAACATCCAAAGCACGATCAACCAAGATCATTGGTTTGTCGTGTGGCAAAAGTTGTTCGA
Organism: Vibrio sp. Vb1337; assembly: GCF_033338715.1. Classification (NCBI taxonomy): domain Bacteria; kingdom Pseudomonadati; phylum Pseudomonadota; class Gammaproteobacteria; order Vibrionales; family Vibrionaceae; genus Vibrio; species Vibrio sp. Vb1337. The sequence continues at coordinate 60,021 of NZ_JAWOTD010000012.1, read as the reverse complement.
TGGGAGGAAGTTTAGTCATGAGCGTAACCAAAAATAAGACTAATATTATTGCCACCAAAAGCAAAAGAGTTGCTGAGAATCGCTTTGTTACCCAGTTTGGTTGGCGTCTCAACTAACGATATATGGATATCGTCTGCTTTGGTTTCGCAGTGTTGTATTGGCAAATCAAGGTTGTACTTGAGAATATGCCAAGCGATCGCGGCTTCCGTTGCACTTGCTGCGCCTAATGTGTGTCCGGTAAGTGGCTTTGTCGAGCTTACGGGAACGGAGTCACCAAAGCAGCGATGAATGGCTTTGCTTTCCATCGCATCGTTTAACGGCGTTGCTGTGCCATGCGCGTTGATGTAACCAATGTCTTGCGCTGTAAGTCCTGCATTGGCCAACGCTTTTTTCATCGCTTGTTCTGCGCCTAACCCTTCTGGATGTGGTGCGGAAATATGATGTGCGTCTGAGCTGTCGCCAGCTCCGAGAAGAGCAACGGGCGCAGGTGTTTTGCTTAGCAACATTAATGCTGCGGCTTCGCCGATATTGATGCCGTTACGATGTTGGTCAAACGGTTTGCAAAGAGTATCGGATAGAGCTTCTAAACCGTTAAAGCCGTTTAGTGTGAGGCGACAAATGGTATCTACACCACCCACAATAACCGCATCAACAATGCCAGAGCGAATCAGGCGCTGCGCGGTTAAAAAGACACGCCCACTAGAAGAACAGGCGGTTGAAACTGAGTAATGTGGGCCGCTCAAATCAAAGTAGGCGGCAATAAAATCGCTGCAGTTGCCAAGCTCTTGTTTGGTGTAATGGTAGTCGGCAGGAAAATTACCCTTTGCCAGCTTTTCACCAAATGCGATTTCGCCATCTGAAATGCCAGATGTGCTGGTGCCGATCACGACTGCGATACGGTCACGACCATATTTAGCAATGGCGTCACGCACGTCGCCTTCGATTTGCAGCAAAGCCGAAAGTGCGAGGCGGTTGTTTCTCGTATCAAACTGGCTGAGTGCGGTCGGTAATTGCGGTAACGTCTGTGCAATTCGACCGATTACTGTTTGGCGGCCTGAATTTAAAATATCTTGGTCAACCACCATGTTGGATGGCTTCGCTCCCGATAAACACTGGTGGATGAGCGCATCATCTTGTCCCATGGCAGAGTGAAAGCCACAGGCCTGAATATACAAAGGTTGAGAAGAGCGAATAGGCATATTGTTATTCTAAATTGTTCTTAATTAATCTGATGTTGCAGTGTTTGAATAGAAATTGAAAACTGATGTTTGAGGTGATGAAAATCAATCTTACCCTCTAACTTGTTAGAAGAGCTGTATTGAATCTTAATGATCTTTTCACCGTCGCTATCAAAGATGGCGCGAGAATTATTTTTATCAATAATTCGCCACCTTACCTCATTTAACGACCCTTCCCAAGCGGAACTCGGCCAGAGCGTGATCATCAGGTTAAATAATACCTGTTCTGGCTGCGGTAGCGAACCTTGTAAACCGTTGAGCACTTCGGTTTGAATTTGTTCTCCATCGTAAGACAGTGAGAGTACTCTCGTCCCCCAGGATGAGAAGCCTGCCAGCACCACTTCGTTGTTGATCACTTGCAGTTGTACCGGAAGTTGCTCAGATTTGGTTTTACCATCTATTGCCCAAGAAGCCGTAATTAACTGACTGGCAGACAACTGATAGCCCAAGCTTGCGGGAGTGGGCAAGCTAACTTGGGTGTGCTCGGCAATGTCGACCTGAGGCGTCGATTGGTGAGGGACCAAGCTGCATGCACTTAAAAACAGGCTCAGTGCGAATAACGTCGCGCAGCGAAAGGCGTGATTGAAAATCATGACGTCGTTTCCTCTGTTTTAATTGCAATCGGAGAGAGCAGCCAAGCGACAAAAATACCACTTAACACCGTAATGCCAAAACTGTGAATCGCGTGAGTTTGGCTGAGTGACAGCAATCCAAATGACAACACAGTGGTCATTGCCGAAAGGGTGATCGCCAATAGTGTGCTCACACTGCGGGCTTTCTCGGCAAAGAACAGAGTGTAATCGATCCCTATACCAAGAATGAGCACCAAGCCAAGCAAGTTGAACAGGTTTAATGTTGTTCCCATCGCGACAGCAGTTGCAAGACCGCAGGCGCAAGCAATCAATGATGGCAGTAAAACTCGGCAACTGTGTTGCAGACCGTACCGCTTGATTAATACCAGAAAGATCACAGCACTGGCGGCTGCCAATAGCTCCATGATTTTGATTCGGTATTCACCAAATATGGCGGATATTTCCTCAGCTTTGTTTAGGTAGACAACATCAGACTGTGATTTGGCAAATGCCTTAACAACAGCGGAGTCTTGCAATTGGTTTAACACCACTACCGTTGCCGATTTTTCTTTAATTTTACCCAAATGAAGAAAACGTACAGGCGCTGATACCGGGTTTTGCAAGTACTGTTCAACCGTAACAGGGATAAAGTCGGCGTCCATTTTGGGCTTTTTACTTAAGCCCAGCCCGGAAGTAAGTGGGCTGGATTGTGTCGCGTAAAGATCGCGAATCAATTGATAGTCTTGTTGCTGACGTTCCACTGAGCTCAAGTAGCGGCTCAGGCTCTGGTAGCTTTCGATGGTGCTGTCCGCTTTCCACGCTTCTAAAGTTGGCGTCAAAGACTCCAGCTTTTTCATCAGGTTTTCGTCATCGTCGGCGGTAACGACCAACATTTGCTGCGAAGATTGCATGCCACTGAGCGTCGTAATCAAGGTTTCTTGCTGCTTGAGTTCGCTCGGCATCGTTTGCAGTAGACGAATGTCGTCATCGTAGTTCAATTGCAGCAAGAAAAAGCCACTCGCAACCACACATAACATCGGTAATCCGACTTTTATTCGAGGTTGATTCCAAAGCGTTAACCATTTCGCCAACAGTGATTGTCCCGGTAAAGTCGAAATGGTGCGCGATGGGTTACGAGCCAGTATCGGATACCAAGCCACCACGGTGATGTAAGCGGCAATCAGACCAATGGATGAAAACAGCGCAAGCTGCTGCAAACCAGGAAACGGTGCCACTAACATGCCCAAATAGCCGATCAAACTGGTGATTAAGCCAAGTGTGATCGCTATGAAAATATGCTTTAACCCTTGTTCGCTATCCCATTCATTTCCCGCCGCAAGGCGTTCGGTTAGGTAGTGGAATGCGTAGTCGATAGACACGCCGATTAAACTTGCGCCAAACACTAAGCTGAACAGATGGACTTTTCCAAAAATCCACGTTGTCACTGACAACGCAACGAGCAAACCAATGGTGATGGAAAGCAGTGCGAGAGACAGTGGCACCACACTACGAAAGACCAATACGAACAATGCAATGATACCGAGCAGAGAGAACACACCGATGGTACTGATCTCCGATTTGGCACTTTGCGTACCAAAGTCGGCGTAAAATAGAACGCCAGTATGTGCGACTTCAGCGCCATATTTCTGCGCGACGCTTTGTTCTAGCGCTTGAATATCAGGGACTACAAGCTGCCCAGTTAGGCTATAAGGCGAGTCTTTTAGTTCGGCAGTAATAAGCAAGTATTGAGCACCGTCTTTTTCGACGGATAGATAGCCGTTATCCAATCGGAAAGAGGACGATTGCTGGGTAACTTGGCTTAAATAATCACGAAATAGCAAGAAAGGGTCATTTTGTAACTCTTGCCCGGTCACTCCAGAAAACGGGTTGTACAGAGATTGAATCACATGCTGCACTTGCTGTTCTGGATTTTGGCTTAAACGCTCTCGTTGTTCAGGCGTCAGTAATTGGAAGCGGTGCTTAAAGTAATAACTCGCCCAAGCTTGCTGCTCTTGAGGTGAGATTTTTCCCACCACATCGCGAAAATGATTACTTTGGCGTAACCCCTTATCAAATTCAGCAGCTGCTGCAAAAAGGGCATTTTTGTCCGGCGCTGTGATCACGAAAATGACTTTGTCGCTCATACTTGCCGAGACCGACTCAAAGGCTTGCTCAGCCACCGGGTTTTGTTGGTTCTTAGGCAGCAGTTTTAAAATGTTGGTCTCAATCGGAGATTCTGCACTCCAAACCCATTGTTTGAGTAGCAACGCGCCCGCTAAAACAACGAGATTGAGCCAAACGAGAGCAAAGGTATGAGTGCCGAGACTGAGTTTAGAAACGGAATTGAGCGTCTTCGGCATCCGTGAGTTCCTGAGGTAGAGAGGTCTGGTTCGTAAACGTGATTTCAGTCTTATCGCCGCGCAGCTCTTGCAGGGTTAGGCGATCAATATGCGTTTTACCGGAAAGGTTGATGGCTTTAAACACCGCATTTAATGGTGACTGTTTTGGCACTAAAACGAGCTGCCACTGAGTGTTCTCAACTGAAAAATCGAGTGTGAATTGTTCTTGCAGTGCAGAAGTATCCCCGTGGAACACGGATAAAAACACATGGCTAAAGTAGAACGCCATTGGGTTTTCTTCAGCAGAGATCGTTTTCGGATCTTGGTTGGCAAAAGTCTGACGAAGTTTGTTTTCCGTCAATACCAAATTGACTGCGAAAGGTTCTGTTTGTTGCCACAACAAGCCATGTGTTTTGCTCAGTGTGAACTGACCTTTAGAGGTTAAAGGTTGACTAAACATTTCCAGATGACGCTGCTGCGTAAAATCTCCGCGTACGATTTCATGCTGAGACAACTGCTGTTGAAGCGATGCCAAATCCGTTACGTTTGCTGTCGGTGTGGCCAGTGCTGGAACAGAAAATATCAACAAAAAAGAGAGTAACCACTTTTGCATTAGTTCAGGCTCCCATGGTTGTGCCATTGCTCTACTTTATCTAAAAAGACTGCTGGAGAAACAAAGCACATCTCTTGCTTTTCAATGGATACGGCGACTTGCGTTGTATGCGCTTTGCACATACGTTGATTCGTTTCGGCGTCGTAAATCACGTAATCCACACGCAAGCGGTTTTCCCACTCCGTGAGTTGCGCGGTAATGCGAATGGTGTGATTAAACGGAATCGCCTTGACGTATTTAACGCGCGTGTCGATGATCGGCCACATATACCCAGAGTCTTGCATATCGCGATAGCTGTATTGGAGCTTCTCCATCAGCACACGACGTGCTTCTTCAAAATATCGAAAGAAGTTGCCGTGATAAATCACGCCCATCGGGTCAGCATCTTGGAATGAGGTGACCATAGTCACCTCCGCTTCTAATGGGTAGAGAACCTGCTCTTGCATTATACCTCCGCGTAGAGTGGCCAATGACGTTGCTGAATGCGTTCAATAAAATGACGCAAATCTTGTTCTAACGGGCGATCTTCAATCACAAATTCAAACTCGCTCAGTACGGCGTCACGAATTACTCGCAAACTCTGACTCATGTGGTGTTCGTCCAATTCGTTATGACGACGACGAATCTCAATCGCTTGAACGCTTGCTAGGAGTGAAGCCGCAGCAACTTGCTCTGTTAACTCAAGTACGCGTAGGCAATCACGAGCTGCAATGGTGCCCATGCTCACTTTGTCTTGGTTGTGACATTCGGTTGAGCGAGAAAAAACGCTCGCTGGCATGGTGTTTTTTAACGCTTCTGCCGTCCACGCTGAGATACCAATCTGAACCGCTTTAAAGCCGTGGTTGATCGGTTTTCGCTCGCCTTCTGCACCAGTTAAGTTAAACGGTAGGCCGTTATTGAACTTGTAATCCATCAGTTGCGCCATCTGACGGTCCAGCAAATCAGCTAAGTTGGCAATGTTCACTTTCAACGTATCCATCGCCATTGCGATATGACCACCGTAGAAGTGACCGCCGTGCAGAACGCGCTCGTTGTCGCCATCGATAATTGGATTGTCGTTGGCACTATTTAGTTCATTCTCGATCAATTGACGTAGCCAAGGCAGTGAGTCTTGCACCATGCCAATTACGTGTGGCGCGCAACGCAGCGAGTAACGATCTTGCAGTCGGTCGCTATTGCGTGGCGGACGTTCAGCATTGAGATCATCACGCAGCCAAGCCGCAACTTGCTGTTGACCAGGGTGAGGTTTTACCGCAAACAACGCTTCATCAAAGTGGAAGTCATTACCTTGCATACCCACAGAGACCATCGCGGTAATCTTGGTGCTCAGCTGCGCTAGATATTCTGCGCGTTTGTAGGCAAGACAGGCGAGGGCAGTCATCACGGATGTACCGTTCATTAACGCCAAACCTTCTTTTGGTTTTAGGCGAATTGGCTCAATGCCCAGCTCTGCAAACACTTCTTGTGTTGGTCGCACATCACCTTTGTAAAGCACTTCACGCTCACCAATTAAGGTCGCCGCTAGGTAAGACAAAGGAGTTAAATCGCCACTTGCGCCCACCGAGCCCTCTTGTGGAATACGCGGCGCAATATCGTGATTGATAAGCGTAACGATTTGGTTCAACAGACCGTGAGACACGCCAGATACGCCTTGCGACAATGAACATAAACGTGTCGCCAACACCGCACGAGCTTGCTCATGAGAAAGGATTTGACCTAAGCCACAGCCATGGAAGCGCGTAAGGTGCAACGGAAGTTCATCCACAAGAGCAGGTGGAATCGCCACAGTGCATGAATCGCCGTAACCCGTGGTCACGCCGTAAATAACGCCTTCTTCTTTCAGTAATCGTTCCAGAAACGCCACGCCACGATCAATTTTCGCGGTAAATTCTGGCGAGGTGTTCATGTTTGCCTTTGCACCTTGAGCAATGGCAACGACATCTTCGATGGTTAAAGATTGGGCACCAAAAGTGATGTTGTGATTATTGTTGTTTGTCATGTGGCTGATTACTTAAAGTCCAGAAGTTAAAAAAGTTGTACCACTGTAACGGCGCTTGCAGTGTGTGGTGTTCTAATCTGTGTGCGTACTGTTGAACAACGTGTTCTAGTGCCTGCTGACGTTCCTTGCGTGGTAGCGTGATTTGGTCACTAAAGTGTTCAAAGTACACATTAAAATGCGGAGTGTTCGCTTCATCGTCGCGTAGGCCGAAGAGTAGATAAACCGGCGCTTTTAATACCGAGGCCAGCATGAATGGGCCTTGCGGAAATGGCGCTGGTTTACCAAGAAAATCTGCCCAAACGACCCGATTTTCTTTGCTGGTAGAAGTGCGATCGCCAACGATCACCACCCATTCACCTTGCTCGATTTTTTGTTGAAGCAGAATCGCGGTGTCTGGTCCCATTGAGCTGACTTGAATCAAATTCAGTTCCGAGTTTGGGTTTACCGCCTTCATTACCGCATTAAATTGTTCAGCGTGTTGGGTAAATACCAAGGCGTTGATTTTGACATGAGAGTGTCGACGACCAAGCGCGCGGCAGAGTTCGATATTGCCAAGGTGCGAGCCTAAAATGAGCACGCCTTGTTTTTTCTGCGCCATCTCTTCGAAATGATGCTGGCCGTGAATGGTTAGGTTATCGACGTTAAAGTCACCTTGCCAGGCAGCCAGTTTGTCGAGCATAGTTCGCCCAAAAGAAAGCAGATGATGATAGCTGTCCAACTGTTTTGGTAGTGCGATGCTCTGCTGCGTTGCGTAGTACTGCAAGTTTTGCAGGTAAATCTCAGACGCTTCACGGGCAGATTTACCCGTGAAGTGGTAGTAGCGCATGACTAATTTTAAAATCAGGTCAAACGCTTTTCTGCCGAACAAGCGGTAAACCGCGAGTAAGGTTTTGATGCCTAAAATCGTGCCTTGTTCTTTTCGTTTCGACCAGTGGGCATTGCTGTCGTCTGTGTGACTGTGCTTTCTGGCGAGTAGCGAAGGAATGCGCGGCAACATGCCAAAAAATAGGCGAGTGTGCATCCAGCTTATCTTGACGTTGTCCCACAATGCGTCGAAGTGGGAAATGCCACCTTCAGGGTAGATCACGCGCGTTGGAACAAAATCAATGTCGACGCCTTCCCAATACATTCGCACTAGAATTTCGATATCAAAATCCATGCGTTTGCCGATGCTGTACTTGTTCAACACGGCGACCGTTTTCGCCACTGGGTAGGCGCGAAAACCGCACATGCTGTCTTTGATAGATAGTGACAAGGTTTCTATCCACACCCACACGTGCGTAGCGTAGCGACCATACAAACGGGATTTAGGTACGCTCTCGTCGTATATCGGTTGGCCCGAAATCAGGTTATCTGGTTTTGTTTCGCTGGCGCTGAGCAATTTCGGCAATGCTTCTAGGTCGTGTTGACCGTCTGCGTCGATTTGAATGGCGTGCGTAAAACCAAGTTGGTGAGCTTGATGTAGGCCTGCCATCACAGCGCCACCTTTGCCTTGGTTTTCACTCAAACTAATCAGTTTTATCAGCCCTTGCTCACTCAATGCTGAAAGCGCTTGTTTGGTGTCTTCATTGCTGCCGTCGTCCACGACCAGCACTGGCAAATCGAAAGAGGATAACGACGCAACCACGTCTGCAATTGTGCTGCCGTGGTTGTAGCAAGGAATTAAAAAGCAGGGACGGTAATCACTCACGTGACTCACCCAGTTTCATTTTGCCTGAAGAGTGAGTCACCAAGGTTTCACCGTTTTTCGATGTGTACTTAAAGGTCAATTTCTCGCGCTCATTGTCCCAAGAGAGTGAGAGGCAAACGTCGGCGTTTGGCAGAATCGGCTCTTGAAATTTGATGACTTCCATTCCTTTAAATACCTTGGGAGTGTTCAAATATTGAACGGCGTAGAACAACGCCCAGTCAATTTGAGTGACGCCGGGTAAAAGAGGAAAGTGACTGAAATGACCTTGGAAATCTAAGATGTCAGCATCCACACGCAGCGAAAGCTCCGCGGTGTGGTCACTCACTTCAATATTCTGAATAGTTGGTTTTCTTTTTTCCATGTTACTAGCTTTATTGGAATAGTTTTTCAATTTCAGCAACTTGGCGTTTGCCTTGGCTGTTCAATGGAATTTCGTCGACCACTCGGAATTTTCTCGGGATAGCGATCGGTTCTAGCCAATTACGCAGTGCCTTGCGAAGCTCAAGCCAAAATTTGCCTTTACCAAGTTCATTAAGCACATCGCTGCCTTGATCGTTAAGTACGATGATCGAGACTAACGTGAGGCGACCAGATTCTTCCATTGGGATCACCACGCTTTCTTGAACCCACGGCAATTGCTCTAAACGTTTTTCCACCTCGACAAGGGAAATACGCTTTTCTTCGACTTTGACGATTCGGTCAGTGCGTCCACGCAATTCAAAAGAAATACTATCATGGAAATAGCATTCATCCGCAGTTTGGTACCAAGTGTTTTCATCAATGTGTGGCGAGCGGAGCTTTAAACAATTTTCATGGTTAAGCTCGGCTTCAACACCAGGGAATAACGTCCAGGGAGTGCTAGCTACGTGCTGCTGACGGTAAGCGATGCCGCCGGTTTCTGTGCTGCCAAAAACTTCAATAGGAAGTGACCCAAACAACTGCTGGCTGTGCTGCGCCGCTTGGTTTGGCAAGGGGCCACCAGAAGAAAATACACACCGAATCGCAACCGGATCGTGCTCTTCACTGAGTCGTTTAAGTAACGCAGGGCTACTTACTAGCGTGGTGTCAGCATCGGCGTGATGGACAATTTGCTCTGGGAACTCTAGGTTGTGTGCTGAAAATGGACGTGCAGAGCACAAAGGCCACAATACGCGGAACAGCAAGCCGTAAATGTGTTGATGAGAAACGGTGCTTTCAACGCGTGTGTTGGCAACTGTGTCGCCCCATAGGTTATCTAGAATAGAAACTTCGATATCGAGCTGTTTAAGCGTTTTTGCAATGGCTTTTGGTGTGCCGCTTGAACCCGAAGTGAATAGCGTTATCGGTATTTCCGCTAGGTTTAATTCTCGCCAAAAATAAGGTTGTTTGGCCTCTGGCTCGTTAATCACGGTGGTTTCTAGCAATGATTGAGCTTCGATCAAAAGCGAGCTCACCAGTTCTGGAACCGAGACATCGGCATCATGCAGCAACAAATCGTAGTGCTCACTGAGCTCTTTGAGTGCTTCTGGTTGGTAATTACCAGGTAATACAATGGATTTTCCTGCATAACAACAAGCAAAAAAGCCAACGGCAAACAGGTAGCTGTTGCCAAAACACAACGCAATGTTTTGCGTTGGTTGGGTTTCTAACTGCTGAGCAAGTGTTGCGACGTGCTGCTGGAAATCACCCCACGTGATAACCGTGTCGCGCTCGTAAGAGACTGGGGATTGCTCAGAACTCTCTGCGATGAACAAGGTCGCTAGGGAGGTAAAGCTCGAATACGTTGTATTCATACGATTAGTGTTCCTTTCGAACAAATTGACGCACGATCCATTCTCCAGCGAACAAGCCACCAGCAAGTAAGTAGCTGATGAGGCCGTTATAAAGCGTCCATATTTTTACTGGTAGGAAACAGGTATAGAGTGCAACAGCAGCGTTGAGCGTAAAAAAGGCGCACCAAACCATCGTCACTTTGCGAGTGTAAGTCACGCCACTAGCCGGAAGGTCGGGTTCTTGCAAGCGAGCAAGCCTCTCTATGATCGATTGCGGCTGTTTTAAGCTCAGTCCAAATACACACAGCATACATACATTGACAACGACAGGGTAAAACTGAAGCCACCCATGTTGTTTAAACACCATGCCAAGCGTAATTAGGACAATGCCAACAGCGCCCGTAACGAGCGCCAAGAACTTAAACTCTTTTAGTGGGGTCTTATTTGCGACGAAAACACGCAAAAGTAACGCAGCAATTAACAAGCCCCCAACTAAGTTCAAGCCAAATTTATCTATACCGAAATAGACGGCGAAGGGGTAGGCAAACAGTACAATTGCAGACAGACCAGTCAGCAATTGGCGCATTAACTTTCCTTCAATAACTCAGTAACAGCGTTAACCACATCGTCGACGGTTCTTACTGTACTAAACTCTGCCGGCTTGATTTTTTTGCCAGTGACATTCTGTAGGTGTACGACCAAATCAACGGCGTCAATGCTATCAAGATCGAGATCTTGGTATAAGTGCGCATCTGATTGAATGTCGGCTGCATCAATTTCGAACAGCTCAACAAGCGCATCTTTAACTTGTTCAAATACTTGATCTTTATTTACATCAGTCATGAATATACCTACAACTTATTCATTAGTTTGAGAAGAAACGTATTTCGCTAGATTTGCTACAGACGCAAAGTGTTCGCGCGTATTTGAGTCGTCGGCATCAATAACGATGTTGTATTGTTTTTTTATTGCGAGTCCAAGCTCAAGCGCGTCGATAGAATCTAAGCCAAGTCCATCACCAAAAAGTGGTGCATCCGTTTCAATATCATCTACGGTTAAATCTTCAAGGTTTAAAGCATCAATAATAAGTTGCTTAATGTCGTTGTGTAACTGTTCCACTGGGACCTGCTTATTAATAAAAGTTTTCTGGAAAAATGTTTTCAGCTAGGTGCTGTTGTAAGCGTCGCGCCGCTATTGTCGGAGACGTAGTTTGCTTTATAAAGGGGGTAATCTCAACTTTATCCTTAACTTCAACCCTGAAAAAGGGCTTTGTTGCCGGTACTTGATACCATTTTTTCTCTTTTGTGAGGAAACTTGGCGTTACCGTAATATGGACAACTCTTAAATCTCGTTCTGTTCTTACCGCAATTTGTGCTGCACCGCGTTGTAATTTCGGCTCTACACCTGGTGTTGTTCTTGTTCCTTCAGGAAATATAAGCAACACGTTGCCTTTGTTAAATCGCTCATCACAAAGTGCTAATAAATCATCCGGTGCTTCATTGGGAATATATCCGGCTGCTTTTACGATGTGCTTCATAAAAGGATTCGACCATATTGCCGATTTTACTAAACAGTCGCAGCGATTTAATTGTGAAGCAATGAGAACGTAATCGATTAAACTAGGGTGGTTGGCAACAATTAAACAATTACGATCTTGTTGAAGAATATCGGCACCAATAATTTGATAATCGATTGCGCCACTTAGCTTCATCAATTTACAAAATGTGTTGAATGAATATCGAATCGCACCCTGAACTTTATATTCGCGTTCCGTTTGGTCTGAAACAAAAATACGAATGGTCGGAATAACAATGAAACTCAGTACTAAACCACCTAACCCAAATACTGAAAAACAAAAGCCTGTTGCTAGCACACGCCAATACTGATTTAAGCGAGTCATTTTTTGTGCCATTCCCAAGCTTGTTGCGGAGCGAAAATAGTCCACTGGCTTTTATCTAACAAGTATTGTTGCAAAAATACTAAACCTTGAGGAAGAGGATGACCGGAACGTTCTGCGTTTATGGAGCTTTGTATCGCGAACTTGTCTCCATGAGAAAGTATTAAGCCAAGTCCAAACCCTTGGTATTGTTGGTTTTCATATTCTAAATAAGAGTCAGGCATAGGCTCATCAAAATCAACAAGCAGTACTTTTTTGTCAGGATTGTCGGACAAAAACAGCCATGCTTCTAATATTGCGCTTTGGAATGTGTTTTCTGCCGCAGCGATAGAAGTTAGGGGAATGGGTTGTTTAGTTGCGATAGTGGCAAGCCCTGCGGCGGTATTGTGCACCGATTGAGAAAAAGCCATCGGAGACGCCTCTTCTCCATTAATTATATCTTCAACTAGTGCGACGCTGCGATGCAGTTCACCATGACGGCTTGAAAATACAAGGTAATCAACTTGATGTTGATTAAGCATTTCGATTGCAGTTTGTACCGCCAGTTTACTGAGTGGGCTCATTCTTCTGCGCATCATCGCAGGAATATTTGCAACATTGATTTTGCCATCTTCTGGCCATTTTATCTCTGTTGCCCATTGTTTCCATTCATTGGATTCGGATAAACCGAATGAATTCGCTGTCCACGCATCAATATTGAACGAAATGTTGATCTTCGAGTTTGGCATATTGGGTTAAATTGTTTATTTTACAGCTCGATACAAATTGGGGTTGACCCAAATTCACAATAAAAAGGAAATTATCATGTCGCGTTTTAAGCTGTATGTCTCGTTATTATTAACTTTGCTTCTTGTTGGTTGTGGACGAGTACAACCTGTAATGAATGTGGAGGATACTCCAGTTGCTTATGATCTTCAAAATAAACAAGTAAAAATGGCCATAGTGCAATCAGCAACTAACCGAGGCTGGACGATCGAAGAAGTAAGCCCTGGTGTTCTTATTGCAAAAATCCACGTTCGTAAACACTCTGCAGAAGTAAAAATCCCATACAATAATAAATATTACTCAATTATTTATCTCAACTCAGTAAATCTCAAAGCAAGTGATGGCAAAATCCACCGCAATTACAATCGTTGGGTAAACAACTTGAATGTTGATATTCAGCGAGCTATTGCATTGTTGGGCAATCAATCTCAACAATAAAACTATTAATTGCAGTTAGGTTTTTCCGTGTTAAATCAAAATAATGACCCTTTTAATGCTTTTGAAGCGAAGACAGAAGCTCAGAAGTTATCTTTTGCACCAATCGTGTTCCAGACCGCCAAAACGCTTCGAGATTTAGGTATTTTAGCCGCTTTAGACAGCGCTGGCGCTCAAGGCATGAGTGCCACAGATATTGCCGAGAAAACGGGAGTATCAGAATATGGTGTTAAAGTACTGTTGGATATGGCGATTAGTGCGCATATTGTTTTATGGGAACGACCTAACTATTCGCTTGCAAACCTTGGTTTTTACCTTCTTCATGATGGTATGACGAATGCAAACATGGATTTTACGGCAGATGTTTGTTACGCCGCGATGATGCATTTGACGGAAGCAATTCAAGAAGGTAAACCGTCAGGTTTGAAAGAGTTGGGCAATTGGGAGACCATTTATCAAGGTCTATCGACGTTACCAGAACAAGCCAAACAGAGCTGGTTTAAGTTCGATCATTTCTATTCGGATCGCTCGTTCCCACTTCTGCTTAAAGAGGTATTTGCAAGCAAGCCAAAGCATCTTGTGGATATTGGCGGAAATACGGGAAAATGGGCGATTCAGTGTTGTAAACATGACCCTGACGTTCAAGTGACGATTGTTGATTTACCGCAGCAATTAGAAGTAGCGATGAAGAATGTTTCAGAAAACCAGTTCGTCGAGCGTGTACGTCCATACCCTGCAAACATGCTTGATAAAGCACAAACATTGCCTGAGCATGCTGACGTATGGTGGATGAGCCAGTTCTTGGATTGCTTTTCCCCAATTGAGATCCTCAATATCCTTAAAAAAGTTAAAGCCCAGTTAACGAAGGGAGATACTATTTACGTATTGGAGCTGTTTTGGGATGCTCAAAAATACGCGGGAGCTTCCTATAGCCTTAATGCCACTTCTCTTTATTTTACCTGTTTAGCTAACGGTAATAGTCGCTTTTATCGCAGTGATGATTTCTTAGAAATTGTCGAAGCGGCAGGTTTATCTGTCGTTGAAAGAACCGACAATATTGGCCTTGGTCATACCTTATTAAAACTACAAGCAAACTAAATTCAGAATGAAAACAGAGCTCAAGCAAGTTGTTGTCGTAGGAGCGGGGCCATCAGGTTCAACCGCTTCTGCGTTATTAAAATCGCGTGGCATAGATGTTGTTGTCTTAGAAAAAGCGACTTTTCCACGTTTTTCCATAGGAGAAAGCCTACTCCCTGCATGTATGGAAGTTGTTGAACAAGCAGGAATGACTCATGCAGTAAAGCAGTTTGGTTTCCAGTATAAAGATGGTGCTGCATTTCGTCGTAATGGCGTATACACCCAGTTCGACTTTACAAACAAATACACACCAGGACCGGGCACGACGTTTCAGGTTCAACGTGCCAACTTTGATAAAGTATTGGCAGATAGCGCTGAAGAGCAAGGCGTAGAGATTCGTTATCAGCATGAGCTGCTCAACCTAGTGTTTGAAGGGAAAAAGTCTCGATTAGAAGTGCTCGACTCAAATAAGAAGGCTTATCAAATCGAAGCAGATTTTGTGCTGGATGCAAGTGGCTTTGGGCGTGTTTTGCCACGCTTGTTGGAGCTAGAAGAACCTTCTTGTCTTCCGCCTAGAAAAGCGATCTTTACCCATATCGAAGATCATATCTCTCCCCAAGAGCCGGAATACGATCGCAACAAAATTTTAATTTCAGTTCATCCTGAAAATCACGACGTATGGTACTGGCTAATCCCATTCTCTAATGGTACTTGTTCGTTTGGTGTGGTGGGTGAGCCAGAATTTTTCGAACAATACCCAGAAGATAAGATTGCAGCGTTGCAGCAGTTAGCCAATGAAGAGCCGGGTTTGGCTTCTTTGTTGCGAAATGCGAATTATCCGAATCCAGCAGGCGAGTTGGGTGGCTATTCTGCTAACGTCAAACGTTTAGCGACAGAGCACTACGCGTTGCTTGGTAATGCAGGTGAGTTTCTTGATCCTGTATTTTCATCGGGTGTCACTATCGCCATGAAATCGGCAGAGTTTGCAGCGGACTGCGTGGTTCGTCAGCTGAATGGTGAAAAGGTTGATTGGCAAGAAGAGTACTCGCAACGCTTAATGGTGGGAGTGAACACATTCCGCACTTATGTGGAAGGCTGGTACAACGGCACGTTGCAAGATGTGATTTTCTATCAAAACCCGAACCCACGTATTAAACAGATGATTAGTGCGATTTTGGCTGGATATGCTTGGGATACGAATAATCCTTACGTAAAACAAAGTGAGCAGCGTTTGTCGACGCTTGCAGAACTGGTTCGGGAAGCTGAACTGTAAGAATATACATTCGCTTATCCGAGAATCAGTAAGCCTAGGTCTTACCAAAAAATTGGTAAGACCTTTTTAATGCCTCTTTACTTTTACTTCTAGCGTGTTGGAGACACATTGACCACTTACATCGGTGTGTATCGAATTTGAGAATTTTTATGGTGACATTGATCACATCTAGAATTCCTGTTGCTGATATTTATATTAAATTTGTAGGAAATGGATTACATTCTGGGAGTGTTCCCTACATCCGGCTTCGTTGTGAAAACGGTTTATAAGCAACTGTATAAGTTAGTAAAGTTCCAAAAACTACATCAAAAAAAAGACAAGTTTCTTACCAAATCAATTCGCTTGGTGAGTTCGAGCCATCGACTACGCCAAACGCTTCCTCTACTTTCTAAAATTGTCGAAGAACATGACGCATCAACGG
This sequence comes from Vibrio sp. Vb1337, assembly GCF_033338715.1. Lineage (NCBI taxonomy): Bacteria > Pseudomonadati > Pseudomonadota > Gammaproteobacteria > Vibrionales > Vibrionaceae > Vibrio > Vibrio sp. Vb1337. The sequence continues at coordinate 43,951 of NZ_JAWOTD010000012.1, read as the reverse complement.
TCTCTTCGATTGCAGATCCCGAGAACGCGGTCGCGTGGGGAGGCAAAGTTTCTCCAGAGTTCAAATCTAAAGTCATCCGTATTAGTAAAGAGCTAAAGATCAATCCTAATCATCTTATGGCGTGCATGGCATTTGAAACTGCTGAAACTTTCAGTCCAAGCATCAAAAATGGTTCCGGAAGCGGGGCTACAGGGTTAATTCAATTTATGCCCTCTACCGCAGAGTCATTAGGAGTGAACACAAAGACTCTTGCGAGAATGAGCGCGCTTGAACAACTTGACTATGTGAAAGCGTACTATTGGCCCTATCGAAATAAAATTAATAGCTTAGAAGATGCTTACATGGCCATTCTCTACCCTGCTGCGATTGGTAAACCGCCGTCTTTCGTTTTGTTCAGACAAGGCTCAATTGCCTATCGACAGAATGCAGGTATCGACCGCCACAAAACGGGGAAAATCACGCTTAATGATGTTTCCTACAAAGTGAGGAAAAAATTAGAAAAAGGTTTGCAGCCCAATTTCATGGGCTAAGATTGTGTCATGTTCCTAGTTTTTCGCGCATGAATCCTTCTGTTACTTCACGGGGATTCTGATACACTACGCGCCCATTTCCTCTGTTGAGACCTTTCTATGCCATTTTCTAAGCTTGGTTTAAGCGCATCGATTGCTGATGCAGTAAAAGCGCTAGGTTATGAAAAACCCACTTCTATCCAACAAAAAGCCATTCCAATCGTATTGCGTGGCCGCAATTTAATTGCAGCAGCGCAAACGGGCACAGGTAAAACGGCCAGTTTTGTTCTGCCAATCTTAGAAAAGCTTAGTCGAGGCGAAACGCAACGTAAAAAACGCGCTCGGGCGATTATCCTAACTCCAACACGCGAACTTGCGCTTCAGGTTCATCAAAGTATTGAAGCTTATGGTAAAAACTTACCATTACGCTCAATGGCGATGTTTGGTGGTGTGGATTATGCACCACAAAAACAAGCCTTGATCGAGGGTGTCGATATTGTGGTAAGCACGCCTGGGCGCTTGATTGATCTGTACGGTCAACGCGCGATTCACTTTGATGAAGTGGAAATGCTAGTGCTTGATGAAGCCGACAAAATGTTGGATATGGGATTCATCGATGCGATCGACAAAATCGTCGACTGTATGCCAGAACATGTGCAAAGTTTGCTGTTCTCAGCGACGTTATCTAACCCTGTTCGTGACTTGGCGAAAAATGCGATTATTGATCCTGAAGAGATCACGATTGCAAAGCACAGTGCCTCAAAATCAAATATTAAACAGTGGATCACGACCGTCGATAAAGATATGAAGTCGTCGCTGTTAAGTCACTTGCTTAAAGAAAATGACTGGTCGCAAGTACTGGTATTTATTGAAACTAAACACGGTGCAGCCAAACTGGTAAGCCAACTTGAGAAACGTGGCATTGTGGCAGAAGCATTCCACAGTGGCCGTAATCAGCGTGTTCGCCAGGAATTAATAGAAAAGTTTAAAGCGGGTGAAATCCAGTACTTAGTCGCAACCGGCGTTGCTGCGCGCGGTATTGATATTGATAATCTGCCAGTTGTCATCAACTACGATTTACCTTACCCAGCGGATGAGTATGTACATCGTATTGGTCGTACAGGTCGTGCTGGCGCGAAAGGTGAGGCGATATCACTGGTTTCAAAAGACGACTTTAAGAACCTCTGCATGATTGAAAGCCGTTTAGGGCACTTGCTAGAGCGAGTGGAAATTGAAGGTTTTGCGCCAAGAAAGCCAGTACCAATTTCAATTTTAAATTACGTGCCTAAGAATAAACGTAAACCGCACGATAAGCGCGAATCAAAATAGCCAGTTTATCCCATGATCTAAAAGCCGCATTCTTGCGGCTTTTTGCGTTTTTAGGCATCCAATAATGTAGCCATCGCGACGGTTTCTATTCGGTAATGAGGAAAAAAGTTAATCAGTGTCATACGCTTAACACGTAAAGTGAATCAAGGTGCGTTAAGCTTTTGTCAATTATCTGTCCGCAGGTTTGCACAAGGTAAGGAATGGGCGCAAACTTTTTTGCTTGCTAATGAATGCATAAGATGGGGCACAAATGAAAACAGGTGATAAGCAATTCGCCGTTATTGGTCTTGGCCGATTTGGTTTGGCAGTGTGTAAAGAGTTACAAGATTCAGGCGCTCAAGTTTTAGCCGTTGACATCAACGAAGACAGAGTTAAAGAAGCCGCCAGTTTTGTTAGTCAGGCGGTTGTGGCTAACTGTACTCACGAAGAGACGGTTGCTGAGCTCAAACTTGATGATTACGACATGGTGATGATTGCCATCGGAGCGGATGTCAATGCCAGTATTCTTGCGACATTGATTGCTAAAGAGGCGGGAGTAAAGTCAGTATGGGTTAAAGCCAACGACCGCTTCCAAGCTCGTGTTCTGCAAAAAATTGGCGCAGACCACATTATCATGCCTGAGCGTGACATGGGGATACGTGTCGCGCGTAAAATGCTCGATAAACGGGTTCTTGAGTTCCACCCATTAGGCAGTGGCTTAGCTATGACGGAGTTTGTGATTGGCTCTCGTTGGATGGGTAAGACACTAAGTGATTTGGCTCTGTGCAAAGTCGATGGCGTGCAAGTGCTAGGGTTTAAACGGGGCCCAGAAATTACCAAGGCACCTGACCTTAATACCACACTAGAAATTGGTGACCTAATTATTGTGGTCGGCCCTCAAGATGCGCTCGCAAATAAATTAAAATCGCTATGACGTATTTTCATCAGAAAGGTGTTTTTTACGCACCAGATGGTAAACAAGAGAAAGCGAAAGGCAACGAACCGCGAATTATATTGCTCAGTTTTCTCGGTGTTTTACTGCCTTCTGCGGTATTGCTAACCTTGCCAGTTTTTTCTGTTACGGGCCTGTCGATAACGGATGCTTTGTTTACCGCAACGTCCGCTATTAGTGTGACAGGGCTTGGTGTTGTCGATACTGGGCAACACTTTACGCTTGCGGGTAAAATCTTGCTGATGTTTTTAATGCAAATCGGCGGGTTGGGGCAGATGACGTTGTCGGCAGTCTTACTCTATATGTTCGGCGTGCGTTTGAGTTTGCGTCAACAAGCGCTGGCGAAAGAAGCATTAGGGCAAGATCGGCAAGTCAATCTAAACCGACTAGTAAAGCGGATTGTTGTTTTCGCGCTTGTTGCAGAAACGGTCGGGTTTATTTTTCTCTCTATCCGCTGGGTCCCTGAAATGGGCTGGAAGACTGGTATGTTTTACGCCTTGTTTCATGCAATTTCTGCATTTAACAACGCTGGGTTCGCGCTGTTTTCTGACAGTATGATGAGCTTTGTGAATGATCCGTTGGTTATCTTTACACTGGCGGGGCTATTCATTTTTGGCGGGCTTGGTTTTACTGTTGTGGGTGACATCTGGCTAAACTGGCGCAAAGGTTTCCACTTTTTGCATCTTCACACCAAAATCATGCTGATTGCGACACCGATATTGCTCTTAGTCGGAACGATGATGTTTTGGTTACTTGAGCGAAGCAACCCAAACACAATGGCGTCTTTACCTGCAACAGGGCAATGGTTGGCGGCATTCTTTCAATCTGCGAGTGCTCGAACGGCAGGGTTTAATAGTGTTGACTTGGCGTTGTTTACCCAGCCAGCCTTACTGGTCATGATTGTTCTGATGTTAATTGGAGCGGGTTCCACCTCAACGGGGGGCGGTATTAAAGTTTCCACATTTGCTGTTGCGTTTATGGCTACGTGGACCTTTTTACGCCAAAAGAAACATGTGGTTATGTTTAAGCGAACCATAAATTGGCAAACTGTGACTAAGTCATTGGCAATTATCGTTGTGAGCGGAGCCATCCTGACAAGCGCAATGTTTTTATTGATGCTTACCGAGAAGGCCAGCTTTGATAAGGTTATGTTTGAAACCATTTCCGCATTTGCCACAGTGGGGCTCACCGCCGGTTTGACTGCGGAACTTTCTGAACCTGGTAAATACATTATGATCGTGGTGATGATCATTGGTCGTATTGGGCCGCTCACGCTTGCCTACATGTTGGCACGTCCTGAACCTACCTTGGTCAAATACCCAGAAGACGCCGTTCTTACAGGTTAATATAGCGTTAAACAATGGCCGCGCGACCATTACGAGCATTGATTAATAGCAGTGCTCGTACATTTATAGAATATGTGGAATGTTGCCCAGTTTTACCTACAAATTCGTAGAAGTTCATTTCTTCTTCCTTTCGTTTCGATACTATTCATTCACTCAATTTATATTCTCAGAAGCTACGCTCATAACAGCGTTTTGGAATCCGACGCTTTTGTAGTGTGACACCAAACTACGTCGTGTTATCTGAGCGAATTGATACCAGCCTTCGTCAATAGTCACTCAGTCTTACTCTATGCCCATAGGGTTACTTTGTGTTTGTTGTGCTTGGTATTAATTAACGAATCGAAAAGATGGAGTCGTACTTTGAAATTCAACACACTCGCCATGGCTATGCTAACTGCGCTTCTTGCGGGGAAGAGCATGGCAACTACTCCGCCATCACCGGTTTGGCATACTATTGCGTTGAGCGATGGTAGTTCCAGTGAGGCAATTCTACGTGGAACGGCAGATTTCCACTGGTTTGAAGATAAGCAGGGCAATGCCTTACTTCAGGAAGACGGCGTTTGGTTTTTCGCGCGGATTCAGCGCGAGTCAGACACGCCAATATTGATCTCGACAGGTGTGGTGAAAACGCAGTCGAGTGAGCCACCTGAGTCGGCGAGGTTTCGCCCGGATTTACAAGTTAAACCGCAATTATCTTCTCTAAAAACCATTGAACCGATGGCACGAAAAAACCTACTGCGTTCGGCGCAAGGTTACCAGGCGATGAGCAGTTCAACGGTGAAGCAGCAGCCCCTATTGGTTGTGCAAGTTTCGTTTGATGACCAAGCAATGGTGCACGATTTTGAGCAACGCGTATTTAATACCAATGGTCAAAGCGTTGTGGATTACTTTGATAAAAACTCTCAAAGTAAATTCAAAGTTGTTCCTGCACTTGAGAGTTACGGCACCGCCAATGACGGTGTGATAGATGTGACTGTGGCACAAAGCCACCCTAACTGTCACTCTAGTTCTACTGATAAGACATGCACCGCCAAGTTGAATGCGGTTTTCACCGAGGCTTATCAAAAACTGGATCCATACTTTAATCTTTCGGCCTACGACAGCAATCAAAATGGTACCGTAGAACCGTCAGAACTCTCTGTCATGTTTATTTTTGCGGGGGGCGATCGTTCAACAGGGGTTCTCAACCGTCCTGCTATTTGGCCGCACAAATTCTCTCACGATGATGTCACACTAGATGGTAAAAAGATCACAGACTATTGTGTGTTCGCTGACTATCAAGTTGATCATCAAGCGACCTTGGGCGTGATCGTACACGAGCTTGGCCACTTAATGCTTGGCTTACCGGATTTGTACGCAAGGAACAGTGATGCCTCGATCGGCTCTTGGGGCGTGATGGGTGGCGGTTCATGGGCGCAGAAACCGGGAGATTCATACGCTGGTGACACTCCGGTGAACATGAGTGCATGGAGCAAACACGCTGCTGGTTTTGTTGTACCAACGGTAACTCATGAAAGTCCAGCGCCTATTTCTGTGAACAACGACGATGTCAAGCTGGTGTATCTCGACCCGTACTTGAAAGAGTTTGGTCCACGTATTTACTTGGAAAATCGCACCTTTAGCGGTTACGACCGAGCATTGGCGGCTGAAGGTATCCTAGCGACGTCGGTCAATGTCCAGAACCGCTTTAATGATGTTGGCGCGATGCAGGTTCAAATCATGCAGGCTGATGGTCTGAATGAGTTAGAAAATGATGGTAGGAGTGACGCTGACGATTTATACCCTAATGGTGGCGATGTCATTTCAGATACATCGACCCCGGGTCTGAGAGCGATCACAGGGTTTGATACTGGGGGTCGTATTTCCAACATTGCCAGCAACACCAACGGCGGTAGCTTTTCTCTTGAGCATACAAACGAACCAAATAAATCAGCATGGCTGAACTCTCTTCATCAAGGTTATGTGTACGCGAGTGGGAGTAACACTCTGGCGGTGTCACTGGACTTGAATAGTGATACAGAGCTTGATGGTCTTCAACTTTACGCGCAAAGAGATAGCGCTCAAAGTGACATGACTTATCGAGTTTGGCGATTCCCATTTTCTGGAAACATTGGCTATCGATTAATATTGAATCAAAACAACGCTGAGCTTTTACAGCAAGGTAACTTCCAAAAGTCATCTCGAATTTTATTCCCCCAACCAAGCCAATTGAGTGCGGGTCAGCATTTATTGGTCGTTGAATTGGAAGGCGGTCAATTTGATGCAAACTTTGATTTCGGTCGCTTGCTAAAAACTGAAAAAGCCTCCCTACCTGTAATGTGGACTGGTGATTACAGTGAGATTGGCACGTTTGGTCTAGAAAAAGCCGGGTTCTCTTATATTCCGTTTGCAGCATTATTAAATGTGGATGCGAGCAACTTGGTTGAAGCGAAATCTGATTCGTTACAAACCAATAAAAATACGCCAATCAAACTGAACCTGATGGACAATGATTTCATGGCGGTAGGGTATCAGTTCAATGTGGACATTGTGCAGAAGCCTGAGCACGGCACCATCTCTGGCAACCAGTACCAACCTGAAGCTAACTTCGTTGGTCTGGACACTTTCCAATATCGTTTGTTGTCGGTTGATGGTGCGTACTCATCTTCAATCGTGAATGTGCAGGTGGAAGTGCTTGGCAGCAACGAAGCGCCAGTGGCTGTGATTGATGTTGATAATAAAGACATGACGGTTGGGCAGCGAGTCACGTTGTCTGCGTTAAATAGTACGGATGCTGATGGTGATGTGTTGAGTTATAAATGGGAGCAGTTGGCTGGCACTTCAGTTTCTCTTGGCAATGCAACCAGTGTTAGCACAAGCTTTACGGTGCCTCAAGGTGCAAAAGCTGGTGAGGTTCTGACATTCCGTTTAACCGTGACTGATCCTAGTAATGAAACGTCCAGTGCTACCGTCGATTTAACCATGAAAAACGCAGCGCCACTTACGCTTGCAGATACGGCGACCGTTGCCGTTGGTGAAAGTATTCTGATTGATGTAGCGAGCAATGATTCGGATGTGAACGGCGATAAACTGGTTGTAGAAAGTGTACAGAACGTAACGGGTGTGGGAAGTGCGAGTGTAGAGAATGGCAAAATCCGTTTTCAAGCACCGGATAGCCCTACTGACGGCATCAAGCTGCAATATACGGTTTCAGACGGTCATGGTGCCACTGCTACGGGTGAAGTTATCGTGACGGTTGTTGCTTATTTGAAGACAACGACATTCAAGAACTCTGAAGGTAGCGGCAGTGTTTCTTATTGGGCTTTGATGTTACTTGCAACATTAGGCTGGCGACGTCGCGTCTAAAACGGTATTGAATTGCGGTATAAGCCACTCACATTGAGTGGCTTATTTTTTATCTGATTTATTTTGGTTTCGTTCTCATTATCTTATGAGATGTGTTTCTCATTATTTTTAAAGCGATTTTTCTACTCTGCGGTTACCCTAGGGGCCGATTTTTATGAACTAAGGATGTTATATGTCTACCGAGGGCTTTTCTGTTTCGGAAATATGCCGAGAAGCGGCAGTGATGGTCAGAAGGAATCTACTCGCAATTGTTATTGCTTGTATTCCGTTGATTATCGTGCACTCAATTTTTGCTTTTATGTATCCTGAAATGACGGGGCAAGATCAAGCGAACGTTCAAGAAGGCAATGTCTCAGGATTTTATTTCGTCACAATTATTTTGTACCCACTTGTTGCCGCTATGGCGGCTGTGCGTGTGCATCGAATTTATTTAGCCGGCGATTACATGCACTCTGCGTTGGATGTATTTCGTTTGTCAGCTCGAGAATTCCGTTTCATAGGCTGGTGGATACTGTTTGGACTGATGATGATGCTCGTTATTGGTATCCCGATCTTTGTGTTGTCGTTTATCTACATTGCAGAAAGTGGTGAAGCCGACTTTGTTGCTATGGCTATTATCACAACGATTGCAAGCATTCCTGGCTATTGGGTAATGGCGCGATGGTCATTTGTGTTGCCAGCGACTGCAATGGATCATCAACCGCGCAGTTTGCGTCGTTCGTGGAACCAGAGCAGAGCATACAACAAACAAGTATTCATTTTGATGGGACTAATTCCATTGGGTGCGGGCTTGCTCAGTCAGCTGATCTTTAGCCACTTTACGAATCTCTTTATGTTGAGCCTCGTCGGTGTGGCCTATGGTATTTTTGGCGCGTACCAGCTGGCATTGTTATCGTTGAGCTATAAAACGGTAGTGGATATCGAACGCGCTCGTTTTGATACGCCATCACAGCCACCAAAAACGGGTGAAGAATTTTCCGCTTAACCCTTTGATCGTTTTTACATGCTACCTCCGTTTAGGAGACGGTCTGCGGCAGGTTGATACCTTCCTGCCGCTTTCGCGTTATTCACGCAAAATACCCATGCCCATTTCATGGCTGAATGAAAGGGACATTCACACGTATACTCACAACAGTACTTCTTTTTATTAAGGAACCCTACATGTCCATTTGGCAACGGGTCAATTTCACCCATCGCTTTAGTCAATTACCGTCAGCGTTCTATACGTTGGTCGAGCCACAACCCTTGGACAACACTCGCTGGGTCGCTTGGAATGGTGAGTTTGCACAGCAGTTTGGTTTACCAGAAGAGCAAAACGATGAGTTATTGGCGGTTTTTTCTGGGCTAAGTGAATTCGAACAATTTCGTCCTCTTGCGATGAAATATGCAGGCCATCAGTTTGGCGTTTACAACCCAGATTTGGGCGATGGACGTGGATTACTGTTGGCAGAAATTGAGCATCAGGATGGTACTTGGTTTGATCTTCACCTCAAAGGTGCAGGGCTAACGCCTTACTCGCGAATGGGGGATGGGCGAGCGGTATTACGCTCAACTATCCGTGAGTACTTGTGCAGTGAAGCCATGGCGGGCCTTGGGGTTCCCACGACACGTGCTCTTGGTATGATGGTCAGTGATACACCTGTTTATCGAGAAAAAACGGAATCGGGCGCTTTGTTACTTCGAATGGCTGAAACCCATGTTCGATTCGGTCACTTTGAGCATTTCTTTTACACCAACCAGTTAGCAGAGCAGAAGCTGTTGGCGGATAAGGTGATTGAGTGGCACTTTGCTGATTGTGCATCGGCGGAGAAACCATATGCCGCGATGTTTGACGCCATCGTGACTAAAACAGCCGAGATGATCGCATATTGGCAAGCTTTTGGTTTTGCGCATGGTGTGATGAATACCGATAACATGTCAATTCTTGGGCAAACTTTTGATTATGGTCCGTTTGGCTTTCTTGATGATTATGAGCCGGGATACATTTGTAATCATTCAGACTACCAGGGTCGTTACGCATTTGATCAACAGCCTAGAATTGCGCTTTGGAACCTGTCAGCACTGGCGCATGCGCTATCGCCACTCGTTGAACGAGAAGATTTAGAATCGTCGTTGAGTCAATTTGAAGTTCATTTAAGCCAGCAGTTCAGCCGCCTCATGCGTGAAAAGTTGGGCTTAAAAACCAAGATAGCGGAAGATGGGCGTTTGTTTGAAGCTATGTTTGAGCTTCTTCACCAGAACAAAACGGACTACACTCGCTTCTTCAGAACGCTTTCAAACCTTGATAATGCGCCTTCCCAAGCCGTAATCGATTTATTTCTCGACCGAGAAGCTGCGCGAGCTTGGCTTGATCTGTACTTAGCTCGGTGTGAGCTAGAGGTTGATGAACTAGGGGGCCTGATTTCAACCGAACAGCGTTGCAAACAGATGCGTCAAGCCAATCCCAAATACATCTTGCGTAACTACTTGGCTCAGTTGGCGATTGATAAAGCGGAAGAAGGGGACTTTAGCGAATTACACCGATTGGCCGAACTGTTAAAACGCCCATTTGATGAGCAACCCGAGTTTGATGATTATGCGAAATTGCCGCCGGAATGGGGGAAGAAAATGGAGATAAGCTGTTCTTCATAAATGGGTCATTTCCCACCCATTTATATCTTTTTCTTGGGTGGAATTCACTCGTTACACTTCGGATTCATGTTAACGGGCTTTGTTAATTTATTGAAATATATATAAATTTTAACATGGTCCATTAATTGCTCTTTGTTGAACATCCGTACCCATCGCCTAACACCTAGTTACTCATGGACGGGATGGGATGTGATTCAACAAGGAGAATAATAATGTTTAAGCCTCTAACTCTACTATCTGTCTCTGCACTTGCTGTTACCAGTTTTAATGCTGCCGCAAATTGTGACCCGGGTGAAACGGTCATCAAGTTTAGCCATGTAACGAATGCGGACAAACACCCTAAAGGCATCGCGGCTTCGTTACTTGAAAAGCGCGTCAACGAAGAGATGAACGGTAAAGTCTGTATGCAGGTGTTTCCTAACTCAACACTTTATGATGATGACAAAGTGTTGGAAGCGCTACTGAATGGTGATGTTCAACTCGCTGCTCCTTCTCTTTCTAAGTTTGAGAAATTCACCAAGAAGTACCGCCTTTTCGATCTCCCTTTCTTGTTCGATGATGTCGACGCGGTTGACCGTTTCCAAAACTCGGAAGCGGGTGAAAAGCTGAAAAATTCAATGAAACGTCGTGGCCTACAAGGCATTGCGTTTTGGCATAACGGCATGAAGCAAATGTCAGCCAACAAGCCGCTCATTTCTCCAACTGATGCTGAAGGACTTAAGTTCCGTGTTCAAGCGTCTGATGTACTCGTTGCTCAGTTTGAGCAGCTAGGTGCTAACCCACAAAAAATGTCGTTCAAAGAAGTTTACGGCGGCTTGCAAACTAAGGTTATTGATGGTCAAGAAAATACTTGGTCAAACATTTACGGCAAAAAATTCTTCGAAGTTCAAGATGGCATTACGGAAACGAACCACGGAATTCTGGATTACTTAGTTGTGACGTCAAACGACTTCTGGAAAAACCTACCAGATGATCAGCGCGAGCAGTTAAACACCATTATTCAAGAGGTAACTGCTCAGCGTAATGCTGAGTCAACCAAAGTAAACCTTGCGAATAAGAACAATATCATCGAAGCCGGTGGTGTGGTTCGTACTCTAACGCCAGAACAGCGCCAAGAGTGGGTCACTGCACTTCAACCAGTATGGAAGAAGTTCGAAAAAGACATTGGTTCTGACCTAATCGAAGCCGCTTTGGCGTCTAACCAAAAATAATAACACCTAGCACATTTAGCCCTCTCAAACTGAGGGGGCTCTTTCCCCCTACAGACGACGTGATGTAATTATGGAACAGACTTTTTTTGCCAAGGCTGGACGAATCACTGATGCCATTGAAGAGACTTTGATTGCTTTCTTCTTGGGTGCCATGACCTTGCTGACCTTTGCCAATGTCATCTTTCGTTATGTCTTTAACGACAATATTCTTTGGGCGCTTGAGCTCACCGTTTTCATGTTCGCATGGATGGTGTTGGTTGGCGCATCTTATGGTGTGAAAAAACACTTTCATATTGGTGTCGATGTCATTATTAACATCGTTCCGGAAGGTAAACGAAAAGCCCTGGCGCTTTTTGCAGCAATGTGTTGCTTAGCCTTCTCTATTTTGCTGTTAATTGGCGCTTGGAACTACTGGTATCCGTTCGCTACTGACCGAGCGTGGTATGAAACGGACGATATTCCGATGCCTGAAATACTCCAGTTCATGGCCGACTGGCTAAATGAGGGAGAGCGTTATGAAAAGCTGCCACGTTTTATTCCTTACTTCGCTTTGCCACTTGGAATGGCGCTACTAACGTTTAGATTTGTTCAAGTCACGTGGCAAATCGCTACTGGTAAGCTCGATCGCTTGATTGCAGGACATGAAGCGGAGGAAGAGCTCGAATCTCTTAAAGCTGAGATGAGTGACGCTGAAGACGTAATGGCTCCAAAGGCCTCGCAAGACGCTAAAAACAAGGAGCAATAAGCCATGGATATCTTATTTCTATTTTTGATGGTAATTGGCTTTATGCTGGTTGGCGTGCCAATTGCTATTTCGCTGGGCCTTTCCAGTGTTCTTTTCCTTTTAATGCATTCGGATGCCTCTTTAGCGTCAGTCGCTCAAACGCTGTTTAATGCATTCGCGGGCCACTACACGCTATTGGCTATTCCATTCTTTATATTGGCTTCAAGCTTTATGTCGACGGGTGGCGTAGCAAAGCGGATCATTCGTTTCGCCATTGCCATTGTAGGCTGGTTCCGCGGCGGTTTGGCGATGGCTTCGGTTGTAGCGTGTATGATGTTTGCCGCGTTGTCAGGTTCCTCACCTGCAACGGTTGTTGCCATAGGTAGTATTGTTATCGCAGGCATGATCAAAAACGGTTACTCAAAAGAGTTTGCCTCTGGGGTAATTTGTAACGCAGGTACGCTAGGGATTTTGATCCCACCTTCGATTGTGATGGTGGTGTATGCAGCCGCAACGGATGTGTCAGTTGGACGTATGTTCCTTGGTGGTGTGATTCCCGGTTTGCTGGCGGGTGTCATGTTGATGATCGCGATTTACATTGCCGCGAGAATCAAGAACCTTCCAAAGCAACCTTTTGTCGGTTGGAAAGAAACTTTTGATGCCGCCAAGGATGCAAGCTGGGGCTTGTTGTTGGTCGTCATCATTCTTGGTGGTATCTATGGCGGTATCTTTACGCCGACAGAAGCCGCTGCGGTTGCTGCTGTGTACTCATTCTTTATTGCTAACTTTGTATACAAAGACATGGGGCCATTTGCAGACAAGAAAAACACTAAACCTGCGCTCGTTAAAATCTTCCAAACCTTTGTTCATAAAGACACCAAACACACCCTGTATGAAGCGGGCAAACTCACCATCATGCTGCTGTTCATCATTGCTAATGCCTTAATTTTGAAGCATGTTTTAACGGAAGAACGCATCCCGCAAATGATCACCGAGTCGATGCTCTCGGCTGGTCTCGGACCAATCACTTTCTTGATTGTGGTGAACGTCTTGTTGTTGATTGGTGGTCAGTTTATGGAGCCATCAGGCTTGTTGATCATTGTTGCGCCGCTCGTGTTCCCAATTGCCATTGCATTAGGCATAGACCCAATTCATTTGGGCATAATGATGGTGGTGAATATGGAGATAGGAATGATAACGCCGCCCGTGGGTCTTAACTTATTTGTGACCGCTGGTGTTGCCAAAATGTCGATGATGAATGTAGTGAAGGCAGCATTACCCTGGGTTGGAGTGATGTTCTTATTCCTAATTATCGTCACATATGTACCATGGGTTTCGACTTGGTTGCCTACTACCTTGATGGGGCCGGAGATCATTACCAAGTAATGGAAGCCAGAAAGTAGAAAGAGGTGTGAGAATTCACACCTCTTCGTCTATTGACTTGTAACAAGTTTTGCGCGGGTCTGAATTAATTCGACGTTCATAGTGTCGCCACCTCTTTTTATTTTTGCGACGCTCTTCACCGAATCTTCTCTCTTCTTGATAGCAACCGTCTACGAGCACGGTATCTGTAACAATCGGTATTCTCACTTTTTCGTTCATATCTATAACAACCATGATAAATCCGTTGTTAAAAATTATGATTCAAGTTGAATATAATGCCAGCTATTTGAACGTGTTTTATTTGTAAAGGTCTTTATTTATTTGGTAGCGCTGCATCTTGTCGTAAAGGGTTTTTCTTGGCACATTCAATTGGCACATTGTCTGTTTAATACTACCGTTGTTTTCTAATAAAGCGCCTTCAATGGCTGCTCTCTCAAACTCCGCCACTTGCTCTGCAAGGCTTGAGGAAGACTTAGCAACTGGGTTCGATTCTCCCAACTGAATTAACTTACCCAATAGCACAAAACGCTCTGCAGCATTTCTGAGTTCTCGAACATTGCCAGGCCAGTCATGGCTCATCAGTTGCGCTAGATCTTGGGGTGACAAGCTAGGTGAGCTTTTGCCATAACGTGAAGCTGCTACCAACAGAAAGTGGTGAAAGAGGGCGGGAATGTCTTCTTTTCGTTCGCGTAGTGGCGGGAGATCCAAGGTCACGACATTGAGCCGATAATAGAGGTCCTGACGGAAAGTACCTTCTTCAGCTGCGTGTTTTAAATCGACCTTTGTTGCGGCAATCACTCGAATATCTAAAGGCAATAATTCATTGGAACCGACACGCTCAATCACGCGCTCTTGTAATACCCTCAATAAACGAATTTGGGCTTGGATAGGCATCGACTCGATCTCATCCAAGAAAAGTGTGCCGCCTTGTGCAAACTCAAATTTACCGATACGACGGCTTTCGGCGCCAGTGAATGCGCCTTTTTCATGGCCGTAGAGTTCACTCTCAATTAAGTTCTCTGGAACCGCTCCACAATTTACGGCGACAAAGTTTTGGTTCCGGCGAGAGCTTTGCTCATGTAAAGAACGAGCGATTAACTCTTTCCCTGTACCGGTCTCACCAAACAATAAAATATCGGCGTCGGTATCGGCGATTTGGGTGATGGTCTCTCGTAATATTTGGATGCTAGAGGTTTCACCAATAACTCGTGGACCAAGGGTTTTACTGGCTTTAAGTGACAGGCGCAGTTTTTCATTTTCATTGGTTAGTTTGCGCTTCTCAATCGCCCGCTTAACCGTTTCAACCAAATGTTCTGGCGCAAAAGGTTTCTCAATGAAGTCGTAAGCGCCTTGATGAAGGGCTTGCACAGCCATGGAAATATCACCGTGTCCCGTGATCATGATGACGGGTAAGTTTGCATCGCGTTGAGTCAAAGTTGTCAGCATATCCATACCAGAAATGCCCGGCAAACAGATATCAGTGACCACGACGCCAGCTTCTTCTCCTTGCTGCATCGCTATTAAAGCCGATTCTGCATCCACAAAAAACTTGGCGTCGATATCCGCCAGTTCAAAGGTCTGTTCTATAGCGAGTCTGAGATCGGCCTCATCATCAATAAAAAACACCTGACACATGATCTTATCCTTTTGATGGTTCAGTGTTGTAAGAAGTGATAGGTAAACACAATGAGAATCGAGCGCCGCCTTGTTCTCGATTATGGGCACATAATTTTCCATTCATACTGGCTAAGATTTGTTGCGAGATAGAGAGACCCAAACCTAAACCGTTCAGTTTAGTAGTTAGAAACGGTTCACATAAATCAGAAAGTGAGAAAGAGCCAAGCCCTGGGCCATTATCATCAACATGAATCCAAACCAAATCAGTGTGCTCATCGTGTTCTACAGATAATTCTACCTGTTTGTCTTGTTGTTCTTTGAGTGCTTCTATCGCATTAGTCAGTAAATTGACCAACACTTGCTCCAGTTGAATAATATTGATCTGCACTTCAACATCATGCTTTGGCAAATTTGTTTCTAACGTGACGCGCCCTGATTTAAATGCGGGCTTCATCAGTTCTTTTACAGAGGCAATCACAGGGAACAATCGAGATTGAGCCAACTCGTCACCACTGGTTTTTTTGGCGAAAGAGCGAAGTTGCTGACTGATATTTGCCATACGGTCAGTGAGAGCAGAAATGCGAGTGAGATTATCTTCCACTCGCTCATATTTTTCTTTTTTTAGAAACAGCTTGCCGTTCTCCGCAAAGCTACGAATTGCCGCAAGTGGATTATTCAGTTCATGGCTGATACTGGCTGACATTTGTCCTAACACCGCGAGTTTCGCTGCTTGCACCAATTCATCTTGAGTAACGCGTAAAGTTTGCTCGGTATCGATACGCTGTGCGATCTCAGCTTGCAACTCGGCAGTCCGTGCCATGACTTGATATTCCAACTTTTGATTGGCTTCTTGTTGAATTCGTTCAATTTGCAAGTGACGCTGTTGACGGTGATAGATAAGCTGACCAATTAAAAACAAAACCATGAATGCTAGAGTGAGTACAAAGATGTAACCCATGGTGAACCAAACGATCGACTGTTTAGGAGACAGCACACGAATTGTCAGTTTGAGTTCGGGAAGGGGCAGCGAAGAGACCACCAAGGTTCCTTTATTGTATGGGTAACCCTGTTTAAGCTCAGAATGCACCTCGTCCAAACTACCTACTAATCCAAGCGTTTCAATTGGCGCATCAAGATATTGTTGGCTTGCCCAAACTTGCTTTTTCTCTTTTTTTGTCAGTGGTTGTAAGCTTTTGAGTAGCCATTCACTTCGGCTACTCATGAAAACAATTCCGTATGGGTCGCTGGCGACAAAAACACTGTTAGGTTGCTGCCAGTTGTCCTCTATCTTACTTAGGTCCATCTTCACCACGACGACACCAAGTACACCGCCAGCGTATACGATGGGATAAGAATAGTAGTAGCCACGTTTACCAGATGTTGAGCCCAGTGCGTAGTATTGGCTTCGTTTACCTACAATGGCTTGTTTGAAATAAGGGCGAAATGCAAAATTGCGTCCAATAAAAGAGCGCTTTTTACGCCAGTTACTTGCTGCAATGGTCGTGCCCCATTGATCAATCAAATAAGTATCTGCTGCTTCAATAACGTTGTTCACCGATTCTAGATAGCGATTGGTGATTTCGAGTTGAGCGCTATTTGAAGGATTCAGTAGAGCTTCAAAAAGAGGATCATCTTTGGCTAAAAGATTGGGGATATGGGCGTATTTATCGAGTTTATTTTTTATATGGCCAGAAAACTGCTCCAGCTGTGATTGGTGTTTATCAAGTAGAGATTGATAACTGGTCTGCCAAACCCAATGGCCAACGATAATTGCGGACAGGAAATAGAAAGCAAAAAATGTCAGCAGAATCCGTTTTTTTTGCGACATCCTTACACTCCTTACAACTTCCTTTGGTCACGTAAGAAAATGTTAATAGTTTGTAGGAAGGATTAGGGATTTAGTTTTCAACTCTGTGGAGTAAAACAAGAGCAAGATCTCTTTTTAGGCTTTTCGATAAAAAAACCGGTCGATTCTCTTGAAAAAGTCGCTATTGTCCCCATTCTAGATATGCTGGCGATGCTTATACGGTGTCTGAATCGCATTTTTGAAGAAAAAATGGGTCAGCATTCGAGAATTTAGCGCAGACAATGTCCACATAGTGGCTATTGGCTCGACAGGGTTGCGACAGATCGCTAGAATGTCGCGTCTAAAAATTCTGTCCTGAGGCTAATAGGAGATACCTTTGGTTATTTTATCGAAGATATCACTGATTAGTCCGGTACTGACAACCAGTATCGATACTCGATTTTAAATTAGGTGTTCGGACAGAACACTACACAAGGATGAAGCGTAAGCTCCTCTGAGTTTCGCTCATACGCTCGGAAAACCGAGCCACTTTAGAGGTTTATATATAATGCAAGTTACTGTTGAAACGCTAGAGGGCCTAGAGCGCCGTCTAAACATTACTGTTCCAGCTGCAAACATCGAAGACGCTGTAACAGCTGAACTACGCAACATCGCTAAAAACCGTCGTTTCGATGGTTTCCGTAAGGGTAAAGTGCCTCTAAAAATGGTTGCTAAGATGTACGGCAAAGCAGTACGTCAAGACGTTCTTGGTGAAGTAATGCAACGCCACTTCATCGAAGCTATCGTTAAAGAGAAAATCAACCCAGCTGGCGCTCCAACTTTTGCTCCTGTAGAGAACAAAGAAGGTTCAGACCTAGTTTTCACTGCAACTTTTGAAGTTTACCCAGAAGTTGAGCTTAAAGGCCTAGAGAGCATCACTGTTGAAAAACCACTAACAGAAGTTAAAGATGCAGACGTAGAAGAGATGATCGATACTCTACGTAAGCAACAAGCAACTTGGGTTGAAGTTGAAGAAGCAGCAGAAGATGGCAAACGCGTAAGCATCGACTTCGTTGGTTCTATCGACGGTGAAGAGTTCGAAGGTGGTAAAGCTGAGAACTTCCCTCTAGAAATGGGTGCTGGTCGCATGATCCCTGGTTTCGAAGACGGTATCGCAGGTAAAACTGCTGGTATGGAATTCGACATCGACGTGACTTTCCCAGAAGATTACCACGCTGAAAACCTAAAAGGTAAAGCAGCTAAGTTCGCAATCAAAGTGAACAAAGTTGAAGCTCGTGAACTTCCAGAACTAAACGACGAGTTCGTTGCTAAGTTCGGTGTTGTTGAAGGTGGTGTTGAAGCACTTAAAGCTGAAGTTCGTAAGAACATGGTACGCGAACTTAAGCAAGCTGTTAAGAACCGCATCAAAGAGCAAGCGATTGACGGTCTAGTTGAGCAAAACGACATCAACGTACCATCAGCGCTTATCGAGCAAGAAATCCAAGTTCTACGTCAACAAGCTGCACAACGCTTCGGTGGTAACCCAGAAGCTGCTGCTCAGCTTCCACGTGAACTGTTCGAAGAACAAGCTAAACGTCGCGTAGTTGTTGGTCTTCTACTAGGTGAAGTAATCAAATCTGAAGAGCTAAAAGCGGACGACGAGAAAGTTAAAGCTCTAATCGAAGAAATGGCTACTGCATACGAAGATCCATCAGAAGTTATTGCTTACTACGAGCAAAACGAAGAAATGATGAACAACATGCGCAACGTAGCTCTAGAAGAGCAAGCAATCGACGCGATCATCGCTAAAGCACAGGTTTCTGAGAAAGAAGTAGGCTTCAACGAGCTACTTAACCAACAACAACCTGCTGCTTAATAAGCAATATCTTGCGTAGAAGGTTGACTTAACGTTAACTATTCTGCTAACAATGGTCCGTATGATAGTCATCATCCGGGCCATTTATTTTAGGGACATAAGAATATGAGCTACCAAGAAAAAAATGCAATGTCGCCAATTATGGACGCGCTAGTACCAATGGTGGTTGAACAAACTTCCCGAGGCGAACGCTCTTACGACATCTACTCACGTCTGCTGAAAGAGCGCGTGATTTTTTTAACGGGTCAAGTGGAAGACCACATGGCAAACCTTGTCGTGGCTCAGCTACTTTTCCTAGAATCTGAAAATCCAGATAAAGATATTTTCCTATACATCAACTCGCCAGGCGGCAGCGTAACAGCTGGTATGTCTATTTACGATACCATGCAGTTCATTAAGCCAAATGTCAGCACTGTGTGTATGGGTCAAGCATGTTCAATGGGTGCCTTCCTGCTTGCAGGTGGTGCGCCAGGTAAGCGTTACGTACTGCCTAACTCTCGTGTAATGATCCACCAACCATTGGGTGGTTTCCAGGGTCAAGCTTCTGATATCCAAATCCATGCTCAGGAAATCCTGACGATTAAACAGAAGCTAAACAAGTTGTTAGCAGAACATACAGGCCAACCTCTTGAAGTCATTGAGCGCGATACTGATCGTGATAACTTCATGTCATCAGAGCAGGCTGTGGAATACGGTATCGTGGATGCAGTGTTAAGCCACCGTGGCGAGTAATTAGCCAGCGCATTTTGGCAAAAATTGATATACACTCATTCATGAAGAGTAAAGGCTAAGAGGTTAGCGAATGACAGATAAAAGCAAAGAAAGTGGCAGCGGTAAATTGCTGTACTGTTCTTTCTGCGGCAAAAGTCAGCACGAAGTTCGCAAGCTAATCGCAGGTCCGTCAGTGTACATTTGCGACGAGTGTGTCGACTTATGTAACGATATTATTCGCGAAGAAATCAAGGATGTTCTCCCTAAGAAAGAATCTGAAGCGTTACCAACGCCAAAACAGATCCGTGAACACCTTGATGACTATGTGATCGGGCAAGATTACGCGAAAAAAGTGCTCGCAGTTGCGGTATATAACCACTACAAGCGTTTACGCAATGGTGATACAACGAGCGAAGGTGTGGAGCTTGGTAAGAGTAACATCCTTCTAATTGGTCCTACAGGTAGCGGTAAAACACTACTTGCGGAGACATTAGCTCGATTCTTGGATGTGCCATTTACAATGGCAGACGCGACGACACTAACCGAAGCCGGTTACGTAGGTGAAGACGTTGAAAACATCATCCAAAAGCTTCTGCAAAAATGTGATTACGATGTAGCTAAAGCGGAACGCGGCATCGTTTACATTGATGAAATTGATAAGATTTCACGCAAAGCTGAAAACCCATCTATTACGCGTGACGTATCTGGTGAAGGTGTTCAGCAGGCGCTACTAAAACTTATCGAAGGTACGGTTGCATCGGTTCCACCTCAAGGTGGTCGTAAGCATCCTCAGCAAGAATTCCTACAAGTGGACACATCTAAGATCCTGTTCATCTGTGGTGGTGCTTTTGCTGGCTTAGACAAAGTGATTGAGCAGCGTGTTGCAACAGGTACAGGTATTGGCTTTGGGGCTGAAGTTCGTTCGAAGAATGAATCGAAGACAGTAGGTGAGCTATTTACTCAAGTTGAACCTGAAGACTTAGTGAAGTACGGCCTCATTCCAGAATTCATTGGTCGTCTACCTGTAACAACAACACTGACTGAGCTTGATGAAGAAGCGTTGATTCAGATCCTATGTGAACCGAAGAACGCACTGACCAAGCAATATGCAGCATTGTTTGAGCTAGAAAACGCCGAACTTGAATTCCGTGAAGATGCGCTGCGCGCTATCGCGAAAAAAGCAATGGAGCGTAAAACAGGTGCTCGTGGCTTACGCTCGATTCTTGAAGGCGTGCTACTTGAAACCATGTACGAATTACCATCTGCAACAGACGTTAGTAAAGTCGTGATTGATGAGTCCGTCATTAATGGCGAGTCAGAGCCACTGCTTATTTACAGTAACACAGACAATCAGGCAGCTGGAGCAGAGTAAATTCAGCCATAATGAAAAAGGAGGTAAGTAATTACCTCCTTTTTTTATTTCTCTTATTGAATCCAAACAATTAGCCCCCATATACTGCCTTAAGTAATACGTTAAACGTGAAAGCGGAAGAGAGAATTATATGAACTTGGAACGTTCCGAGCGTATCGAGATCCCGGTACTACCTCTACGTGACGTAGTGGTCTACCCACACATGGTTATTCCATTGTTTGTTGGTCGTGAGAAATCGATTAGCTGTCTAGAAACGGCGATGGAAACCAACAAACAAGTTCTTCTTGTGGCACAAAAGCAAGCGGATACTGACGAGCCTACGGTTGACGACCTATTTGACGTAGGTACGGTAGCCACCATTCTCCAGCTCTTGAAGCTTCCGGATGGCACAGTAAAAGTATTGGTCGAAGGGCAGCAGCGAGCAAAAATCAATCACTTTAAAGAGAGTGACTTCTTCCTAGCAGAAGCTGAATTTGTTGTTACGCCAGAATTGGATGAGCGTGAGCAAGAAGTGATTGTTCGCAGCGCGATTAATCAGTTTGAAGGGTTCATTAAGCTAAACAAGAAGATTCCACCAGAAGTGCTAACGTCACTTAATGGTATCGACGAAGCCGCACGCTTAGCGGATACCATTGCGGCTCATATGCCGTTAAAGTTGGTGGATAAGCAGCAAGTGCTTGAAATTGTTGACGTCACTGAGCGTCTGGAATTCCTGATGGGCCAGATGGAATCAGAGATCGACTTGCTGCAAGTTGAAAAACGAATTCGTGGTCGCGTTAAAAAGCAAATGGAAAAATCTCAGCGTGAGTACTATCTGAATGAGCAAATGAAAGCGATTCAGAAAGAACTTGGTGAGATGGAAGACGCACCAGACGAGTTCGAAACGCTACAGAAGAAGATTGACGAATCAAAAATGCCTCAAGAAGCACGTGAAAAGACAGAGCAAGAGCTGCAAAAGCTTAAGATGATGTCTCCAATGTCTGCTGAAGCAACAGTGGTTCGTAGCTACATCGATTGGATGGTTAGCGTTCCTTGGGCTAAGCGCTCAAAAGTTAAGAAAAACTTAGCGAAAGCAGAAGAGGTTCTTAATGAAGATCACTACGGTCTAGAACGCGTCAAAGAACGTATCCTTGAATACCTGGCGGTTCAAAACCGTATCAACAAGCTAAAAGGTCCTATCCTTTGTCTTGTTGGTCCTCCTGGTGTAGGTAAAACGTCTCTTGGTCGTTCAATTGCTTCAGCTACAGGCCGTAAGTATGTTCGTATGGCGTTGGGTGGTGTGCGTGATGAAGCGGAAATTCGTGGTCATCGTCGTACTTATATCGGCTCATTACCAGGCAAATTGATCCAGAAGATGTCGAAGGTTGGTGTGAAGAACCCGCTGTTCTTATTGGACGAAATCGACAAAATGTCTTCCGATATGCGTGGTGATCCGGCATCGGCTCTACTAGAAGTACTTGACCCTGAACAGAATAACTCGTTCAACGATCACTACCTAGAAGTGGATTACGATCTCTCTGACGTTATGTTTGTTGCGACATCGAACTCGATGAACATCCCGGGTCCATTGTTAGACCGTATGGAAGTTATTCGTTTATCTGGTTACACCGAAGACGAGAAGCTGAACATTGCAAAACGTCACCTTGTTGATAAACAAGTGAAGCGTAATGGCTTGAAAGCGGATGAGATCGTCATTGAAGATTCTGCAATTATTGGCATCATTCGTTACTATACGCGTGAAGCGGGTGTCCGTAACTTAGAGCGTGAGATTTCTAAGATCTGCCGTAAAGCAGTGAAGAACATCTTGTTGGATAAGGACATCAAGTCAGTAACGGTAACGATGGACAACCTAAAAGAGTACTTAGGTGTTCAACGTTTCGATTACGGTAAAGCGGATGAAAGTAACCGAATTGGTCAAGTAACTGGCCTAGCTTGGACAGAAGTGGGTGGCGATCTATTAACGATTGAAACTCAATCAATGCCAGGTAAAGGTAAGCTGACACAAACGGGTTCTCTTGGTGATGTGATGCAAGAGTCTATCCAAGCAGCAATGACAGTGGTTCGCTCTCGTGCAGAAAAGCTAGGTATCAATACTGACTTCTACGAGAAGAAAGATATTCACGTACACGTACCGGAAGGCGCGACACCAAAAGATGGCCCAAGTGCGGGTACAGCAATGTGTACGGCATTGGTTTCTTCTCTGACAGGCAACCCTGTGAAAGCAGAAGTAGCGATGACGGGTGAAATCACACTGCGTGGTGAGGTTCTACCTATCGGCGGCCTAAAAGAGAAGTTACTTGCGGCACACCGTGGTGGCATTAAGACAGTGCTAATTCCAAAAGATAACGAGCGTGATTTGGAAGAGATTCCTGATAATGTTATCGCTGATCTGGAAGTTATCCCTGTACAGTGGATTGATGAAGTACTGAAAGTCGCACTAGAGCGAGACCCGACGGGCGTTGAGTTTGAGTCTCAAAAATAGTGATGTGTAGCAAAAATAAGTAAAAGTTTACGCTGATAAGCCCAAAAAGGCTTGTCAGCGTTTTTTTTGGGCGCTAAGTTAGTTTCGATAGCTGTCAGCCCTTGATGAATAAGGGGTGGAGCATATTTTCTTAACAATGGAACGAAAGTCATCACAAAAATAATCACAGATGACACAAAGGGGAAATTACAGTGAATAAAACTCAGTTAGTAGAACAAATCGCAGAAAATGCAGATATTTCTAAAGCGTCAGCGGGTCGTGCTCTAGATGCATTCATCGAAGCAGTAAGCGGAACTCTTCAATCTGGTGATCAAGTCGCTCTAGTTGGCTTTGGTACATTCAGCGTTCGCACTCGTGCTGCACGTACTGGTCGTAACCCAAAAACTGGTGAAGAAATCCAAATCGCAGAAGCAAAAGTACCAGCTTTCAAAGCTGGTAAAGCACTGAAAGACGCTTGTAACTAATCACGGCGTTATTTCTGTAACCGGCCATTTGCTTAACTTTTGCTCAAACAATAAGTTTCGAACAAAAATTTACAAACTTCGAGCCGAACTTTCTTAAATTATGCGCATCATACTGATGCGCATTTCTTTTTCTGATATTATTGCGCCATTATTTCTATTAGATAGAAGCAGTAGGCTTCAATTGTGGAGAGCAGTTAAATTATGATGGATCGACTACGCGAAGGCGTGAATAGCATCGCGGTCAAAATTATCCTTGGACTTATCATCCTGTCTTTCGTATTTGCAGGTGTAGGTAGCTACATCGTTGGTGGTAGCAACAACTCTGCAGCGAAAGTCGGTAACACTGAGATTCCTCGTGGTGAGTTCGAGATGGCATACCAAAATGAGCGTAACCGTATGCAAGCTCAGTTGGGTGACTACTTCTCTCAAATGCTGGCTGACCCTGCATATGTTGAATCTTTCCGCAAATCCGTTTTAGATCGAATGATCAATGACGTGTTGCTTGACCAACAAGCTGAAGCTTTGGGTCTGCGAATCAGCGACACTCAAGTGCGTAGCATGATTCTAGACATGCCTCAGTTCCAATCTAATGGTCAGTTTGATCAAGAGATCTATCAAGCTTCTTTGCGTCGTGCAGGCTTTTCGCCAGACTCTTTTGCTGAGTACATGCGTCGTGAATTGGTTCGTGAGCAACTGCTGAATGCGCTACAAAACAGTGAATTTATTCTGCCGGGCGAAGTACAAGCAGAAGGCAAGCTGTTCACTCAAACTCGTGATATTCGCACGATTCAGATCGACTTAGCGGAGTTCGCGAAAAATATTGAATTGACCGACGAAGAAATTCAAGAGTACTATAAAGCAAACCCAGACAACTTTACACGCCCAGAGCAGGTTAAAGTCTCTTACATCGAACTGTCAGCTGAAGCGCTAAAGGAACAAGTTAATGTTTCTGATGCTGAGGTGAAAAAGTACTACGACGAGCACTTAAACAAATACTCTTCAGAAGAGCAACGACGTGTCGCTCACATTCTTGTAGAAGGGGACGATGAAGCAAAAGCGCAAGCTATCCTAGATGAGCTAAACGCTGGTGCAGATTTTGCGACGCTTGCTCAAGAGAAATCTGACGATTTTGGCAGCGCTGAAAACGGTGGTGACCTAGGTTGGATTGAGCGTGATGTGATGGACCCTGCTTTTGAAGAAGCGGCCTTCGCACTGAAGAATCCTGGCGATACGTCGGGTCTAGTAAAGTCGGACTTTGGTTACCATATTATCAAGCTTGAAGAGCTAAAAGACTCTGTGGCGAAGCCATTTGAAGAAGTAGCCGCTGAAATCAAACAAGAAATGGTTGACCAACAAGCAGTTGATCAATTCTACGAGCTACAAAGCGAACTTGAGCGCGTAGCGTTTGAATACCCAGACTCATTGTATGATGCTTCTCAAGCGGTTAACCAAGAAGTGAAGACAACGGACTTTATTTCTCAGGTTGATGCACCTGAAGTGCTTCGTAGCCCTGCGGTAATGCAAGCTATCCTAAGTCCTGAAGTTAAAGAAGATGGCCTAAACTCTGAAGCTATCGAAGTTGCGCCTGAGCATATTATCGTTGTTCGTGTTGAAGATGCGCGTGACGAGACAGTTCTTCCACTAGAAGAAGTGAAAGATCAGGTTGTTGCAGAGCTATCTCGTGTTAAAGGTGAGCAAGAAGCGATGGAGCTTGGAACACAAGTCGTTGCGGCATTGAAAGAAGGTAAGACGAACGTGCTTGCTGAAAACAATCTTGCCTTTGGTGAACAAGAGACAGTAGATCGTCGTTCTCCGTTGGCAACAACGGTATTCGCGATGGCAAAACCAGTCGATGGTAAACCAGTATACGGTCAGTCTAAAGATCTTGAAGGTAACATCATTATCATCGAGCTTGATGCTGTAAACGCAGAGCTAGATAGTGAGTTAGAAGATCAAGTTGCGATGCAAATGCAGCGTGCATCTTCTCAGCAAGATTTATCATCTGTACTAGCCGTACTGCGTGCAAATACTGACATTGAGTACTTTGTTGTGAGCAACTAAGCACAATTAGTGTAATTTGTATGTTGAATAAAACGGACCGCATAAGCGGTCCGTTTTATTTTTGTCTTTATGAACTTCAATCATCAATAGGCATTACTTAAATTAGTGCGCGTTTAAGTGATAGCGGCCGTTGTGAATTCCGGGTCATCTCAGTTTGTTAAATGCATAACCATATTGCTTTCCATTGCAAACTTGATAGTGACTCGCTCTCGACGACTGTTTTTAGCCTACTATTTTGGAGATTGTATGTTCAATATGAAATGGATTTTGACATTGTGCTTATTTGTTTTTGCACCTTTTAGCATGGCTGCGGATTCAGCCACTGACAAATATGAAGGAATTGAAATTACTGTAAATATCAACACGGCCACTGCTGAAGAAATTGCGACCATGTTGAAAGGTATAGGTGAGAAGAAAGCGCAGAGTATAGTGGACTACCGCGAGGAACATGGCCCTTTTAAAACGGCAGCAGATTTGAAGAGCGTAAAAGGCATAGGTGAAGCGACAGTTAAGAAAAACGAAGACCGCATTTTACTGTAGCTTGATGTATTGCAGATATTGAGTCTGAATTCAGAACAATATCTGTTTCCCTATTACTGCTTTCCCGAACCAGCCCCTCTTTCGTGGTTCGGGATTTTTTATCCGAATAAACGACGGCGAAGGCCTTTTTCCAGTAAAGCCATTACTAACCCACCGAGTGCGCCAAACATATGAGCATCAATAGCAACGTTTGCACCGATAAGCTCAGCAGTACTGCTGGATGGGCCATAGACCTGCTCCCATGCTACTTTGGCGATTAGTCCTCCAACTAACAACACACTGCTTCTTCTGCTTTCAAAGACTTCTCTGAGCGCCCAAAATCCAAACAATCCGTGTAATACGCCGGATAAACCCACGTATACCGACATGTTGGTAAACAAATTCAGCGCACCAACACATGCACATAAGATTGAAAAAACGATAAGGAAGTTACGAGTGCTTGGGCGAAAAATAAAAGTAATGATCCACAATCCGGCGAGGTTCATTCCTAAGTGCGCAAAGTTGGTATGTGTGAGATTTCCTGTTACGATTCGCCACCATTCACCATGGCGTATATTGTAGCTGTGCCACTCGGTTAGGCTTGCCATTGGTTCAAATTGAAGTATCAAACAGATCACGCTGATAATACTCAGCAAGGTATAAAGGTTCACTCTATGTCTCGTTATTGTTCTCGTTGTGGAAAATCGCAAAAAGCGTGTATTTGCCAATGGATTGTACCGCTGGCAAGCGAGGTAGAACTTATCATTCTTCAGCACACGAGTGAAGAACATCGTCCGCTTGGTACGGCACGGATTCTCAATTTGAGTTTAGATAACTGTATTTGTTTGATAGGAGAGGACTTTTCTTGTGATGATGCCTTAAATCACTTATTAGCGGATGAGTCATATCAACATTTTGTTCTTTACCCATCAGAAGAGTCACGATGCATTTCTGAAATCACTCAAGCGAGTCATAGTGTATCTAAGAAAATACGTTTGATTTTGCTCGATGGTACGTGGAAAAAAGCGTACAAAATGTGGCAACTCTCAAGCAACTTACATCCACTCCCAACCGTGCAGTTGCCTAAGCAACTACAAGGGCACTACACCATTCGTAAGGCGCCCTCTGAGAATAGCTTATCGACTGTCGAGGCTGGTTATCATTCGCTTCGCTTGCTTGAACCCGAGCGCGACTTTACACCGCTTATGCATGCCTTTGAAAATATGATCGAATTCCAAATCGCCCAGATGCCTCCGGGCGTTTTTGAAAAGAATTACTTGAAAGGTTGAGTGTTACTAAAGAACGATGGAAGAGAAAAGTTGGCGGTGTAGCTTTTGCGCGTGACCATCGGTCATTGCAGAAATATAATCGGCGATGACCCTCATCTTATTGCTCTCGCTCTTCGCCTGACACCACAGATCTTTTGTATGAACGGGTAGTAATCGCTCTGGGTCTGCTGTTAACGCTTCAAAAATATCCATAATAATTTGCTGACCCTTATACTCAACGATCTGAACCTGCGGGACTTGGATAACGAAGGTGCTGACAAAGTGCTTGAGTACGTCAAGTGCACGTGCCATCTGTGGTTCTAAACACGCATTCCAAGACAGTAACGGGTTATTAAACGGCTCATCCACCGCTTTGATTGAAATGCTGGTCAGTAGCGCGTTAACCATACCACCGATGGCATCTTTCCGCTCATGGTGCTTACCGCTAAATAGCATCTGTCCGATGGAATCGATATGAGCTTCAAACCACGGGTCGCCACAGTCCGCTAATTGACTTGCTGCGCCTTCTTGCCATTGCTGACGTGTCACCATACCAAGTACGATTGCATCTTCTAAATCATGAACACCGTAGGCGATATCATCTGCTAGCTCCATGATTGAGCAATCGAGTGATTTAAAACGCGTTTTACTGTGCTCAAACTCCGATTCTGGCGTTGAACGCATCAGACTAAGCAATGCCTTGTCGTTGTCAGAAAGCGGTGCAATTACCCAATCAAATAAGTCTTTATCACAATCATAAATGCCTTTAGCTGGGCTCCAATCTTTTGCTTTTAGTTTACGTTGATGCTCGGCTGGTTGAGGCAACTTGACGGAGCGTGTTTGACTAATGAGGGCAGGGTACTTAATCAAACCAAGCAGTGTGCGGCGTGATAAATTCATTCCGAAATGCTCGGTATAAGGCTCTAACTTAGTGACGATACGAAAGGTTTGGGCGTTCCCCTCGAAGCCGCCATGTTCGCGCATTACGTAGTTTAGAGCGACTTCTCCCCCATGACCGTATGGAGGATGCCCGATGTCGTGAGCCAAACATAATGAATCAATTAAGCTGTCTGATGGTAATAGTTCACGGAACTCTGGTTGTTTTTTCTTTAACTGGGCGACGATACCGGTCCCGAGTTGCGACGCTTCTAAGGAGTGCGTTAACCGACTGCGGTGAAAGTCTTCCAAGCTATTGCCGTGTACTTGGGTTTTTGCTTGTAGGCGTCGAAATGCAGCCGAGTGAAGAATGCGCGCTCGGTCTCGTTGGTACGGGCTCCGATGGTCGTCTCGACGGATTTTATGCTCATCATCATGGCGCTCTTGCCATTGCGGGTGTAATTCAAACGACACGATTATCTCCGTAAGCTAACTGATTTCATCTAACGATAATTCGAAACTTGGGGCAAAGGTATTGAGAAAGTAATCCATTTCAGGCGTTCTGCGTTCTTGCAAAGTGACGTCTAAGCGTTTTTTTGCCAGAGCGAACTCATGGTTGCCGGCGCTTAGTTCTTCAAGACATTTTAAATAGGCACAGATGGAATCGGCTTGCTTAACGATTTTTGCGTCCTCTTCATGTGCAGAGTGAGAAAGAAGATAGGGGGCAAAATCATCGTGGAACTCTTCCGGTAACATTGAGAGTAATTTTTGTTCCGCTGCCGATTCTATCTTCTTATATTCTTTGGCAATTTCAGGGTTGTAATACTTCACTGGAGTTGGAAGATCACCCGTTAATACTTCACTGGAATCATGGTACATGGCAAGAATAGCGATGCGTTCTGGATTAAGGTTGCCGCCGAACTTTTTGTTTTTAATGAGGGCAAGGGCATGAGCGACAAAAGCAACTTGTAAGCTATGCTCTGAAACGTTTTCTGGTGAGACGGACCGCATTAAAGGCCAGCGTTGGATCAGCTTCATTCGAGCCAGGTGGGCGAAAAAATGGCTTTCTTTCATGGCTTTCTCCGTTTCTGGTGTAAAAAAGGAACTCACTAGGAGTTCCTCTAAGCATATGAGAGATCAGCACTAATTACTACCAGTGATTCATTACTGCCTGTAGGTTGATAGGAATCTTTCAAAACGTCCAATGGCGATTTCTAGATCTTCAACGTGCGGTAGTGTCACGATGCGGAAGTGGTCTGGTTTTGGCCAGTTAAAGCCGGAACCTTGCACCAGTAAGACTTTCTCTTGTTTTAAGAAATCTAAAACCATCTGTTGATCGTTCTTGATGTTGTACATTTTAGTGTCGATTTTCGGGAAGAGGTACATCGCACCCTTAGGTTTGACACAAGAAACACCAGGAATCTGATTGATCAGTTCATACGCTCGGTTGCGCTGCTCTAACAAGCGTCCGCCAGGTAAAATCAGTTCATTGATACTCTGGTATCCACCTAACGCGGTTTGAATGGCATGTTGCATTGGTACGTTTGCACATAAACGCATCGATGAAAGCAGCTCCAAGCCATTCACGTACCCTTGAGCCAGATGTTTAGGCCCCGTTAGGAACATCCAGCCACCACGGAAACCACAAACACGGTAGGCTTTTGAAAGGCCATTGAATGTCATGACTAGCACGTCTTCAGTGAGTGTGGCGACTGAGGTATGTGTTGCACCGTCGTACAACACTTTGTCGTAGATCTCATCTGCGAAAATGATCAGTTTGTGCTGGCGTGCTATCTCAATCACTTCAAGTAGGAAGTCACGGCTGTATACCGCACCTGTCGGGTTGTTCGGGTTGATCAGAACAATGCCACGTGTCTTTGGTGTGATTTTCTTTTTGATATCTTCAAGGTCTGGGTACCAGTCAGCCTCTTCATCACATAGGTAGTGAACCGGCTTACCACCAGATAGTGCAACTGAAGCTGTCCATAGCGGATAGTCTGGTGCTGGGATCAGCATTTCGTCGCCATTGTTTAATAGCGCTTGCATGGCCATTACGATCAACTCAGACACGCCGTTACCTACATACACATCTTCGACATCTAGCGAGCGTATACCTTTACGCTGATAGTGTTGGACCACAGCTTTACGAGCAGAGTAAATACCTTTGGAATCACAATAGCCTTGAGAAGTCGGCAGATTACGAATCACGTCGACTAAAATCTCATCAGGGGCGTCAAAACCAAATGGGGCAGGGTTACCAATGTTTAGCTTTAGGATTTTATGCCCTTCTTCCTCCATGCGCTTAGCATGTTTGAGTACAGGACCCCTAATGTCGTAGCAGACATTGTCGAGTTTTGACGACATCCCGATATTTTGCATTGTTTAATTCCTAAAAATTCGTTAATTTCTTTATTAAAATACAATAATTTGTTTTTTATTAGAATATATATCTGTAAATAATCTGTCTGCTGGTTAAGTTTTGCTCGCTTGCTATCACAGGATTTTGCAAAAGATCGCATACGACCTTGATTTGCTTTGGGTCTAAACTTAGAGTAGCCGTCAGTTACCATTTATCCTCACATACAACGAGGTTGATTTGTCACAGTTCCATCAAGCCGTAAAGAGAATTATCGAGCGAGTTCAGCAATCGGAAGGCAATCAAACACGTCTGGTCGAGCCCCTTAGCGAGAAACCTAATTTCTCATTTATTGATTGGCTTGATGCACAACCACTTTTCCCTAAGTTTTATTGGCAGTCCCGCGATACACGTGAAGAGGTCGTTGCACTAGGGCAATTGCACGCTTTTGTTGAGCCAGGTCCTGCTTATACCATTCTAGGTGAAGGGCAAAGAGTCTGGGGCGGGCGCTCTTTTGATGGACAGCATGAGAAGAATCGTCGCTGTATGCCTTCTTTTTTCTTTTTGCCTCAAATTGAGTTAATTCGTTTTGACCATCAGTGGTCTCTCGCAGTTAATATTTCAGAAGACAAATCGCGAACTCTAGCTGGGTTGAATAAACTGGTTTGTGAGGTCGCGACCTTAGCTCCAATTTCGTCTCACATCCGCTCTATTGTTCATACGCCAAGTCAGCCTCAATGGAATGAGTTAGTTCATAAGGTTCTGACTGGTATAGAGAATGATGATTTTAAGAAAGTGGTTTTAGCGCGTCGTTCTACCGTGCAGCTTGATAACACATTAAGTGCTGCACGGCTACTTAAAGCAAGTTACTTAAATAACCATCATAGCTTCCATTTTATGCTGAGCTTAGACAGTAAGCACAGTTTTATGGGGTCTACGCCAGAACGTTTGTATTCTCGCGTAGGGCATGAGCTACATACCGAAGCGTTAGCAGGTACGATTGGTCGGGGAGACAATGCCACTCAAGATATGGAGTTGGCGAATTGGTTATCCCAAGACCAAAAGAACCTGAACGAAAACCAGTATGTGGTGGACGACATCATTGACCGTCTATCACCACATTCTGAAGTGGTTGAAGTGGAAGCTGAACCGAGTTTGGTCAGATTACGAAAAGTGCAGCACCTTAAGCGAAATATTCACGCTAGTCTAAGAGCGGGGATAAATGGTGTTCAGTTGTTATCGGCGCTTCAGCCAACAGCGGCGGTTGCTGGCTTACCCCGACAAGAGTCTATGCAGTTTATTCTTGATAATGAGCCTTTTGCACGCGGCTGGTACGCGGGGTCAATGGGTTACATCAGCCATGAACGAGCAGAGTTTTGTGTCGCAATCAGAAGTGCGCTTGTGCTCGGTGAGCAAGTACAACTGTTTGCGGGCGCAGGGATTGTTCCAGGCTCCATTGCAGAACATGAGTGGGCAGAACTTGATAAGAAAATGTCGACGTTACTTACGCTGATTTCTGATCATCCGCCATTGGGAGTCGCATCATGAGTCATGACCAAGCGGTGCTCAATCGAGTTTGGTCAGAAACCATATTGATTGAGCTTCAGCGATTTGGCGTTAAGCATGTTTGTATCGCTCCCGGATCTCGTTCTACGCCTTTAACTTTAGAAGCGGCAGAACAGTCCGACTTTTCCATTCATACTCATTTTGATGAGCGTGGATTGGGCTTTATGGCTCTTGGTTTAGCGAAAGCTACTCAGGAACCCGTGGCAATTATCGTTACCTCTGGTACGGCAGTGGCGAACTTATTACCGTCGGTTGCCGAAGCCAAACTTACTGGTGAAAAACTGGTGCTGCTGACAGCAGATCGTCCAGTAGAACTTGTCGGCTGTGGTGCAAACCAAGCGATAAATCAATTGGGTATTTTTTCACATCATGTTTCGGCCAGTTTGAATTTACCAAGCCCAAATTTAGCAACGTCGCTTAACTGGTTGCTGACCTCTGTTGACGAAGTGATGTTTACTCAGCAATTGCAGGGTAGTGCCGTTCATATTAATTGTGCATTTCCAGAGCCTTTGTATTCCAACGGCGCAAAAGCGGATTATCAAACCTACTTAGATTCGGTCGCCGGATGGCGAAAAGGAAGCGGCACTTATACTCAGCGTTTTAGCCATTTGTCACAGGCGAACATCCCGCCTTTTTCAGACAAAAAAGGCTTGGTTGTGATTGGCAGCTTACCGCTTGAACAAGCGAAGTCGGCGCAGGCATTTGCACAAAAGATGGGATGGCCAGTACTTGCAGACTCGCAAAGTGGTCTCAGTTCGGATTGGGCGTATTACGATGTATGGCTTCAACTTCCCGAGTTCGCAAACGAGCTTGAATCTTGTGAACTTATTATCCAATTTGGTAGCCGAATCATCTCCAAACGTTTGAACCAATGGATTGATAAACAAGTATCGAAAAATCAACAAAGTAAAGACGTTCAGTATTGGTATGTCTCACCTTGTATGGACCGGAATAACCAAAATCATCTGGCGCAAATGCACTGGGTTGAGCCTCCTAAAACGTGGGTTTCTCGCATTAGTTTTGAGAAGTCAATATTTGCTGGGTGGGCTGATAGGTTAGCGAATGACGTTAAGCGAGTTCATCAACGTATCGAAGAAGCCTTCCTATCTGATTCAGCGTCTGCCATTGACGAAATTGCGTTGGCAGCAGACATCAACGAGCGCACAAAGAACGTAGATGTTTTCTTGGGTAATAGCTTGTTTGTTCGGCTTGTTGATATGTACGGAAAATTGGATGGTGTAGAGGTTTTCACTAATCGAGGCGCGTCAGGGATTGACGGTTTGTTTGCTGCGGCATCAGGCGTGCAACGGGCAAGAGGTAATCCGTTACTTATGTATATCGGTGACACAGCAGCACTTTATGATCTCAATTCTCTGGCGCTATTTTCTCACAATAAACTGCCGGCGATACTTGTTGTTACTAATAATGACGGCGGTGCGATTTTTGATATGTTGCCAGTACCACCAGAGCGCAGAACGACATATTATCAAATGCCTCATGGTTATCAGTTTGAACACGCGGCAAAGCAGTTTGGTTTGGCGTATTTGCATGTTTCTACACTGGAGCAATTCCAATCATCTGTAAAAGAGCATTTATGTCACGGCCAAGGAACGTTGCTGGTCGAGGTTCAAGCCCCATCTAACCAAGCTGCTGAGACACTCAAGGCATTTAATAAGAGTCTGAATGCTTTACTTTGAACGTTTCCCTGTATTAGAAAAACACCAAAGTAGAACGTTGCCTACTCTGGTGTTTTTGCATGGTTTGCTTGGTAGCGGTGAAGACTGGCAATCGTGTATCAACGCGTTACCCGAGTATGAACGTGTTACGGTTGACCTCCCTGGTCATGGGCATAGCCAATCTATTTCTTGCAGCGATCTGAATGATTGCTGCAAACTTCTTGGTTCCACACTATCTTTATTATTTCCCTCACAACAACCACTTATTTTGATTGGTTACTCTATGGGCGGCCGCATTGCGATGCATGGTATTGCCCATCAATGCTTTCCAGATCTCAATATTGCGGGCGCGATTGTTGAAGGGGGAAACTTCGGGCTTCAAACTGAGTCAGAGAAACAGGTGAGATTAGAGAATGATGCTCGCTGGGCAATGCGTTTCAAAACTGAACCACTTGAACGTGTTTTGAACGATTGGTACCAACAAGCGGTGTTTTCTTCACTAAACCATGAGCAAAGACAAACATTCATTGCGAAGCGAAGTGATAATCTTGGCTCAGCGGTGGCGAATACGTTGATGGCGACATCGTTAGCCAAACAGGCATATTTGTTGCCCTCACTGCAAAAGCAGAACATACCAGTGTATTACTTGTGTGGTGAGAAAGACCAAAAATTTAGCCAACTGGCACAACGTAGCGGGTTGGCGTATCAACAAGTTGAAGGCGCTGGTCATAACGTCCATCAAGAGCAGCCCAAACAGTTTGCGATACATATCAAGCAAATAATTCAGTCTCACTTTGGTGAGAGTAACGAGAACAATGGGAATCACCATGGCTAAAACAGTAGGCATTTCTGAAGAAGAACTTTACGCTCCGGTTCAATGGAAAGATTGCAGCGAGAAATACGAGGACATTCATTATCACAAGTCTGTAGATGGTATCGCGAAAATCACTATTGCACGTCCTCAAGTGCGTAACGCGTTTCGTCCTCAAACGGTAAAAGAGATGATTGATGCGTTGGCAGATGCACGCTACGACTCTGGTGTTGGCGTGATCATTCTGACAGGTCTAGGTGAAGACGCATTCTGTTCTGGCGGCGACCAGAAGATCCGTGGCGACTAC
The DNA here is from genome assembly GCF_033338715.1 of Vibrio sp. Vb1337. Taxonomy (NCBI): domain Bacteria; kingdom Pseudomonadati; phylum Pseudomonadota; class Gammaproteobacteria; order Vibrionales; family Vibrionaceae; genus Vibrio; species Vibrio sp. Vb1337. Next base: position 8,794 of record NZ_JAWOTD010000012.1, on the reverse strand, counting down.
GGCGGCTATAAAGACGACCAAGGTACGCACCACCTAAACGTATTGGACTTCCAACGCGATATTCGTACTTGTCCAAAACCAGTTATTGCATCGGTAGCTGGTTGGGCTGTTGGCGGTGGTCATGTACTGCATATGATGTGTGATCTAACAATTGCAGCTGACAACGCTCAATTTGGTCAAACAGGCCCTAAAGTGGGTTCATTTGACGGAGGTTGGGGCGCATCTTACATGGCTCGCATCGTAGGCCAAAAGAAAGCTCGCGAAATTTGGTTCCTATGTCGTTTCTACAATGCTCAAGAAGCAGTAGACATGGGCCTAGTAAACACAGTTGTACCACTAGCGGATCTAGAGAAAGAAACCGTTCGTTGGTGTCGTGAAGTACTACAGCACAGCCCAATGGCACTGCGTTGCTTAAAAGCTGCATTAAACGCGGACTGTGATGGCCAAGCGGGTCTGCAAGAGCTAGCGGGTAACGCAACGATGATGTTCTACATGACTGATGAAGGCCAAGAAGGTCGTAACGCCTTTAACGAGAAGCGTCGCCCAGACTTCGATAAATTCCCTCGCAACCCATAATCCGTCTAAATGAGGAGCGTGTTAGCTCCTCTGTTCCTTTTTTCCTGAGCGCCTCGCCCTCTGGGAGGCTGGTGGGATTGCTCGTCAGAACGCTCAAATATACGGCATTACATAGGACTTGAATTATGCGTGAAGCGAAAATTTATCGTTATAGCTTGCCCATGGATAGTGGTGTCATCCTACGTGACAACAAGCTAACCGAACGTGTTGGTTATGTGGTTGCGCTTTCCGAAGATGGTAAAACAGGGCTTGGAGAAGTTGCTCCTCTTCCTAGTTTTAGCTTAGAGAGCACCGAAGATGCGGGTGTTCAGCTACAAGAACAGGCGGAGCGTTGGGTAGCAGAGTTGGATGTGGATTATGCCAATATGTACCCGTCGGTTGCGTTTGGTTTATCGATGGCACAGCTTGAATTAGCTGGTGGCTTACCACAACAAGGTAAATACCAAACAGCGCCACTATGCACTGGCGACCCAGATGAGCTCATTCCAAAGCTGAACGAGATGGAAGGTGAGAAAGTCGCTAAGGTGAAAGTTGGACTTTATGAGCCAATTCGCGATGGCATGCTTGTGAACCTTTTTCTTGAATCAATCCCTCAATTAACGCTTCGACTCGATGCCAATCGCGCTTGGACACCAGAAAAAGCGCAGCAGTTCGCTAAGTACATTGCTCCGTCTCTGCGTCAACGAATCACGTTTCTAGAAGAGCCGTGCCGCTCTCCTGGCGATAGTCTCTCTTTTGCGATTAATACTGGTATTGCTATCGCTTGGGATGAAACATTGCAAGATGCGGTTCGTCGTGAAGATTTCCGTCTTGAAGATCTAACTGGTGTGAAAACGATCATCATCAAACCCACACTCATTGGTTCAGTGGATTTTTGTATTACACTGATAGAGAAAGCGAAGTCACTGGGGATGAAAGCAGTGATTAGCTCGAGCATTGAATCCAGTCTCGGTTTAACTCAATTAGCGCGCTTTGCCCAATGGCAGCTGCCTGATGAAGTTCCAGGTTTGGATACGATTGGCTTATTCAAAGCTCAGCTAGAGCAGGGCTGGCCTAAGTGTGAACTTCCCGTACTTCCTCTAAAAGACCAGGAGATTGTGTGGCATTCTGCGTAGACAATATTGCGAAGGCACCATGGAAATATTGGGCTCAAACGAGCCCTTTTTCTATTGCACTCAAGACATCAACAGAAGTATTAAACTGGCAACAACTCTCGAAGCGTATTGACCAATACACTCACTATTTGAATGACTTGGGTGTAACTCGGGGGGATGTGCTGACTTTGGTTGGCAAGAACCAAGTAGAAACACTGTTGTTTTATCTTGCCTCCAAACAGTTAGGCGCGCTCGCTGCGCTGACCATGGAACAACCACTAGATAAGTTGCAGGGTAAGCTTGCTACACTTTACAGGCCTGATCAAACTCGGTTTATCTGGTTTTCTCAGGAGTGCGCTTCGACCTTTTCTGAACATGATATACAAAAACTCAAGGCAACATTGCTTTCACCGCCTGTAGTATCACAGCAAGAGAGTGATTCGTTGACTGAAGATAGCTATCATCATGACCGGCTCGCTTCAGTAGTATTTACTTCTGGCTCTACAGGGGAGCCTAAAGCTGTGGTTCATACACATCGACAGCATCTTGCGTCTGCAGAGGGCTTGTTGCAGGAGTTCATTTTCACTCAGCAAGATGCTTGGCTATTATCGCTTCCGCTGTATCACGTCTCTGGATTGGCGATTGTCTATCGTTGGCTATATGTCGGAGCAACACTAAAAGTCGGTTCAGGGAAACTTGTTGATGATGTTCAGGGCGTATCACACGCTTCTTTGGTTGCGACTCAGCTCAAACGGTTATTGGATGATGATGCACATTTGTCATTGACACATGTGCTACTTGGCGGCAGCCACGTTGATCACGAGTTGGCACTACGAGCAACAGGGCAAGGCATTGAGACATGGTTAGGTTATGGGATGACGGAGGCGGCCTCTACCGTTACCGCAAAGAGAATTGACAGCACCAGTAATGCTGGACATGTATTGAAGCACCGTAAGATAAAATTAGTTGACCAACGCATTTTTATTGGCGGTAAGACATTAGCGGCAGGGTATTTCCATCAAGGACATGTTACCCCATTTCTGGATGAGAAAGGCTGGTTTGACAGCAAAGATCTTGGCGAGTGGCAAGGTAATGAATTAAAGATAATCGGCCGTGCCGACAATCAGTTTATCTCTGGTGGTGAGAATATCCATTGTGAAGAGATTGAAGCCGCTTTGAACCAAATTGATGGTGTAGTGCAGAGTATAGTGGTTCCAGTCGAAGACGCGGAGTTTGGTCATAGACCAGTAGCTGTGATTCAGACCAATGGATTGCGCAGCAAGTCGGAGTATGACCAGCACTTGCAATCAAAGTTAGAGAAGTTTAAATGGCCAGTGGAATACCATGTAATGCCACTAACTCTACTAGAAGGTGGGATCAAAATTTCACGTAAGGCCGTGAAAGAGTGGCTACTGTCATCACTTCAGCATTAGTCAATTTTGCTATGTATTAGTCATAAAGAGAATTTCGTATCCTTATAACTCTGAATCATAATTATGCTTCTTCGTGGAGAGAAAATGCATAAGGTTCAGGATGGCAAAGCTAGTTTTAATTGCGGCAGTAGCACTACAAATTGGTATCGCGATAAGTAGTGAAGGGCTAGCCCGCTCTCTTGCAGAGCTAACGGCATTTTTGATCGCTATTGCGTTGGTCGTTATATACAAAAATAGCAAACGGGAAATGCCGTCCCCTCAACGCGATAAGCAGACCACCAATATCTAAAACAGTAACCAACTTAGAGAAGTGGTCGAAATTAACACCCACAGAGTCACACCAAACAACAGTGGCTTAGCTCCAGCAGACTTTAGTTTTGAAATTGAAATGCTACAACCTATCAAGAACAGACATACAACCAACGCTTGCTTTGCTCCAATGAAAATGCCGTGATAGACCATTTCAAATTGAGGAAAGAAGTCGCTAAACGCGATAGCTGCACAGTACCAAAAAATGAAATAAGGGATAGCTAGTTTTTTCTTTCCATTCTCTTTTTGGCCTCTTGAAAAGATGACGGCACTGATCAAAGCAACAGGAATGATCCATAAAGCGCGCGCGAGTTTCAATGTTGTTGCCGTAGTTAGCGCTTCTTCCCCATAGGCCGAGGCAGCCCCGACAACAGAAGATGTGTCATGAATGGCAATCGCAGCCCATGTGCCAAACGTGTGTTGATCTAGCCCTAAAGCATGTCCAATCACAGGAAACACAAAGAGTGCAATGGAGTTCAGGACAAATACCGTTGCCAGTGCTAATCCAATCTGCTCGTCTTTCGCTTTAATCGCCGGTGCCACAGCAGCAATTGCGCTACCACCACAAATTGCAGTACCTGATGAGATTAAGTAAGCGGTTACTCGCTCCAATTTAATTACCCTGGCAATGAGAGTGCCCATGATCAGTGTGCCTGTAATAGTGGCGATGATCAGGCCGATACCATCCGATGTGACTGCAAGTGCTTGCTCAAAGTTGATGCCAAAGCCTAAGCCAATAATCGAGTAAGACAGCAGCTTTTTAGTAAAAGAAGCGATGGGCAGCTCGGAAGGCACAAAACCAAAACTTGCGAGTAGAAAACCGATAACTAGAGCAATAGGAGAGGAGGCAAGGGGGGTTAAACAAAAAAGTAACGCCAATCCAAACAGGAGGTAGTTTCTATTCAAGGTTTTTATTCGCTGTTGTGAATGAAAGGGAGAGTATATCGCACTGGGTGTGGTCAGTTTGTCTTAATGATTTGAACACATGTTCAGTTATCCTAAACATGTGTTCAAGTGTATTTATCGCCAGTCGCCTCTGAGTTGATGCACTTTATCGAACATTGTTTTTGCCGTTGCCTCATTTGGTGGCACCGGTTGTCCTGCTTCAATTTCTAGCTTTGACCAAAATCGAGTCGGTAAGCCACAGCATGCGCGACCTTTTGCGCGGCTGAAATAGCTTCCCCATAAGCCTTTAAGTGCAACAGGTATGACGGGTACTGGGCTACGACGTAGAATGATATCAATACCGCGCATGAATTCATTCATTTCACCATCTGAAGTTAATCTTCCTTCAGGGAAAATACAGACGATATGACCTTCGCTTAGCGCGGCTTCCACATCGTTAAATGCACGTCTAATAGAGCTTCTGTTACTCGCTGAAATTGGAATTACCCCAGTTCGACGTAAAAAGCGCCTTAATGGAGGTAGGTTGGCGTAATCTTCCTCCATCACAAAACGAATCAACCTTGGGCATACTGCACTAAGTAGCAATGCATCCATGTAGCTTACATGATTACATACAATCAATGCCCCACCATGCTCGGGTAGGTTGTGTAGATTCTTATGCTTAACTCGATAGATGGTGTGCGTAAGCATCCACATGACAAAGCGAACTACAAAAATAGGAATTTGCAAAAAGATGTAAGCGGCAACTAAGAAATTTAAAATGGCTAACAATGCAAACAGCTGAGGAATTGTCATCTTGATTACACTTAGGCACACAATACCTAAGACAGCGCTGCCGACCATAAACAGAGAGTTAAAAATGTTGAGCCCTGCGATGACTTGAGCACGTTCGGTTTCCTTTGCTCGATGCTGCATTAATGCGTAAAGAGGCACAATAAACAAACCGCCCGAAGCGCCAATCATTAATAGGTAGAAAAATAATGGCCAAAAAGGCTCATATCTAAAGAAGTCTACAAAGTTATGGAAAACAGGTAGATCATTGGGAATGGAAGTGGCCATTAGGTACCCAAATACCGTAATGCCAAAGGCACCAATTGGCACAATACCGACTTCGATACGATGGTTTGAGATCCAATTGCAAAGTAGCGACCCTAGCGCGATACCAATGGAAAATAGAGCGAGCAAGAAAGACACCGCACTCTCGGTGCCATTTAGGTAAATCTTAGTGAAATTCGGGAATTGTGTTAGATATGCGGCGCCTAAAAACCAAAACCAACTTATTGCCATTATGCATTGAAAAACAACTCGATCGGATTTGGCGATAGAGAGCGTGTGTTTGGTTTGCTTGTATGGTTGCCAACGAAAAGAGAGATTGGGCGCGCTGGCTGCAGCAAAGGGGATTGAGCGGCTCGACAAGTAGCCTAACAATGCGAAGATCACGACACAAAATGCGGCGAGGTATTTTGCGTTGTCTGCAGAGGCTATAATCCCAGCGCCTAAGGTGCCAATAAGGATGGCGATAAAGGTACCAGCTTCAACAAGAGCGTTGCCGGGCACTAACTCTTTAGCATTTAACTTTTGAGGCAAAAGGGCATATTTAACTGGGCCAAAAAATGCTGACTGTGTGCCCATTAAAAACAGTAGCAATAAAAGCACACCATAACTTTCGGTTATGAATCCGATGGCACCTAACAGCATGATGGCTATTTCAAATAGTTTGACCTTACGAATAAACCATGACTTTTCATATTTGTCGGCTAATACGCCAGCGGAAGCAGAGAACAGAAAGAACGGTAGAATGAACAAGCCTGCCGCAAGGTTGATGAACAAATTGCTCGAAATAGGCAGTGCACTGGAGCCAGCGAATGCGACAAACAACAGCAAAACGTTTTTAAAAATATTGTCGTTGAAAGCGCCAAAAAATTGAGTAATGAAATAGGGCAGGAATTTTCTCTGCGTAAGTAAGGACGGCTGTCTGTCGGATGACATGTATAATCCTTTGTTACCAGTTCGTGAGGTAGTTGGAAAGAAGATTACTGATCAACTCTTTGCCATCAATCGGTTCACTAGAGAAAAACTTATCATCAACACTGAGTAAAGTAATGCCATGTACGCCAGACCAAAGGACTCGACTCGCTTGAATCACTTCGGATTCAGTACGATGTGGTGCGATTTGAGCCAATAGTGACTCTAGCATTCCCGTCATACCATCGATACGTTTGGCATGCCATTCCGGAAGTTCTGCTCCATTCATGTTGTGTTCGAACACTAACTGCCAACGGTATGGGTGTTTTTGAGCAAAATCGTGGTAGCAATAAGCGAGTTCAAAAAGCGCTTGATGGGAGTCTTTGCTGTCATTAGTCGCTTTGCGTGCTTCTTGAGATAACTCATCTAAAGTTTGAGCGACAACATGAAGCAACAACAAACTATAATTACCAAAAACATTTACCAATGTGCTTGGCACGTAACCAATCATGTTAGCGATTTTACGAAGACTGAGTTCGTGGTAAGAATTCTCATCTAAAAAGTTTTTGACCGTTGTTAACGTCAAATTCACTAACTCTTCTCGGGTGTGATCGTTTCTGCGCGCCATACTCTCAAACTACTTTATTGAACATCGTTCAATATGATAGTCAGCTACCTATTAACCGTCAACAAGGCAATGTGTCCAAGTGCCCTCAAGGTGTAGGATTCTGAGCTGTGTCACTGATTCTAATTCAAGTAAAACAATCTGGAGTATTAGTGAACTTATTCCATACTTTTTTTACATTGATCAAGCGCCTTCAGCTGAATTGTAAGCAGTGTGAGCAGTCTGCATTTTTGGCAATATTCTGATACATGTCAGCTTCTATAAGCTATTTTCATCAATCGGTATACAGAGTATGATGACTTAAAAATCATCTTTGGCGTGCTACTGTTTGAAACAACGATTGTTTCGTCTTGAAAATGGGGCACTATCTTAGATAGCTAACTTTAAGGATAACGATGAAACGTTTATTTTCTATTGTTGCTTTATTGATGTTTACTGTTGCTGTAACGCCTATCGCGGAAGCGAAGAAGTTTGGTGGCAGTAAGTCTTTCGGTAAGAGCTACAAAACTGCACCAGCACCGAAACAACAGCAACAAAACACCAATACGGTCGGCAAAGATCAGACGACAAAGTCTTCAAGTAAGAAAGGCCTTATGGGTGGTCTGCTAGGCGGACTTCTTGCTGGTGGTCTACTTGCTGCATTCTTTGGCGGTGCTTTTGAAGGTATCCAGTTTATGGATATCCTAATTATTGGTTTGATTGCCTTTGTCATCTTTAAACTAATGCGCGGTATGCTAGGTGCGAAGCAGGGCAGTATGAACCAGCATCGTCAACAGCCTGCATTTGGTGGCAACGCATCTAAGTTTGAGCAACCAAACATGCAAAACTTTGAGCAACAACCAAACACAAATAATGGTGGCTTTGGTGGTTTTGGCGCTCAAACAGACGTACCACATAACTACCCACCGGGTTTTGACCAAGCAGCGTTCATTAATGGTTCTCGTGAACACTATCGAATCCTGCAAGGTGCGTGGAATCACAACCAGCTAGAAACTATTGAAGAATATGTTTCTCCAAGCTTGTTTGAAGACCTAAAAGCAGAGCGCGCGAAGCTCGACGGTGAGCAGCATACTGACGTAATGTACGTTGATGCGGAGATCGTCCGCGCTGATTACGATGCAAATAAAGCACAGCTTAGTCTGCAGTTTAGCGGTCGTTACCGTGACACAGTAGAAGGTGTTGAAGAAGAAATCGAAGATATCTGGCACCTAGAGCGTGACTTGACTGCGCCTAATGCGCCATGGTTAATCGTTGGTATTCAAGGCTAGTCACCTTTAAACCAATTTAGTCACTAGTAAAAATCCCGCATCCCCTGCGGGATTTTTTGTATCTATCATTTATATTTCTTGTACGTGTTTTTATACAAACATCACTAATTGAGTCCGTTTGGTAATTTTGCGAGCCCACTTTTTCTAGTAAGTCCTCAAGTGTTTTCCTATTTATATTGAACATTCATATTAAGGCCATACGAACTAACAAAATCAAAATAGCTAGTACATTGTTTGTAGGGTAAAGATCTGCTCCTCAGCCTTTTGTTTGTGGAGTTTCACATGGGGTTGGTTGCTTTAGTGAGATTGAGTATAGGTTATACCAATCGTAGTAAATAACTGGTCATTCTAGCTTGTTAAAATACTCGATAACTGCGCCTTGTTCTCAAGCATTTTCCCTACGCTATTTCTGATCACTTATTTACTGTGATAGGTATTCAATCGAGCAGAGTTTCGGTTAGGAGTGAAAGGTTCGTTGTAGTAGGACTATGCTATCAAGATCCTGAAACGAAAAAAGCCAGCTCAATGAGCTGGCTTCTTCAATATGGTGGAGGGGGACGGATTCGAACCATCGAAGGCAGTGCCGGCAGATTTACAGTCTGCTCCCTTTGGCCACTC
>NZ_JAWOTD010000011.1:119127-191054 GCF_033338715.1 Vibrio sp. Vb1337 | reverse complement strand
TCTATCGCAAGCGTCAAGCTCAATCCTTGCGCAAGCGAAACAAGCGCCTAACTCAGCGCTAAGTCTGCTAGGTTAATTTCAAACCTAAGACGAGAACCTCATTGGCTCGTGGTGAGAGATGAGCGAGTAAACCCAGCTTCGGCTGGGTTTTTTTCTGTCTTTTGGGGGCTCAGGATTTCTGCGAATCACGGCATTAGAGCTTCATCACATTTCAGTAAACCAAAGAAAATAATCGCAAAAAATTGAAAATTTCTTCTAAAGGATATTCATTGGTCGCCGTTAAAGGGACTGAGAGAAATGAGATGTACCTAAGTGAGGTGAGAGACACGACGGTACATTCACTAAAGCCTTAAGGAGATCAATTATGGCGATTAACGTTAATACTAACGTTTCTGCGATGACTGCACAGCGTTACCTAAACCAGGCAGCTGACGGTCAACAAAAATCTATGGAGCGTTTGTCTTCGGGTTATAAAATCAATAGCGCGAAAGACGATGCTGCAGGTCTACAGATTTCAAACCGTTTGAATGCACAAAGCCGTGGCCTAGACATGGCAGTGAAAAACGCAAACGACGGTATTTCTATTGCACAGGTTGCTGAAGGTGCAATGAATGAATCTACCAACATCCTACAACGTATGCGTGATCTTTCGCTTCAATCGGCGAACGGCTCTAACTCAAAAGCAGAACGTGTAGCGATCCAAGAAGAAGTAACAGCGCTAAACGACGAGCTAAACCGTATTGCTGAAACTACCTCTTTCGGTGGTAACAAGCTTCTAAACGGTACTTACGGTACTCAATCTTTCCAAATCGGTGCGGACTCAGGTGAAGCAGTGATGCTTTCTATGGGTAACCTACGCTCAGACACTTCAGCAATGGGTGGTAAGAGCTACGCAGCAGAAGAGGGTAAAGACGCATCTTGGACTGTTGGTGAGAAAACAGAGTTCAAAATGAGCTACACCAACAAGCAGGGTGAAGAGAAAGAGCTATCAATCAGCGCTAAGCAAGGCGATGATATTGAGCAGCTAGCGACATACATCAACGGTCAAAACGATGATGTAAAAGCCTCTGTTGGCGAAGATGGCAAACTACAAGTATTTGCTTCTTCTCAAAAAGTTGAAGGTGATGTTGAGTTTTCTGGCAACCTAGCAGACGAGATCGGCTTTGGTGGCCCGAAAGACGTAACAGTGAAAGACATCGATGTAACCACAGTAGCTGGCTCTCAAGAAGCAGTAGCGGTTATCGACGGTGCTCTTAAGTCCGTAGACAGCCAACGAGCTTCACTCGGTGCTTTCCAAAACCGCTTCAACCACGCAATCAGCAACCTAGACAACATTAACGAGAACGTTAACGCGTCTAAAAGCCGTATTAAAGATACTGATTACGCGAAGGAAACCACTGCGATGACTAAGTCGCAAATTCTTCAGCAAGCAAGTACTTCAATCCTGGCTCAAGCGAAGCAGTCTCCATCTGCAGCGCTAAGCTTGTTGGGCTAAGTGGTAACCCCAGCCTGAGGTCAACACCTTAGTGCTGGGGCACCAAAGCGATAGATTCTATCGTTAGCCCATAAGGTGGAAGGGAGATTGTAATGGATATATCCTCCTACGCATCGAACATCCAGCCTTACGGCACGCCAAATGGCACAAAGTTTGCAAATAAAAATGGCAATGATATAGGCACGTCTAGCCCAGCAAATTCAAATGGTGAGATTTCGCCGCAAAAAGCGAAAAACACCGAATACGACTTCTCTGTTCAAGCTGCGATCGAGATGGCTGAAAGCCGTCAAGAACTGAACAAGGAAGAACGTGAAAAATTGGTCGCACAAATGAATGAATTTGTAACGTCCATAAACAAAGGAGTCGCATTTCGAGTGGATGAAGAATCCGGACGAGATGTGGTGACGATTTATGAAGCCAATACCGGTGACGTGATTCGTCAAATTCCTGATGAAGAAATGCTAGTGGTATTGCGTCGCCTAGCTGAGCACACAGCCAACAGCGGGTTGTTGACTGAAAAAGTGTAAGTCGTTTTTAGAGGTGATTTGATGAGTTTAGGCCCTTTGGGGATTTCTGGCGGCATGGATATTAATTCCATGGTCAGCAAAATTGTGGATGCCGAACGCGTACCAAAGCAGCAACGTATCGACAACGAACGCACGACAATTAACGCCAGTATCAGTGCTTACGGGCGACTCAGAGAATCATTGGATACGATGAAAAATCTCATGGCGAACTTTCGTCAGGAGAAAGCATTTGCCGTTCGCACCGTCGAAACGACCAATGACAATATTGTATCTGCCACGGCAACCACAGATGCTATCGCTGGCAAATATGCTATCGATGTGTTGCAGCTTGCTCAGAGCCATAAAGTCGCTTCTGACGTATTGCCAGAAGACGCAAAATTTGGCCCTGGTAAGCTGCAGATTTCGCTTGGTGATGAGCGTTTTAATATCGATGTTCGTTCCCGATCTAAGCTCATCGATGTCGTACGTGGCATCAATGGCGCTAAAGATAACCCTGGCGTTCGTGCATCTCTTATTAACGACGTCGAAGGTCCACGCCTTATCCTTGCTTCTAACCTCTCTGGTAAGGATCATCAAATCAGAGTCAGTGTGGAGGCAGAAAAAGGCAACCCTCTTAAATATTTCGAATACCAAACACTTGAAGACCGCGTCAACGCGCTTGAAGAAGCTCGTTCAGCGGCGGAAGATGTCTTAGGTCCTCTTAAATTTCCGGAACAACCAGCAGAAGAGCTGGATGCAAACGGCAATCCTCTACCTCCAGAAGAGCAAAAAGCGGCAGACGATGTACAAGATGATGCATCGCAAGCGCCAATCTCTGCGGCGGGTGCAGAAGCAGCCAAAGCTGGTCAAGAAGCCATTGATGAAGCCAACCGACGCGCGAGTTTACGCCCTGAAGACAGAATTCCAGGGTGGACAGAAACTGCGTCAGGTACTTTGTTGGACTCTTATGAAGAACCAGAGCTCGAACTCGACGAAAAGGCAATAGAGAAGGCACCAGATGTACCAGGCTGGAATAATGCCGCATCGGGCACCCTAACCGATTCTTACGTTACGACGAAAGAGGCTAAGCAGCTTCTTGAGCAAGAAAAAGCGGAAATCGAGCAAAAAATTGCGAGTGAAAAGCAAGCGTTAGACGAAAAAGTGGCACGTGGTGAACTTTCCGAAGCGCAAGCTAAGCAAATTCATCGCGCTAAACTTGATCCTCAAGAACGTGAGCGTCTGGAAAAAATTGATGAAGCAGAAGCGAAAATCGCAAAGGCACAATCTGCTTTTGAAGAATACCTTGGAATGACAGAAGTACAAGCAGGGCAAGATTCAGAAGTTCTGCTTGATGGCGTGGCAAAGCTATCTAGCCACAACAATGTGATTGAAGATGCGATCGAAGGTGTTGATTTAACACTAAAAGGCAAATCAGAACCGAATAAACCGCCTGCTGAAATTGGTGTCGAGTACGACCGTCAAAGTGTACGCAACGATATCGAAAACTTTGTGGCAGCGTATAACTCGTTTTATCAAACCTCCCAAGCGTTGGCGAGTGTGGATCCGGTAACTGGTCAAAAAGGGCCGTTGTCAGGTGACAGCACCGTACGCAGTGCAGATTCACGATTAAAATCGGTTTTTTCTACTCGAATCGATAAAGCACCTGAAAACCTAAAGTCCTTAACAGAATTTGGCATTACGACCACACGTCAAGGCACACTAGAAATCAACTATGACATGCTAGATCGCCAGTTGAACAATAACTTCAACGAGTTAGAAAAGTTCTTCGGTGGCAACACAGGTTTTGCTAAACGAGTAGAAGATGCGATTCACGGTATCACAGGTATTACAGGCAGTATTCGTACTCGAGAAAAAAGTCTCACAGAACAAAACTACCGTTTGAGTGACGATCAAGCGGCATTAGATCGCCGCATGGAAAGCCTAGAGAAGCGTACTCATGCGAAGTTTACCGCGATGCAAGATGCGACCGGTAAAATGCAGGGCCAGTTAGGCGCTTTGATGAGTGCGTTGGGTTAATAAATGCAAAAAGAACTCATGGAAATTAGTGATATAGATCAACTAATTACGCAAGAATTAGAAAAAATTGATTTTAATGCTGAAGAAATTCTTCGCTTGGTCGATATCAGGGAACGGTTATTGCAAAACCTGTTACCAATTATTCATCAAAATCCTTTGGTTAAGCAGGATGCAGAGTGGCAAGCATTGCTAACTCGTACCAAAAGAATTGTCGAGCTGATGCAATCGGAAACGTCAAAGGTCGGAAAAGAGCTCCATAAGTTTCGTTATGGCCAGCGTTCACTTCAGCAGTACAAAAAATTTATTTAAAAGAGGATTACTATGCGCGGTTCTTTGCAAGCATACAAAAAGGTATCAGTCGACAGCCAGCTTAGCGCGGCTTCTCCGCACAAAGTCATTCAAATGCTTATGGCTGGTGCGATTGAGCGCCTTATTCAAGGTAAAGCAGCCATGCAAGCAGGCAATATTCCAGCAAAAGGTGAGCGCTTAGGTAAAGCGTTAGACATCATTATCGCGCTACGCAGCTGTCTATCTATGGATGACGGTGGTGATATTGCTTCAAACTTAGATTCACTGTATGAGTTTATGATCACGCAAATTTCTGCTGCTAACCATCAAAATGAGCCTCAGCTGATCGACGACGTTATCGACATTATCCGTGAGATCAAGTCCGCTTGGGACCAAATCCCAACAGAGTTTCATAATCTTACCGCTGCTGAAGTTGGTATTTAATAGTCAAAACAATGCGTTAAGATACTAGACGAATATATTTGTCAATTGCGCAACGAGTTGTGTAGCAAAGTTTCTATCAAGCTCACACCTCTCCATTGCTTGGTTGCCTTATTTTTATATTCAAATAAAATAGAAGCCATTAGTAGCCCTAATGGCTTTTTTGTTGCTGATTTTCCTATTTTGTCTATCGTAAATTGAGTGTGGTGGTTCTGCCTTCTTTAGCACCCAATTGCGCAAATCAAGGTTTGGCCGCAACGCACCTAAAATAAAGGCAATCATTCTTACTTATGCATGGTTTGGCAAAGCTGCTTGTAATTGATGATGACGCATCAAGTCGTTTAAATTTAAGCAATATATTGGAATTTGTTGGAGAAAATTGCGAAGCGGTCAGTTCTGATCAGCTCAGCGATGTTGATTGGTCTAGCGTATGGTCGTGCTGTATTGTTGGTAATATTCCAGCAGGTCAAGCGGCGAGTACGGTTATCTCTCATTTAAACAGCGCTTACCACATCCCTCTTCTAGTCATGGGCCGTTTTCCTTTGCCTGTTGATGATCTTCCAAATTTTGTTGGTGAACTAGAGCTGCCGCTTAATTACCCACAGCTTAGTGAAGCGTTACGCCACTGCAAAGATTTTCTGGGGCGAAAAGGAGTGAATGTTGTTGCTAGTGCACGCAAAAACACGCTTTTTCGCAGCTTAGTTGGTCAAAGTAGAGGTATTCAAGAAGTTCGACATCTGATTGAGCAAGTATCAAACACGGAAGCAAACGTGTTGATCTTAGGTGAGTCCGGTACGGGTAAAGAAGTTGTTGCGCGTAACATCCACTATCATTCTTCATACCGCGATGGCGCATTTGTACCTATTAACTGTGGTGCAATACCGCCTGAGCTCCTAGAAAGCGAATTATTTGGTCACGAAAAAGGCGCGTTTACTGGTGCGTTAACTGCCCGTAAAGGTCGATTTGAGCTCGCAGACGGTGGCACGATCTTTCTTGATGAGATTGGCGATATGCCAATGTCGATGCAAGTAAAGTTGCTTCGTGTATTGCAAGAACGCTGCTTTGAACGTGTAGGTGGCAATAGTACCATCAAGGTAAATGTTCGAGTGGTGGCGGCGACACACCGTAATCTAGAAAATATGATTGAAGAAGGCACGTTCCGAGAAGACTTGTTCTATCGCCTGAACGTGTTTCCAATTGAGATGCCAGCGCTGAAAGAGCGCAAACAAGATATACCATTGCTGCTGCAAGAACTGATGACACGTTTAGAGGCGGAAGGCGGACAACCTATCTGCTTTACACCTCGTGCAATCAACTCACTTATGGAGCATAACTGGCCGGGCAACGTACGCGAGTTGGCTAATCTTGTTGAGCGAATGATTATTCTGTATCCAAATAGCTTGGTGGATGTAAACCATCTACCAACCAAATATCGCTACAGTGACATCCCAGAGTTCCAACCAGAGAGCAATCCATTTGTTTCGGTGGAAGAGCAAGAGCGTGATGTATTCCAAGATATCTTCTCTGAAGATTTTAGCTTTGAAGATCAAGACGACCTTGATCACAGCATGAACGCCCCGCAAGCGCTGCCACCGGAAGGGGTTAATTTGAAAGAACTGCTAGCTGATTTAGAAGTTAATATGATCAGCCAAGCATTAGAAGCGCAGGGTGGCGTTGTAGCAAGAGCGGCCGACATGCTGGGTATGCGACGTACTACGCTGGTGGAAAAAATGCGTAAGTACAACTTACAGCGCTAGGTAAAGTGAAGTTTTAAGACGATATCTGAATTATCACTTGGGCTGGTTAACATCGCTTTTCTGGCATCCAAAACCGTTATCTCTGAGTGTCAACTTATTGTCGATAGCTTAACGTCCTGATAAATATAGAAAATAGCTTGGTACGCTAATTGCTTACCAAGCTATTTTAGTTTTAGCGGCGATATTTCGACAGGCAGTAATGGATAACAACACCAATCAATCCCATTTAGATTCCGTAGAGAATCAGGTTGAGCGCTACAAACAGGTGCTCGATGTGATGCCTGCTGGAGTGATTTTGCTCGATACGTACGGAGTAGTGCGTGAAGCAAATCCAGAAGCGCACCGAATTCTTGAGATTCCACTGGTTAACGAAAAATGGTTCAACGTTATCCAGGCGGTGTTTGACCCACGTGAAGATGATGGCCATGAAGTTTCCCTGCGGAATGGCCGTAAAGTTCGACTCGCCATCTCGGCGTCCACAACAGGTCAATTGATCCTGATTACCGATTTAACCGAAACCCGTTTACTTCAAGCTCGTGTCAGTGATTTACAGCGCTTATCGTCGTTAGGACGTATGGTTGCGTCGCTTGCTCACCAAGTAAGAACGCCGCTGTCGAGCGCTATGTTATATGCATCCAATTTGGGAGCGCCAAATCTTCCTCCAGCGACAAAAGATCGCTTCCAAACCAAATTAATGGATCGACTGCACGATTTGGAAAAGCAGGTTAATGATATGCTGCTTTTTGCTAAAGGTGGTGATAATAAAGTCATTAAGCCATTCACGATTGCCCAGTTGGTAGCGGAATATCAGCCGATGGTCGAAACCGCGCTAAAAAACAACAGTATTGATTACTGCCTAGAAGTTGAAGAAGAACAAACTGAGCTACTAGGCAATGCGAACGCCATTGCATCTGCATTAAGTAATCTGGTCATGAATGCGATTCAAATGTCTGGTAAAGAATCGCAAGTCGATATTTTTTTCCGCCCGGTAAATGGTGAGTTACGCATTTCTGTGCAAGACAGCGGACCGGGTGTGCCCGAAGAACTGCAAGCCAAAATCATGGAGCCATTTTTTACCACACGTTCTCAAGGAACTGGATTAGGGTTGGCAGTTGTTCAAATGGTTTGCCGTGCCCATGACGGTCGATTGGAACTTATTTCAGAGCAGGGTGATGGAGCCTGCTTCACCATGTGCATTCCGCTAGAGCGAGTGCAAACAGAAGCGCAATAAGCGGCTTTTGGTAATAACAATTTCTGGAGAATCATAATGGCGCAAAGCAAAGTGCTGATCGTAGAAGACGATGAAGGTCTTCGTGAAGCCCTAGTCGATACTCTGGCTCTGGCAGGGTATGAGTGGTTGGAAGCGGACTGTGCTGAAGATGCACTGTTAAAGCTGAAATCGAATACGGTTGATATCGTCGTTTCTGATGTGCAAATGGCGGGTATGGGTGGCTTAGCTCTGCTCAAAAGCATCAAGCAGAATTGGCCTAACTTACCAGTATTGCTAATGACGGCGTACGCCAATATTGAAGATGCCGTGTCTGCAATGAAAGATGGCGCGATCGACTACATGGCGAAACCATTTGCACCAGAAGTGTTGCTAAATATGGTCAGTCGTTATGCACCGATAAAAAGTGATGACAACGGTGACGCTATCGTTGCTGATGAGAAAAGTCTACGTTTACTCGCGTTGGCCGATAAAGTGGCACGTACAGATGCGAATGTTATGGTGCTAGGTCCGAGTGGCTCAGGTAAAGAAGTGATGTCGCGCTATATTCACAACGCGTCAAATCGTAAAAATGGTCCTTTTGTCGCAATTAACTGTGCCGCGATTCCTGACAATATGCTCGAAGCAACACTGTTTGGCTATGAAAAGGGCGCATTTACTGGTGCTGTTCAGGCATGCCCAGGAAAGTTCGAACAAGCGCAAGGTGGCACAATCTTGCTTGATGAAATCAGCGAAATGGACTTGAACCTGCAAGCGAAGTTATTGCGTGTTCTACAAGAGCGCGAAGTAGAGCGCCTAGGCAGTCGCAAAAGCATCAAGTTAGATGTTCGTGTGTTAGCGACGAGTAACCGTGATCTTAAGCAATACGTGTCAGAAGGAAACTTCAGAGAGGACTTATATTACCGCCTGAATGTATTCCCAATTGCGTGGCCTGCACTTAAAGAACGTAAAGGCGATATTGCACCGCTTGCCAAGCATCTTGCTGAGCGTCATTGCAGCAAAATGGGCATGCCAGTGCCTCAATTCTCGACCGTTGCGTTAGAAAAACTATTGCAATACCCTTGGCCGGGTAATGTTCGTGAATTGGATAACGTGGTTCAACGAGCGCTGATATTAAGTGAAAATGGCGACATCGATGCAGAGCACATTTTGCTCGAGGGCGTAGATTGGCAAGATGCCAATAGCTTGCAACACGTGGTGCAAAATGCAGATATGGTCGTGCCCAATGTTAAGCCAGTTGCTCAAGCTGAGAGTGTCAGCCGCCCAGTAACTGGTGGAGAAGGCTTAGGCAGCGAGCTGCGCGATCAAGAATACGCCATTATTTTGGAGACTTTGGTTGAGTGTAATGGTCGACGCAAAGAAATGGCGGAGAAACTGGGTATAAGCCCTCGAACCTTGCGCTATAAGCTTGCCAAAATGCGTGATGCTGGTATAGATATCCCGAATTAACACAGACAACGGCCATAAGACAAAAAGTGTAAGTAAATTGATTGCTAATGTCTTATGGCACGTTAATTGCTGTGTCAATAATCAGTTTTGTTAATAGTCAATCTTTTGGCTTAGAGGTGCTAATGAAAATTGATGGTATTCAGGCAGAAATGCGCGCCATGATGGTAGAAGCAACCAATACGGCTCCTACTGCAAGTGGGGCGAAAGTTGGAGCAGATTTTAACGATCTCCTAACTAAAGCCATCAATAACGTAAACACACTTCAAAAAGCATCTGGTGATTTACAAACCCGTTTTGATCGTGGTGATGCCGATGTATCCCTTTCTGACGTTATGATCGCTCGTAACAAGTCTAGTGTCGCTTTTGATGCGACGGTTCAAATTCGCAATAAACTCGTTGAGGCATATAAAGATCTCATGAACATGCCAGTGTAATTTAGGTAATAAGTGTGGCAGACAAGTCTACAGATTTAACCGTCACTGAAGGCGGCTCAGATGGTGCACTGGTAGCAAGTTCCGATGTGGATGTGGAGAGTCAAAATCCAGATCTAGAGGAGCGTAGTGCGTCAAAATTCGATATGGCAGTGGGCGACCTCGATTTACTTCGTCAGGTTGTGCTTGTGCTGTCGATATCCATCTGTGTTGCATTGATCGTGATGCTGTTCTTTTGGGTCAAAGAACCGGAAATGCGCCCACTTGGTGCGTATGAGACCGAAGAATTGATCCCCGTTCTGGATTATCTGGACCAGCAGAAAATCAATTATAAGCTTGATGGCAATACTGTTTCTGTTGAATCGAGTGAGTACAACTCGATCAAACTTGGCATGGTTCGTTCCGGCGTTAACCAAGCTACAGAAGCAGGCGATGATATTTTGCTGCAAGACATGGGCTTTGGTGTTTCACAACGTCTTGAGCAAGAGCGTCTGAAACTCAGTCGAGAGCGCCAATTAGCTCAAGCAATTGAAGAGATGAAGCAAGTTCGCAAAGCACGAGTGTTATTGGCACTGCCAAAGCACAGCGTGTTTGTGCGTCATAACCAAGAAGCGTCTGCGTCGGTATTTTTGACATTGTCGACAGGCACTAACCTTAAGCAGCAAGAAGTGGATTCTATTGTCGACATGGTAGCGAGTGCCGTGCCGGGAATGAAAACTTCTCGAATTACCGTCACAGATCAGCATGGCCGCTTACTCAGCTCAGGCTCCCAAGATCCTGCTTCTGCGGCGCGACGCAAAGAACAAGAATTAGAACGCAGCCAAGAGCAAGCGCTGCGCGAAAAAATTGATTCCGTACTATTACCCATTTTAGGTTATGGCAACTATACGGCGCAGGTTGATATCCAAATGGATTTCAGTGCGGTTGAACAAACTCGCAAACGTTTTGATCCAAACACCCCTGCGACCCGCAGTGAGTACGCACTCGAAGATTACAATAACGGTAACATGGTAGCGGGTATTCCGGGTGCGTTGAGTAATCAGCCTCCAGCGGATGCCTCTATTCCGCAAGATGTGGCTCAAATGAAAGATGGTTCTGTCATGGGGCAGGGGTCAGTTCGTAAAGAGTCCACGCGTAACTTTGAGCTAGATACCACCATCAGCCACGAGCGAAAGCAGACCGGGACGGTGGCTCGTCAGACCGTTTCTGTTGCGATTAAAGACCGTCGTCAAGTTAACCCTGATACGGGTGAAGTGACTTATACCCCAATGTCCGAATCTGAAATCAATGCCATTCGCCAAGTATTAATTGGTACCGTTGGCTTTGACCAAGGCCGTGGAGATTTGCTGAATGTATTGAGTGTAAAGTTTGCTGAGCCAGAGGCTGAGCAGCTAGAAGAACCACCAATTTGGGAGCACCCTAACTTCAGTGATTGGGTTCGTTGGTTCGCAAGTGCATTAGTGATTATTGTGGTTGTGTTGGTTCTGGTTCGCCCAGCAATGAAGAAATTGCTTAACCCTACCAGCGATGATGAAGACGAAATGTACGGACCAGACGGCTTGCCGATTGGTGCGGATGGTGAAACTAGCTTGATTGGCAGTGACATCGAAAGCAGCGAACTGTTCGAGTTTGGCTCAAGTATTGATTTGCCAAACCTTCATAAAGATGAAGATGTATTGAAAGCGGTTCGCGCTCTGGTTGCGAATGAACCTGAATTGGCTGCTCAAGTAGTGAAAAACTGGATGAATGACAATGGCTAACGATATCGTACCTCAAGATGATAACGCTGCGGGAATGCCAGTAGAGCTGGATGTTTCAACCATTACTGGCGAAGAAAAAGCGGCAATTTTGCTATTGAGTCTTAATGAACAAGATGCAGCTGGCATTATCCGTCACCTAGAACCAAAACAGGTTCAGCGTGTTGGTAGTGCGATGGCTCGCGCGAAGGATCTCAGCCAAGACAAGGTATCTGCTGTTCATCGTGCGTTTTTGGAGGATATCCAGAAATACACCAACATTGGTATGGGCAGCGAAGACTTTATGCGTAATGCACTGGTTGCCGCTCTTGGTGAAGACAAAGCCAACAACTTAGTTGACCAGATCCTACTTGGTACGGGCTCAAAGGGTTTGGATTCTTTGAAATGGATGGACCCACGCCAAGTGGCGAGCATTATTGTCAATGAACACCCACAGATTCAAACTATCGTACTGTCTTATTTAGAAGCAGACCAATCTGCAGAGATTTTGTCTCAGTTCCCTGAGCGCGTGCGTTTGGATCTGATGATGCGTATTGCCAACCTTGAAGAAGTTCAGCCATCAGCATTGGCAGAGCTGAACGAAATCATGGAGAAACAGTTCGCGGGTCAAGCGGGTGCACAAGCAGCCAAAATTGGCGGCCTGAAAGCAGCAGCGGAGATCATGAACTACCTAGACAACAACGTCGAAGGTTTGTTGATGGAGCAAATTCGCGATCAGGACGAAGACATGGCGACGCAAATCCAAGACCTAATGTTTGTCTTCGAAAACTTAGTCGAGGTGGACGACCAAGGTATTCAGAAGTTGCTGCGTGACGTACCACAAGACGTGTTGCAAAAAGCACTCAAAGGTGCAGATGACTCGTTACGTGAGAAAGTCTTCAAGAATATGTCTAAACGTGCTGCTGATATGATGCGTGATGACATAGAAGCGATGCCGCCAGTACGAGTGGCAGATGTAGAAGCCGCTCAGAAAGAAATCTTAGCAATTGCCCGTCGAATGGCGGATGCTGGTGAGCTTATGCTATCTGGCGGTGCTGACGAATTCTTATAATTTCTATTGCTTCGCAATTATCCTATTGCGGAGCACCCTCACTTCTTAATCGAACACACAATAGGTAACCCATGGCTGGCGATAGAAAACGTGGATTTATCCGTCCTGATGAAGATGATTCGATGATCGAACCTCAACGTTGGGGGCTGCCTGATTATGGCGAGCCTAAAGCCAAACAAGCAAAACAAACCGCGTTCAACTATGACCCGGGATGGGTGCCGAATTTTGATGAGCCTGAAGAAGAGCAGCCACTTGCGCTAACCGAAGAGCAAATTGAACTGATTAAGCAAGGTGCTTATCAAGAAGGCTTACATCAAGGTCAGGAAGCTGGCTTTAAGCAAGGTTACGACAAAGGTAAAGAAGAAGGGTTGCAAGCCGGCCATGCTGAAGGTCTCGAGCTCGGAAAAGCTGAAGGGGTAACTGCAGGGCAAGAATACATTCAGCAGCAAGTTGAAACTTTTATGAACTTGGCCAATCAGTTTGCTCAACCTTTGGAGTTGATGAATGCTCAGGTTGAAAAGCAGCTGGTGGATATGGTGCTCTGTTTAGTTAAAGAAGTGGTGCACGTTGAAGTACAAACCAACCCTCAAATTATTTTAGATACAGTGAAGCAGTCGGTTGAAGCGCTACCAATATCAGGCCACCCTATTACCTTGCACCTGAATCCAGAAGATGTCGCGATTATTCGTTCAGCTTATGGTGAAGAAGACCTTAATTGTCGCAACTGGACGTTAGTTGCTGAGCCATCGCTCAATCGAGGTGACGTCCAGATTGAAGCCGGTGAATCAAGCATTAATTATCGCATGGAAGAACGCGTCAAAAGCGTATTGCACAGCTTTTGTGGCGCAAACCGTCATCAAGAGGGCGAGTAATCCATGCAAGCACTCTCTGACCGCTTAAAAAGCTACAAAGTTGAAGGCCTTACGACGCGCCCTGTCGCCTCTGGCAAACTGGTGCGTGTGGTTGGGTTAACGTTGGAAGCGACCGGCTGTCGCGCACCAATTGGCAGTTTATGCTTAGTGGAAACCATGTCAGGTCAGATGGAAGCCGAGGTTGTCGGCTTTTCAGGTGACAACCTATTTTTAATGCCAAGCGAACAAATTACGGGCATTTTACCTGGCGCGAGAGTCACCCCTTTAACCAGTGACGCTGGTTTGCCTGTCGGCATGGAGTTACTTGGGCGCGTGATAGACGGGGTTGGGAATCCACTTGATGGACTTGGCCCTTTGTATACCGATCACCGTGCCTCTTTTAGTGCCGAACCAATCAACCCGTTGGCTCGAAAGCCAATTTCTGAACCGCTCGATGTTGGCCTAAAAGCCATCAATGGTTTGTTGACGGTTGGTAAAGGTCAGCGTATCGGTCTGTTTGCAGGTTCTGGTGTGGGTAAATCGGTCACGCTTGGCATGATGACGCGAGGCACCACCGCACAGGTTGTGGTCGTCGGCCTGATAGGTGAGCGTGGACGTGAAGTTAAAGAGTTCATCGAAGAGATCTTGGGTGAGGACGGTCGTCGCCGCTCAGTGGTGGTCGCGGCGCCTGCCGATGCTTCACCTCTAATGCGCTTAAAGGGGTGCCAAACGGCATTAACGATTGCTGAATACTTCCGGGACCAAGGGTTAGATGTTCTGCTATTGATGGACTCGTTGACTCGTTTTGCACAAGCACAGCGTGAAATCGCACTTTCTGTTGGTGAGCCGCCAGCGACGAAAGGCTACCCGCCTTCTGTATTTGCCAAGCTGCCAGCGCTGGTTGAGCGAGCGGGTAATGGAAGTGCCGAACAAGGCTCGATTACGGCGTTCTTTACCGTGTTGACCGAAGGGGATGATTTGCAAGATCCGATAGCGGACGCATCGCGAGCCATTCTTGATGGCCATATTGTACTTTCTCGTGAAATGGCGGATGCAGGCCATTATCCGGCGATTGATGTCGAGAAGTCGGTGAGCCGTGTTATGCCGCAAATCACGACCGAAGAGCACGTTCTGATGTCAAAAGCGGTGCGACAGGTCTTGTCTATTTGTCGCAAGAATCAAGATTTGGTCTCGATTGGAGCGTACAAACCGGGTACCGATCCTGCTATTGATGGCGCATTTACTTTGAAACCGAAGTTAGACGAATACTTGCAGCAGAGCATGAAAGAATCGGTGCCATACGATATGTGCGTCAATATGCTTAGAAACATTTTGGGTGGGTGATAGCGCGTGAATAATGCGATGGAGTTTCTACTTGAGCAAACTAAGGATCGTGAAGACCAAGCTGTGCTTGCACTGAACAAAGCGCGTTCTGAACTCGAAGATTATTACCGTCAGGTTGAACAAATTGAAAAGTATCGGCTTGATTATTGCCAGCAACTCGTCGACCGTGGTCAGGCGGGCCTAACGGCAAGTCAATATGGACACCTAAATCGATTCCTTACCCAGCTAGATGAAACTTTATCTAAGCAAAAGCAAGCAGAAAGTCATTTCAAAGAGCAGGTTGAAAACTGTAAAGAATATTGGTTAACCGTGCGTAAAGAACGCAAATCCTATGAGTGGATGATAGACAAACGCGAAAAAGAGAAACAACTTGCTGAAGCTAAGCGCGAACAAAAGCAAATGGACGAGTTTTCCACCTTACTTTACAGTCGAAAACCACATCGTTTCTAAAGGTTATCGGTTCGATATTGCATTACGGTGTTGCAGTTGACTACATCTCTACCGATTCAAGTAAGGTAACTTTGATTGAGTCTTGTTCAATTAGCTCAAATACCTTCGGTCGAATCTCGCGAACCCACCACTCGTTGTATGTTTTTTCGTAGAGAGCCTGGCGTGCTTGTTCATTGTCGAACTCTCTAAGCCAAACAAAATAGTCATGTCCATCATCACCAGTGTGGACGTAAGTATTCAGTACACGCATGCCTTGTGAGCGTTGATAGGGCAACAGTTCTTCCTTCATCCAACTTAGCCACTGTTCTGTTTTGCCTGCTCTGATTCTATATTGGCGTAATTCTGTGATCTTCAAAGTGATTCCTTAATTGTTAAGCCAAGTGTCTGTTTACGCTTATCGTTTTTCAAAGTCAATCAAGTAGCTGTACATCATGTTAGGAACCAGGTTATCGGATAGTACTGTTGATGTTTGTTCCATAAACATGCCATCTATTAGCTTGCCGAGAATTGGCTCAATATTGTGGTGTGATTTTTGCATTTTAGCTGTCAGTATCGGGTCTTTTTGACCTTTGTTTGCCGCCAGTATTGCTGCCTGTCAGCGATACGCTCAGAGCCACGAGAACGAGAGTTTCTAAATGAGTGTGAATTTGTCCCATGTATCTGCGACTACCAAGACGCCAGTTTCTGATGTGTCCGCTAAAGCGTCTGCAGAGAGCACTGAAAGCAAGGGATTTTTAGAAACGTTAACCGATGCGTTTGCTGGTAAACAAAAGCCCGAAAAAGTAGCAACAGAATCGACAGTGGTTGAAGAAAAAGAAAGAGCGGATGTAGGCAGTACTTCTTCTGCTAACGTCTCGGACGAATTGTTGGCGCAAGAAAGCCAAGAATCCGTCAGTGACGGGCCCCATGATTTTGATGAAACATCAGCAAACAAACCGAATGCAACCCTAAGTGACAAGGCAAGTTTACAAAAGGCGAGTAACAGCACACCTTTGAAGCCTGATGTTGAAGCTATCGAAAAAGTGAAATCAACATCAATTGATACGAGTAACCCATCAAATACAATGGACGTAAAAAGCACGATGGGCGAAGGACAACAGCTTCTTGGTCGAATTGAACAAGCGAATCAAACCCTGAATGCGAGTAATGCATCCATCGATAGTGGCAAAATTTTGCCTCAGAGAGCAAATTTAGTGCATTCGTTCCACGAGCAAGCAACCGTTTCGACAAACCTTGATGAGCTGGCTTTGAATGAAACGCCATTAGTTCATTCGCTTGAACAAGCACAGATGATCCCAGGACAAGACTTAGAGCCAATTTTAGATAAGAGTGGTCAACCTATCGATGTCGACAAACTCTCGTCTGAGTTTGCTGCTTGGCAAGAGCTAGCGAAACAAGCCAGCCATCCGACGACTAAGAGCGCAGTCAGTGGTGAAGTAGCTAATGATCTGTCGCCGTTGTTAACAGACGTTGATGGTTCCAACATCGACGCGCTTCCACGAGTCTCCTTGGATGAACTTGAAATTATAGATACCAAGTTGGCGCAAGGAAAACCACTGACTCAGCAAGAAGCTCAGATCATTGAAGGGTTGAAACAAGGAACGATCACGGCGGATATTCCTGAGCAAGACCTTGCCCAATTTGTTGCGCTCCCTAATGACATTAAACAGATTCTAGCAGAGCAACAAGTACAACATAACTTAACTCGCCAGGCTGGACCTATGGCAGTGTCTCAGCAAATCCAGCATACAGCGGCTCAAGTACCCCAGCCACAAGCTGCTCATAGTGGAGATAAAGTCGCATTATCTTCAACGCCCGATACGTTGATAGCCGCGCAAGTGCCGACGTCGCTTCAAGGTGTGAAAGACGGAGAGATTAGCCAGAAAGTGATGAACGCAGCATTGGCGACTGGTGCGCTAAAGGCGACTGCGGATAAACAAGATAAGCCGGATCTCCAACACGGTTTCGCTGGACAGCTTCAGGCTATGGCAGGTCAGCAAGGAATTAATGTACAGCAACAAGCGCGTATTGATGCTGCACAACAAGCTCAGCTTCCGTTGCAACTAACTAAAGAGCTAGCCAACGAGCAAGTTGCGGAAAAAGTGCAAATGATGATGTCGAAGAATCTGAAAAATCTCGATATTCGTCTTGATCCACCAGAGTTAGGTCGTATGCAAATTCGTATGACCATGAATAATGACGTTGCCAATGTACATTTTACAGTGAACAACCCGCAAGCTCGTGACATTATTGAACAGACGCTCCCTCGTTTGAGAGAAATGTTAGCGCAACAAGGTATGCAGCTGGCTGATTCTTCCGTCCAGCAACAAAACAGCGGGCAACAGCAAGGTAGATATACTGCTGAACAACATGGTCAAAGCGCGCAAAGTGGCGGTTTCTCTGGACAGTCCGAAGAGGGTTTTGAATCTGATGTCAATCTGGATTTGAATGTCGCTTCAAAGCGTGATGGAATTAGTTTTTACGCATAAAAGGCCGTTTAACGGCAATGGAATATGGTTACCAAGCAACTCACTAAAACGTCTTGGTAACTCAAAAAAACAATAAGAGACAAGAATGGCAGAAGAACAGTTACAAGGGGCCGATGCGCCGAAAGGAAAAAGCAAGTTACTTATCATCATCATCGCTGTTGTAGTATTACTACTTGGTGGCGGGGCAGCGGCATTTTTTCTAATGGGCTCTGATGAACCTGCTCAGGCTGAATCGTCTCAACAGGCTCAAGTGAAGGCATCGGATGCTGCGCCCATCGCGTATGTGAATCTTCCTCAGGCATTTGTATTTAACGTTACTGGGGATAGCCGCGATAGGCTGGTTCAAATTAAAGCGCAGTTAATGGTTCGCGGTGCAGAAAATGAAGAGTTGGCGCGGTATCATTCGCCACTGATTGAAAGCTCTATGCTATCAACGTTTGCTTCCGCGACGGTTGATCAATTGCGCTCTCCTACAGGACGAGTGGAATTGCGCGATCGTGCTTCCGAAGATATCAAAGCAGCGCTGAATGCTGCGGTCGGTAAGCCAGTGATTGAAAAAGTACTGTTTACAGATTTTGTTATTCAATAGGTAAAACGTGACCGATCTATTAAGCCAAGACGAAATTGATGCGCTATTGCATGGGGTTGACGATGTTGATGACGTCGATGAACCGATAGAAAACGACACTGAGGGTGCCGTCAATTTTGATTTCTCGTCGCAAGACAGAATCGTACGTGGTCGAATGCCGACGCTCGAACTTATCAACGAGCGCTTTGCACGGCACATGCGTATTAGTCTGTTTAATATGCTGCGTAAAACGGCAGAGGTGTCGATCAATGGCGTGCAGATGATGAAGTTTGGTGAATACCAGAACACATTGTACGTGCCAACCAGTTTGAACATGGTGCGTTTTCGTCCGTTAAAAGGCACTGCGTTGATCACCATGGAGGCTCGTTTAGTCTTTATTCTGGTAGAAAACTTCTTTGGCGGTGATGGTCGATTCCACGCCAAAATCGAAGGCCGCGAATTTACCCCAACGGAACGCCGCATCATTCAGTTGTTACTGAAAATTGTATTTGAAGATTATAAAGAAGCGTGGTCGCCAGTGATGGGGGTAGAGTTCGAATATCTCGACTCTGAAGTAAACCCAAGCATGGCAAACATTGTCAGCCCGACAGAAGTGATTGTCGTGAGTTCATTCCATATAGAAGTTGACGGCGGTGGCGGCGATTTTCATGTCGTTATGCCTTACTCCATGGTTGAGCCTATCCGTGAACTATTGGATGCAGGTGTTCAGTCCGACAAGATGGAAACGGACGTTCGCTGGAGCTCAGCACTACGTGAAGAGATCATGGATTGTCCGGTTAACTTCCGTGTGAACTTGCTCGAAAAAGACATTTCTTTGCGTGATCTCATGGAGCTGCAACCGGGCGATATCATCCCGATTGAAATGCCAGAACATGCGACGATGTTTGTAGAAGACCTACCGACCTATCGCGTAAAAATGGGTCGTTCGGAAGATAAATTAGCGGTGCAAATTTCTGAGGAAATTGAGCGCCCACATGTCGTCAAAACAGATTTAGCTTTCTTAGGTAAAGACATCATGTCCGAGCTTGAGAGTGAAGACGATATAGACCATTAAGATACCTTATTAAATAGACATGCTATGGCATGAGTAAGGCGTAACACAGGATAGAAAAATGGAACCAAGTGACGATCAAAAGCTAGCAGACGAATGGGCAGCCGCTCTTGGCGAAGACCCGTCTGCCCCTTCTGTAGACGTAGATGAAGTATTGGCTGCACCACTGGAAGAGCTAAAAGACACTTCAAGCCCAATTAGCGAAGATGAGCGTCGTAAACTCGACACTATTATGGATATCCCGGTGACGATTTCGATGGAAGTCGGTCGTTCTCAAATTAGCATTCGGAACCTGTTGCAGCTTAACCAAGGTTCGGTTGTTGAGTTGGATCGTTTAGCCGGTGAGTCGCTCGACGTATTGGTTAACGGTACTTTGATTGCTCACGGCGAAGTCGTGGTCGTCAACGATAAGTTTGGTATCCGTTTGACGGATGTGATCAGCCAAACTGAACGAATTAAGAAGCTGCGTTAAGATGAGTCGTTCAATCAAAATGCGATTGAAGCAAATCACTGGAGCACTGAGCTTAATGCTAAGTGCTCCTTATGCATTTGCTGCCGCACCAAATAATCTGGATCTTGCGACGACACTTGGCTCGCTTGTGCTTGTAATCGGCGTGATTCTTTTGCTGGCTTGGTTGCTGAAACGTATGCAAGTGCCAGCGATGGGACAACAAAAGGGCTTGCGTATAGTGAGTCAGTTGCCAGTGGGTACAAAAGAAAGAATCGCAGTAGTTCAAGTGGGTGAAGAACAGTTTTTGGTTGGGATTACTAGCCAATCGATCCAAACTTTAGCCAAGTTAGATAAGCCACTGAAAGAGGAAGAGTTGGCGACCAATGCTTTTGCGACTCAATTTAGCCAGCTGATCAAAAAACATGACAAAGGGTAATCCAATTCGTTTGCTCCTGAGTACGTTGTTACTTTTTGTCGGCGTGCTGTTTTCTTCATTTACCTTTGCTGAAGCAGAGGAGTCAGCGCTGCCAGATAACTTAGCCGATGGAAGTAGTGTTACAGTTCAGGCTATGCAAAGTGATACTGGTGCTAGCCGTTCTATGTCCGTTTCTAGTGGCGGTGGTATTCCAGCATTCACCATGACCACGAACCCTGATGGCAGTGAAGACTACTCAGTTACACTACAAATTTTAGCGTTAATGACCATGCTTGGCTTCTTGCCTGCCATGGTGATTCTGATGACCTCGTTCACTCGAATTGTGGTGGTAATGTCGATATTGCGTCAGGCAATGGGTTTGCAACAAACGCCTTCTAATCAGGTTATTATTGGTATTGCGCTGTTTTTGACCTTTTTTGTTATGTCTCCTGTCCTGAACGAAATCAACGACAAAGCTGTTCAGCCTTATTTGAACGAGCAAGTCACGGCGCGAGAAGCGTTTGATGCTGCACAAGCGCCAATGAAAGCATTCATGCTTAAACAGACGCGAATCAAAGATTTGGAGACGTTTGTAACCATGTCGGGAGAGCAAGTCGAGAATCCAGAAGATGTATCGATGGCGGTATTGATTCCGGCTTTTATCACCTCAGAGCTAAAAACTGCATTCCAAATTGGCTTTATGCTCTTCTTGCCGTTTTTGATTATTGACCTTGTAGTCGCTTCGGTACTGATGGCAATGGGTATGATGATGTTGTCACCAATGATTGTTTCGTTGCCGTTCAAGTTGATGTTGTTCGTATTGGTCGATGGTTGGAACTTGATACTCTCGACACTCGCGGGCAGCTTTGCCCTTTAGATAAGCGCAGATAGAGGATAAGACATGACACCAGAAATGTTTGTCGAGCTTTTCCGTGAAGCACTTTGGATGGTGCTTATCATGGTCTGCGCTATTATCATCCCAAGCTTGCTTATCGGCCTTGTAGTCGCGATTTTTCAAGCTGCGACATCCATCAACGAACAAACATTGAGCTTCTTACCGCGTTTGATTGTCACGCTTTTGGCCCTGATGCTGTTTGGGCATTGGATGACGCAAATGTTGATGGAATATTTCTATGGCTTGATTGAACGCTTACCTCAGGTGCTTTATTAGAGGCGCCTATGGAGTACCCCACTAGCGTTGTCTTAGATTGGATCGCAAACTACTTCTGGCCCTATGTTCGTATCTCATCCATGTTGATGGTGATGACAGTAACCGGGGCCCGATTTGTTTCGCCAAGAATCCGCCTTTACCTCGGTTTAGCCATCACTTTCGCTGTCATGCCAGCTATCCCCGCCGTACCTCAAGACATTGAGCTACTCTCGTTTCGTGGCTTCATGACCATTGCCGAGCAAATGATCATCGGCATAGCGATGGGTATGGTTACTCAATTTATGATTCAAACCTTTGTCCTACTTGGTCAAATATTGGGTATGCAATCAAGTTTGGGCTTTGCTTCTATGGTTGATCCCGCAAATGGTCAGAACACGCCATTGCTTGGCCAGTTATTCATGTTCTTAACGACAATGTTTTTCCTTGCCACCGATGGACACTTAAAAATGCTGCAATTGGTGGTGTTCAGTTTTAAAACTTTGCCGATTGGCTCCGGCTCGCTCAACGCGGTTGATTTCCGTGAAATGGCAGGCTGGCTTGGTATTATGTTCCAAACGGCACTGAGTATGTCTCTATCTGGCATTATTGCGCTACTGACCATTAACTTGTCGTTTGGTGTAATGACCCGTGCCGCACCACAGCTGAATATCTTCTCGCTTGGTTTTGCTTTTGCTTTGATGGTGGGTCTATTACTTTGTTGGTACATACTGGCTGGTCTATACAGTCATTATGAAATGTTCTGGACAGTGGGTGAGGCGCAGATTTGTCGGCTTATTCGCTTGGAGTGCTAAGATTTGGCAGAATCAGACGGTCAGGAACGCACCGAAGAAGCCACGCCCCGACGGTTACAACAAGCCAGAGAAAAGGGGCAGGTCGCTCGATCTAAAGAGCTGGCATCAGCATCTGTGCTGATCGTTGGCGCCATTTCATTGATGTGGTTTGGCGAGGCGTTAGCACGTTCATTGTTTTCCATAATGAGCCGTTTATTTGATCTTCAACGAGAAGAGATTTTCGATACTGCAAAACTGTTTGATATCGCTTTGGGCGCGATGAGTGATTTGTTGTTCCCACTATTTTTGGTGTTAGCGACATTGTTTACCGCTGCCATGATTGGAGCAGCAGGTGTGGGAGGAATCAGTTTTTCTGCCCAAGCGGCCATGCCCAAGCTGTCGAAAATGAATCCGCTTAGCGGCTTAAAGCGAATGGTTGGAATGCAAAGCTGGGTAGAGTTGATCAAATCAATCCTTAAAGTGGTTCTGGTCACTGGTGTCGCCATCTATTTGATCCAAGCATCGCAGGCCGATCTGATTCAATTGAGCATGGATGCGTATCCGCAAAACATCTTCCATGCTTTAGATATTTTGCTGAACTTTATTTTGCTGATCAGTTGCTCGCTATTGATTGTGGTTGCCATCGATATTCCATTTCAAATCTGGCAGCACGCCGATCAGTTAAAAATGACCAAGCAAGAAGTCAAAGACGAATACAAAGAGACTGAAGGTAAGCCGGAAGTGAAAGGCCGTATTCGTATGTTGCAAAGGGAAGCGGCTCAACGTCGAATGATGGCGGACGTTCCTCAAGCTGATGTTATTGTTACTAACCCAGAGCACTTCTCGGTAGCGCTTCGTTATAAACAGAAGACAGACCGTGCGCCAGTCGTGATCGCTAAAGGTACTGACCACATGGCGATGAAGATTCGAGAAGTCGCCCGCGAACATGACATTACGATTGTGCCCGCACCACCTTTGGCTCGTGCGTTGTACCACACGACAGAGCTCGAGCAAGAGATCCCCGATGGGTTATTTACTGCCGTCGCTCAGGTTTTGGCATTTGTATTCCAATTGAAGCAATACCGAAAACGAGGTGGACAGCGCCCGAAAATTCAAGATTATGATTTGCCAATCCCGCCCGAGCACCGTCATTGATACGAAAAGCGGTAAAGCCTTAAAAAAGCTCGTTTGATCAAAAGCTAAGCTCTATTTGAGTGTTTAGTCATTATTTTGGCGCTAATTATGGTACATAGATTGCTTAAAACGCTTTAATTATCAACCCTACCTAAACTTTTAGGCTAAAGCGGTCGCGTATTAATAGTAAGAGCTTACGTGACGCTTCAATCGATTGAGATCTCTCGCAGTATGAAGTTAAGCCTGCCGTTTGCAGATAAATTGCCACGAATCCCTCAACGTGAAATGCCAGCTATTGGTGCTCCGGTGATGGTTTTGGCCACCCTAGCGATGGTGGTACTGCCGATTCCAGCATTTTTGCTGGATATGTTCTTCACCTTTAACATCGCGCTGTCGATGGTGGTGTTGTTAGTGACCGTTTACACACGTCGCCCTTTGGACTTCGCTGCTTTTCCAACGGTATTGCTGATCGCCACGTTGCTCCGCTTGGCTTTGAACGTTGCCTCGACTCGTGTCGTCTTACTGCATGGTCATGAAGGCGGTAATGCGGCAGGTAACGTAATTGAGGCGTTCGGTAACGTCGTTATTGGTGGTAACTACGCGGTCGGCCTAGTGGTTTTCCTCATCTTAATGATCATCAACTTTATGGTGGTGACCAAAGGTGCGGGTCGTATCTCTGAGGTAAGTGCTCGCTTTACGCTTGATGCGTTGCCGGGTAAGCAAATGGCGATTGATGCCGACTTGAATGCCGGATTGATAGACCAAGAGCAGGCAAGAGTTCGTCGTTTTGAAGTGACCAAAGAAGCGGATTTCTATGGCTCGATGGATGGTGCCTCGAAGTTCGTAAAAGGTGACGCGATTGCCGGTATTTTGATTCTGTTTATCAACATCGTCGGCGGTCTGTCGATCGGTATGGCGCAGTATGGATTGGGTTTCGGTGAAGCGATTGAAATCTATACCTTACTGACAATCGGTGATGGTTTGGTCGCACAAATCCCATCGCTATTGCTGTCGATTGCAGCGGCAATGATGGTGACGCGCCAAAACACCGATGAAGACATGGGGGAACAACTGGTCTTCCAGATGTTCGACAACCCAAAAGCGCTGATGATTACTGCGGCTATTCTTGGTGTGATGGGCATCGTACCGGGCATGCCACACTTTGCGTTTTTGAGCCTGGCAGTCGCGGCCGGTGCAGCGGCATATTTCATCGACAAACGGCAGAAGCAGAAAGCGAAAGAGCCCGCTTTACCAGCAACAGCAGACGAAGGTACAGAACCTTCCTCACAGCGCGAACTGTCTTGGGATGACGTCCAGCCAGTCGATATTATTGGCTTGGAAGTCGGTTATCGCTTAATCCCTTTGGTGGACAGAGACCAAGGTGGGGAACTGTTAGAGCGCGTAAAAGGCGTGCGTAAAAAGTTATCGCAAGATTTTGGGTTCCTAATTCCAGCGGTTCATATTCGTGACAATCTTGAGCTGACCCCAAACAGTTACCGAATTACATTGATGGGGGTTGCGGTGGGCGAAGCAGAGATTCGTCCGGATCAAGAGCTAGCGATTAACCCAGGTCAGGTGTATGGCATGATTGATGGTGAGCCAACCATTGACCCTGCTTTTGGACTGGAAGCCGTATGGATCCGAGAAGATCAGCGTGAGCACGCGCAGGCTCTGGGTTATACGGTTGTTGATTCATCAACGGTATTAGCGACGCACCTAAGCCAGCTATTGACCAACAACGCATCACAGCTAATTGGTCATGAAGAAGTAGAGAATTTATTAGAAATGTTGGGACGCAGCGCGCCTAAGTTGGTCGAGAACTTTGTTCCTGACCAATTACCATTAGGTGTGGTGGTGAAAGTCCTACAAAACTTGTTAAACGAGGCCATTCCAATCCGCGATATTCGCACGATTGTTCAAACTTTGGCTGAGTACTCAAGTAAGAGTCAAGAAGCTGACATATTGACGGCAGCAGTTCGAATTAGTCTTAAACGTCTAATTGTTCAAGAAATCAATGGTATAGAGCCTGAGTTACCAGTGATTACTTTGATACCCGAACTGGAACAAATATTGCATCAAACTATGCAAGCATCAGGAGGCGAATCTGCGGGGATTGAACCGGGACTCGCTGAGCGATTGCAGTCTTCACTAAGCCAAGCGACACAGGAACAAGAACTGAAAGGCGAACCTGCCGTTCTGCTTACTTCCGGCGTATTACGCTCGACGTTGGCGAAATTTGTGAAGAACACAATACCTAATCTCCGGGTACTGTCTTACCAAGAAATCCCGGATGAAAAACAGATCAGAATTGTGCAAGCCGTGGGTAACTGATCTCACGCATCATTAATGGATTCATAGTTTGAAAATAAAGCGATTTTTTGCCAAAGACATGAGAACGGCGCTGCTCCAAGTGAAAGAGGAGTTAGGCGCGGAAGCGGTGATCATGTCAAACAAGAAAGTGGCTGGTGGAGTAGCGATTGTTGCGGCGATAGATAGTGAATCTAATCCGTCTCAAGCAAGCGCAGCGTCACAGCAAAATCGCGGTGCTTCTCAATCGAATCGCTATAACGAACATCGTCAAATGTCATCGTCTTCTGCTGATCGTTACCAAGATCGTCATTTAGATGAAGATAAAATTAGCCTGAACAGTAATAACAGTAACAATGAAAAAACAGGCTCAATGACGCAGCGATTCGCTAATATGCTTAAGCAATATAGCGGTGGTGCAGCAGATGCTGACGACCACGTAGCGGAAAATGAAGATTCGCTCTCTGCTTTGCTGCAACGCCAAAATAAGCATCGCGACGGCTATAACCAAGAAAAGCCAGCGCCATATCAACCAGATTCACCTTTGGCGAAGCTAATCGCACAGGACAATCGATTTGAACGTCCGACGCCCAAGCTGGACCCGACGCGCTATGACCGACGTCGCCCAAGTGATGAGCGTGACGAATCGGCCGATGAGCTAGAAAGCATGCGCGAAGAGATGACGTCAATTCGTCGTCTGTTGGAGCACCAAGTTTCTGGTCTGATGTGGCAAGAAGTAGAACGTCGTGAGCCACTAAGAGCAATGCTGATTAAGCGCTTAGAGCGAATGGGCGTTTCTCCGGAGTTAGCAGACCAGATGGCCTGTTATATCCCGGAAGATACAAAGCCAGCGCGAGCGTGGAAAGCGTTATTGTCGCTGGTGGCGGATCAAATCAATATTCCTAAACAGGACATTTTAAAACGTGGTGGCGTAGTCGCATTGTTGGGTCCGACGGGGGTTGGGAAAACAACAACCGTAGCGAAACTCGCAGCACGCGCAGCCATGGAATACGGTGCCGACAATGTGGCCCTTGTGACAACAGATACATATCGCATAGGTGCACATGAGCAACTCTCAATTTACGGAAGAATTATGGGTTGTCCCGTAAGAGTTGCTAAAGATTCTAACGAGTTAGCCGATGTTATATATCAGCTAAGAAACAGAAGACTGATTTTGGTCGATACGGCAGGGATGGGGCAACGAGATGTGAGGCTTTCCGAGCAGCTCGACACTCTAATGCAAGAGAGCGGGGAAGTGATTCACAGCTACCTTGTTTTGCCGGCTACCGCACAACGTCGT
Organism: Vibrio sp. Vb1337; assembly: GCF_033338715.1. Taxonomy (NCBI): domain Bacteria; kingdom Pseudomonadati; phylum Pseudomonadota; class Gammaproteobacteria; order Vibrionales; family Vibrionaceae; genus Vibrio; species Vibrio sp. Vb1337. Next base: position 164,292 of record NZ_JAWOTD010000011.1, on the reverse strand, counting down.
GTTCTACAAGAAACGCTGGATCACTTCCGACGTATACCACTTTCGGGTTGTATTATGACGAAGCTTGATGAGTCATTAAGCCTAGGCGAATTCATCAGTGTAGTGATTCAAAACGCAATGCCAGTAGCTTACATCGCTAATGGTCAGCGCGTACCAGAAGACATTGTGATAGCGCAACCAAAATATATGCTTGCGAAAGCAAATGAACTGTTAGAGAAGTCGACAGAGAACGAACCTCACTTTTGGAACAGTGACAGTGAAGGACTCTAAGGCGGCGGACTACTATGACTGAGAATATGATACACGATCAAGCAAGCGGCCTCCGTCGCTTAACACAACCATCGTTGACCAAAGTGATTGCTGTTACTGGCGGCAAAGGTGGTGTGGGGAAATCAAACGTAACACTGGGTCTGGCGATTTGTATGGCTCGCCAAGGCAAGAAGGTGATGGTTCTCGACGCTGATTTAGGTCTGGCCAATGTGGACGTGATGCTCGGAATTCGTGCAAAACGTAATCTAGGACATGTCTTAGCGGGTGAATGTGAGCTAAAAGATGCGATTGTCGAAGGGCCTTATGGTATAAAGATAATTCCTGCAACTTCTGGCACACAGAGCATGACAGAGCTTTCTCACGCTCAGCATGCTGGACTCATTCGAGCATTTGGTAGTCTTGAAGACGAAATGGATGTCCTGCTGATTGATACCGCTGCTGGTATCTCTGACATGGTAATCAGTTTTTCGCGAGCAGCTCAAGATGTGGTTGTAGTTGTGTGTGATGAACCGACGTCAATCACAGATGCCTATGCATTAATCAAGCTGTTGAGTAAAGAACACCAAGTTCAACGCTTTAAAGTTGTAGCAAATATGGTCAGAAGCTACCGTGAAGGGCGAGAATTGTTTGCAAAGTTGACACTAGTCACAGAGCGATTCTTGAATGTTAGCCTTGAACTCGTAGCATGTATTCCATTAGATGATAAAGTACGACAGGCTGTAAAAAGACAAAAAATTGTCGTTGATGCGTTCCCACGCTCGCCTGCCGCTTTAGCTATCAGCTCACTAGCAAACAAAGCGTTGACGTGGCCACTACCGAAAACACCAAGTGGACACTTGGAATTTTTTGTGGAAAGGTTGCTAAATCGTACCGAATTCGCAGAGGACCCTTTTGGTGAATAAAGCGATAACCTATGACCAACATGGCAAATTTAATAGCCAGCAGGCGTTCATTGAACGTTATTCAGTGTTGGTTAAGCGCATTGCTCACCACCTACTAGGCCGTTTACCGCCGAGTGTTCAGGTAGAGGATTTAATTCAGGCCGGCATGATCGGTCTTATCGAAGCTCAGCAGAATTATGATGGTTCTAAAGGTGCGAGCTTTGAAACTTATGCAGGTATCCGTATTCGTGGCGCAATGTTAGATGACATGCGTAAAGGCGATTGGGTACCGCGTTCTGTTCATAAAAATAATCGAGAGATTAACCAAGCGATTGCGGAGCTGGAAGGCGAATTAAATCGAGATCCTACTGATTCTGAAGTAGCCACGCATCTCGGTATGACACTGGATCAATATCATAGTGCTCTTACCGATATCAACTGCTCAAAATTAGTCGGTATTGAAGATTTAGGCGTTTCTGATGATGTGATTTCACCGGCGGATGAAACCGATGACAGCAACCCATTCAAAGGGGTAGTTGATGAATCATTTCGAAAAGCACTGGTTGAATCAATAAAACAGCTTCCAGAGCGTGAAGCTTTGGTTCTTTCGCTTTATTATGATGAAGAACTCAATTTGAAAGAAATTGGCGATGTGTTAGGCGTAAGCGAATCTCGCGTAAGTCAAATACTGAGTCAAGCGATGCAACGTTTACGTACCAAGCTCAGTGCGTGGACACAAAATGACTAAAAACACTGATTTTACGATTCAGTGGAGGCAATTTTGAATAAAAACATGAAGATCCTTATTGTTGATGATTTCTCAACAATGCGCCGTATTGTTAAAAACCTGCTTCGTGACTTGGGTTTCAATAACACTCAAGAAGCGGACGATGGTTTAACCGCATTACCAATGCTGAAAAAAGGTGACTTCGATTTTGTTGTAACTGACTGGAACATGCCAGGTATGCAAGGCATCGATTTGCTTAAACACATCCGCGCGGATGCAGAACTTAAGCATCTGCCAGTTCTAATGATCACGGCTGAAGCGAAGCGTGAGCAGATCATTGAAGCTGCTCAAGCAGGTGTAAACGGCTACATTGTTAAGCCATTTACTGCTGCAACATTAAAAGAAAAATTAGATAAAATTTTCGAGCGTTTATAACTCTCTCTTTCTCTTTGTTATTCGAGTCATTCATACCAATTATTAAATACCTATTAAATGACTCGTTTAGCGTTTTCAAAGTGATAAGAAGAACTAAACGTAAAAGGGTCTATTCAGAATGATCTCACTAGAGCAGGCGAAGTCACTCGTTCAAATGCTAGAAAACGGGGAACAAGACCAAGCCAATATGCTTGTTGCCTCGATCTACGAAGGTGCCGATAACCCAATGCTGCAAGAAATTGGAGCGTTAACTCGAGACCTTCACGAATCACTCAAGCAGTTCAGTCTCGATCAGCGCATGACCGAAATTGCGAAAGACGAAATCCCTAACGCTAGGGATCGTCTCAATTATGTGATCGAGAAGACAGAGCTTGCAGCCAACAAAACAATGGATGCGGTCGACTGCTGCCTTCCTATCGCTGATAACCTGCATGATTGCCTTCTAAAAGTTCGTCCTCAATGGAATGAACTCATGCACGGGCGCATAGAATTAAGCGAATTTAAAGCACTGTGTCACCGAATCGACGGGCTATTAGTGCAAGTCGAAGGTGACAGCACTGAATTGCGCGGCCAATTGACCGAAATTCTCATGGCGCAAGACTTCCAAGACCTAACTGGCCAAATCATTCGCCGCGTAATTACGTTGGTTAATGAAGTTGAAGGCCGCTTAGTGGAAATCCTAACCGTATTCTCTGGAAATAAACTTGAAGAACATATTCAAGTTTTGTCAGAACCGGCAGATAAAAAGAATACACAAACAAGCGAAGCCGAAGGCCCGATTCTTCATCCAGAACTGAGAGAAGATGCGGTTTCATCGCAGGACGAAGTCGATGACTTGTTGTCCAGTCTTGGATTTTAAAGGTAACGTATGAGCTACGATTTAGACGAAGATATTCTTCAGGACTTTCTCATTGAGGCTGGGGAAATTCTCGAGCTGCTTTCTGAGCAGTTGGTTGAATTGGAAAATAACCCAGAAGACAAAGACTTACTTAATGCTATTTTCCGCGGGTTTCATACCGTAAAAGGCGGTGCCGGCTTCCTTTCATTGGCAGAGCTAGTCGATACTTGTCATGGTGCGGAGAACGTGTTCGACGTTTTACGAAACGGTCAACGCACGGTAACGCAAAACTTAATGGATACGATGCTAAAAGCCTTGGATACGGTTAATACCCAGTTCCAGGCTGTTCAAGATCGTGAGCCGTTAGAAGCTGCGGACCCTGAGCTTCTTGAAGAACTTCATCGTCTATGCAAACCTGAGTCAGAAGATGAAGTAGCGGCAACCGTAGTTGAAGAACCAGTGGCTACTCCAGAGCCTATTATTCCCGAGCCTATCATCGAAGAACCTGCTGCGCCGTCAGCACCATCAAGTGTCGGCTCTGTTGATGAAATTACCCAAGACGAATTCGAAAAGCTACTTGATGAGCTTCATGGTAAAGGTTCAGCGCCAGGCGCCTCAATGTCTGCGACATCTACAACGCCATCTGAACCGCCTCAATCGAGTGCGCCATCAGTTGAAAGTGGTGATATCACTGATGATGAGTTTGAACGTTTACTCGATGAACTGCACGGTGTAGGAAAAAGCCCTTCTACGGCAGAGGCTGCTGCATCTGCATCCGTACCAGTAGAGCCACCTAAAGCGGCAGAGCCTTCCGCTCCAGTGTCATCTTCATCAAATCAAGACAGTGACTTAATGACGGACGAAGAGTTCGAAAAGTTACTCGATGAGCTACATGGTTCAGGTAAAGGTCCAACGCTAGAAGAATTGGATATGGCAACGAAGCCTGCTTCAGCAAACGTAGAGCAAAGCCCTGCGAAACCTGAGCCTGTTGCTAAGCCAGCACCCGTTCAAACAGCGCCAGCACCAAAGCCAGAATCTAAACCAGTCGCCGTAAAAGAAGAAGCTAAAGCACCAGCGGTTAAAAAACCTCAGGCTGAAGCAACCGTTCGTGTTGATACCTCGACGCTTGATACCATCATGAACATGGTGGGTGAGCTCGTATTGGTTCGAAACCGCCTATTAAGCCTTGGTTTGAATAGCGACAACGAAGAGATGTCCAAAGCGGTCGCTAACCTTGATGTGGTAACTGCGGATCTACAAGGCGCGGTAATGAAAACGCGTATGCAGCCAATTAAGAAAGTGTTTGGCCGTTTCCCGCGCGTTGTCCGTGACTTGGCTCGTAACCTAAATAAAGACATCGTGCTAGAAATGCGCGGTGAAGAAACCGATCTCGATAAGAACCTTGTAGAAGCATTGGCCGATCCGTTGATTCACTTGGTACGTAACTCGGTTGATCACGGTATTGAAATGCCAGACGCACGCGCGAAGGCCGGCAAATCACGCACAGGTAAAGTGATTTTGTCAGCATCGCAAGAAGGGGACCATATTGAACTATCCATCGTAGATGATGGTGGCGGTATGGACCCGAACAAACTGCGTGGCATCGCGGTGAAGCGTGGCATGATGGATGAAGATGCGGCGGCACGTTTAACAGATAAAGAGTGCTTCAACCTTATCTTCGCACCTGGTTTCTCAAGTAAAGATAAAATTTCTGACATCTCTGGTCGTGGTGTGGGTATGGACGTGGTTAAGACGGCGATCAATACCTTAAACGGTTCAATCGATATCGATTCTGAGCTAGGCAAGGGCACTAAGATTACGATCAAAGTACCACTAACGTTAGCGATTTTACCGACTCTGATGGTTGGTGTTGGCGGTCATCCGTTTGCTCTACCACTGGCTTCGGTGAGTGAAATTTTCCACTTAGATCTTAGCCGTACAAACGTGGTAGATGGTCAGCTGACGATCATTGTACGTGAGAAATCTATCCCGCTATTTTACTTACAAAACTGGTTGGCATCCAAATCGCAAAACGTCCAAGAGCGTACTGGTCACGGTCACGTGGTGATTGTACAGATTGGTAACCAACGCGTTGGTTTTGTTGTGGATACGCTTATTGGTCAAGAAGAAGTGGTTATTAAGCCACTCGATAATCTATTACAGGGCACTCCAGGTATGGCTGGTGCGACAATTACTAGCGATGGCCACATTGCATTAATTCTAGATGTGCCTGATTTACTTAAGCGATACGCTGCGGCTTCACGCCTTTAAGCAAAGCTGACGTTATTAAAAGGAATAAGATGGCGATTAAAGTACTAGTCGTTGATGATTCGAGTTTTTTCCGACGTCGCGTGAGCGAAATCATCAACTCAGAATCGCGCCTAGAAGTGATTGACGTTGCGGTAAATGGTAGAGAGGCGGTTGAGAAAGCCAAATCTCTCAAACCTGACGTCATCACGATGGATATTGAAATGCCAGTGATGGATGGCATTACAGCTGTACGTGAAATAATGGCCGCTGCTCCAACGCCAATTCTAATGTTTTCGTCCCTGACCCACGACGGGGCGAAAGCTACGCTTGATGCGCTAGATGCGGGCGCATTGGACTTCTTACCGAAAAAGTTTGAGGACATTGCGCGTAACCGTGAAGAAGCGGTGTCATTACTTCAACAGCGTGTGATTCAGATTGCCTCGAAGCGCGCTTTCATGCGTCGACCTATCGCTCGCCCAACAGCGAGTACCAGCACGACTACTCGATCATTAGGTTCAAGAACGGCTTCACCTGTGACTCCAACACCAACTCGACCTGCTGCGACAAAGTACCGTGCTTCTGGTAAGAAGTATCAACTGACGGCAATTGGCACATCAACAGGTGGCCCCGTTGCTCTACAAAAAATTCTGACGCGTTTGCCGATGAACTATCCGCATCCGATTGTATTGATTCAACACATGCCAGCAACGTTTACTGCTGCGTTTGCCAGTCGTTTGAACACCTTGTGTAAGATTCAAGTGAAAGAAGCACAAGATGGCGATGTGTTACAGCCCGGTGTGGCATACCTTGCACCAGGTGGGAAACAAATGATGGTGGATGGACGAGCGGGCGCTGCTCGTCTTCGCATTATTGATGGCGGCGACCGCATGAACTACAAACCATGTGTGGATGTGACTTTTGGTTCTGCCGCAAAAGTATATGGCGACAAAGTGCTCTCTTTAGTGTTGACAGGCATGGGTGCAGACGGTCGTGAGGGCGCTCGCATGTTGAAGTCTGCAGGCTCAACAATTTGGGCACAAGATGAAGAAAGTTGTGTTGTTTATGGCATGCCCCAAGCGGTTGCTAAAGCAGGCATTTCTTCAGAAGATTTACCGCTTGACCGCATTGCTGAACGCATGTTGGTGGAAGTTGGCCTAGCTTAGGATTCATCATGATTGTTTGGAGTGTAGCTAACCAGAAAGGAGGCGTGGGTAAAACCACCTCAACAGTGACATTGGCGGGCTTATTGAGCCAGAAAGGCCATCGAGTATTGATGGTTGATACTGATCCTCACGCCTCACTGACTACTTATCTCGGTTATGATCCTGATGCAGTAACTTCGAGCCTATTTGATTTATTCCAGTTGAAGACGTTTTCTCGTGAGACGGTTAAGCCGTTGATTTTAGAAACAGAGCTGGAAGGAATGGATATCATTCCCGCGCATATGTCCCTTGCCACGCTTGATCGCGTAATGGGTAATCGCAGTGGTATGGGATTAATCTTAAAACGGGCGCTGCAAACTGTCTCACAAGACTATGACTATGTGTTGATTGACTGTCCGCCAATCCTTGGCGTGATGATGGTGAACGCGTTGGCAGCCAGTGACCGAATTTTGATTCCTGTTCAAACAGAGTTTTTGGCGATGAAAGGTCTAGAGCGCATGATGCGTACGCTAACCATTATGCAAAAATCTCGCCCCGGCGGTTTCAAAGTGACTATCGTCCCAACCATGTACGATAAGCGCACGAAAGCGTCATTGCAGACATTGATGCAACTGAAAAAAGATTACCCAAATCAAGTGTGGACCTCAGCGGTGCCTATTGATACCAAGTTCCGCGATGCCAGTTTAAAGCACTTGCCAGCTTCGCATTTTGCATCTGGTAGCCGTGGTGTGTTTGCCTATAAACAGCTACTGATTTACCTGGAGAGGTTGGCGTTCGATGAGCAGTAATGATGTGCTGTCCAGTGAACAAGCACTTGATGACTACTTTAATGCATTACTGGATGATGAAACTGAAATAACGACTCTTGAGGAAGACCTTGACCTGTTGGCTCAAGAGGTATCATCTGCAGAGCCAGAGCCAGAGCCAGAGCCAGAGCCAGAGCCAGAGCCAGAGCCAGAGCCAGAGCCAGAGCCAGAGCCAGAGCCAGAATTGCAGCTACAATACTCGGAGCCAGAAACGTACCAGTTTCAAGAAACATATCCGCCAGAGTTGGAAGCTCCAAACCTGGAAGATGTTCAAAGGCTATTAAGTCAGCTTGAAGCAAGCAACCCAGTGGCTGAGTTGGATATTGATAGTATTCTTGAACAAAATACGATTGATATTGCAGCAGAGATAAAAGCGGCTGAGCCTGAGGTACAAACCTTTAGTGAGGTGCCTGAGCTTCAGGGTGTTGAGGAAATACAGGACTGGGTGATTGATGAGCCAGTTTTTGAGGAAGCTCAACCAGAGGTGGATGAACCTCACGCAGTGATCGAACAAAGTATCAATATAGAATCGAACGTCGATACTGAACTCGAAACACAAGCAGATTCCGATATACCAACGGCCTGGGAGAGTACGAAGCGAAGTGAGGACTTCCAAGTTCTTTACTTTGATGTGAATGGTGTCACGTTTGCTGTACCTCTTGATGAGTTAGGTGGTATTCATCGCATTAGCGAGCTTAACCATTTGATAGGAAAACCCGCCTGGTATTTGGGGCTACAAACAAATCGCGAGCAACAGTTTGATGTCGTCGATACCGCGAAATGGGTGATGGCAGATAAGCTTCGTGATGATAGCTATAAAGATAACTACCAATATGTCGTCATGCTTGGTGAGAGCATGTGGGGGTTGGCCAGTAACCAATTAATGGGGACTGAAACGCTTAATATCGACAAGGTTCGCTGGCGTGAGCAGGCGGGTAAACGCCCTTGGCTAGCGGGCATGGTAAAAGAAAAAATGTGTGCCTTAATTCATGTCCAGGCGCTCATTGACATGCTAAACGCCGGTTTAGATGTCAAATCACTGAATTAGATTTAAGTCGGGAACGACATTAACGAGGATTAACTATGTCTCAAGCTTTTGAAGTAGAAGTGAAGAAAGATGCATCGAATGACGAAGTTCTTCAGTGGGTGACGTTCCAGCTAGAAGAAGAAACGTACGGCATCAACGTAATGCAAGTTCGTGAAGTACTTCGTTATACTGAAATTGCCCCTGTTCCAGGTGCACCAGATTATGTACTTGGTATCATCAACCTACGCGGTAATGTAGTTACTGTTATCGATACACGTTCACGTTTTGGCCTGATGGAAGGCGAAGTCACCGACAACACTCGTATTATTGTGATCGAGTCTGAGCGTCAAGTGATTGGTATCTTAGTAGATAGCGTGGCAGAAGTCGTTTATCTGCGTTCTTCTGAAATTGATACGACGCCTTCAGTTGGTACCGACGAGAGTGCGAAGTTCATCCAGGGTGTGAGCAACCGTGACGGCAAGCTTCTTATCCTTGTGGATTTGAACAAGCTGCTAACAGATGACGAGTGGGACGAGATGGCTCACCTTTAATGGCTGAATGATGATGGCTGAAGAGACTCTTTTATCTGCTCCATTCCTTGCGGGTGGCGTCGCTTTTATCGTGTTAGTATTGGTTGTTTTGCAACTGCGGATTCGCTCGGGGTTACAAAAGCAGTTAGACCAACAACGAGCTCAATCTCGACACGCAGATAAAGAAGTGCAAAAGTTGAGTAAGCAGTTACTCGAAGTGCGCTCGGTTGTCGTTGGTCTTGGACAAAAAGTGACGGAGCAACAAGACATTATTCAGCACTTAAACGAGAGAATTCGCGAACTCGAACACGCTGATACTGATGGTCGCTTGTATAGTCGTGCTTCTAAAATGGTACAGCTTGGCGCTGATATCAACGAGCTGATCGAAGAGTGCGAACTACCAAAAGCCGAAGCTGAGTTGATGCTTTCACTGCAGAAGAAACTGGCGGGGAAAGAGAAGATTCCACCATTAAGTGGTCAGCCATCAGATGACGCAGAATATCCAACGCGTGGACGTCGTCGACGCTAAAGGTTATCAAGCGATAAAAAAGAGGCGTTATTACGCCTCTTTTTTGTTTTTAGCCGCTAATGCTCTTCTTAAATACAACCCTAGATAACCTTCAGTCGATCTTGCTCTTAGTTCTGGCCTCTCAAATTCAAAATGAGCGCTTATAACTACTTATAGTTAATTTTATTAAAGTGTGATGATTAATTAACAAAAATACATGAACTTACATGTAACCTAGCCCTCTTATCCTGTTTTGTCATAACTAAGCTGTGCTAATATAGCGGCTCGTTCATTTTTTAGTTGAAGCTCTATGTTAGAAGTGTCTAACCTGACAGCAATCCGTGATGAAAGGGTTCTGTTTGAAAACCTGCAGTTTGAAATTAAGCCTGGTGAATTGGTCCAGATCGAAGGGCGTAATGGTACTGGTAAAACTACATTGCTACGGATTGTGACAGGGTTAGGTGATAGAGAAGAAGGTGTCATTAAATGGAAAGGCGAAGAGGTTGAAAAATCTCGTGATGTTTTCCATCAAGATCTGCTTTTCTTAGGACATCAAACAGGAGTGAAACGAGAGCTTACCGCATTAGAAAACTTACGTTTTTATCAATCTATTCAAAATAATCGCTCTTCAGACGAAGAAATCTTTATCGCTTTGACTCAAGTAGGATTAGCTGGTCGAGAAGATGTGCCTGTAGCACAACTTTCCGCAGGTCAGCAACGACGAGTCGCATTGGCAAGGTTATGGCTCAGTAAGCAAATTTTATGGATTTTAGATGAGCCGTTGACTGCCATTGATAAGCAAGGCGTCAAGGTGCTTGAATCTTTGTTCGCAAGTCATGCTGATAATGGCGGTATTGTTGTGTTGACGACGCATCAAGATATGTTTGCGGACAGCCCGAAACTTAGAAAAATAAAGCTGGGTGACTGATATGATTTCCTCGATGACCACCATCATTCGTCGTGAGCTCCTAATCGCATTTCGCCGTCAGGCAGACATTCTGAACCCGTTGTGGTTCTTTATTATTGTCATTACTCTCTTTCCTCTGAGTATTGGACCAGAACCTAATTTGTTAGCACGTATTGCAGCGGGCATCGTTTGGGTTGCCGCATTGCTGTCCGCCTTATTATCATTAGAGCGTCTATTTCGTGATGATTTTCAAGACGGTGCACTAGAACAAATGATGCTAATGCCGATTCCATTGCAACTTGTAGTGGTTTCAAAGGTCATAGCACATTGGTTGTTAACAGGGTTACCTCTGATTTTAATTAGCCCATTATTGGCGGTTTTACTTTCGCTCGACTTCAATACTTGGCTATCGGTTGTATTAACCTTGATGATCGGTACACCAACATTAAGTTTTATTGGCGCCATTGGTGTGGCGTTGACTGTTGGGTTGCAAAAGGGTGGCGTTCTTTTGAGTTTGCTTATTCTTCCGCTCTACATCCCAATTTTGATTTTCGCAACATCGGCAATTGATGCTGCCGCACTCGGTATGGCGTATAACGGTCAACTAGCGATTTTAGGTGCGATGCTAATGGGGGCGATGACATTAACGCCTTTTGCCATCAGTGCCGCATTACGAGTTAGTGTTAACTAACTCAATAAAGTGCCAATGAAGCGGCGCTTGATCAAAGAATTATTATTAAAGCACTGCTACGGTCTCAACCCTTTAGACAGTGTCCCTGAAGTAAGAGTGAGAACAAAACATGTGGAAATGGCTACATCCTTATGCCAAGCCAGAAGCAGCTTATCGTTTGAGTGGTAAGTTTCTGCCTTGGTTTTCTGTATTGGCCCTCGTATGCTTATCGGTTGGTACGGTTTGGGGGCTTGCATTTGCGCCTTCAGATTACCAACAAGGTGACAGTTTCCGAATCATCTACATTCATGTCCCATCAGCTATTTGGTCTATGGGCGTTTATATGTCGATGGCGATCGCTGCATTTATTGGCCTAGTATGGCAAGTTCGCCTATCTGATATGGCGGCACTTGCGATGGCTCCGATTGGTGCAGTATTTACTTTTATTGCTCTACTTACAGGTGCTGTTTGGGGCAAGCCTATGTGGGGCACTTGGTGGGTATGGGATGCCCGTCTTACATCTGAATTGATTCTTCTATTTCTCTACCTTGGTGTGATTGCGCTTTACCATGCGTTTGACGATCAAAAAACCGCCGCAAAAGCTGCTGGTATTTTAGCGATCGTAGGCGTAGTAAACCTACCTATCATTCACTTTTCCGTGGAATGGTGGAACACGCTTCATCAAGGTGCGACGATCACGAAATTTGAACAACCTTCTATTTCATCCGACATGCTTTGGCCGTTATTGCTGAACATCTTTGGCTTTGCGTTCTTCTTTGGTGCCGTGACGATGGTCCGTTTTCGTAACGAAATCATCAGTAAAGAAAGTCACCGCCCTTGGGTGCGCAAACTCGCAACAGAACAAACTCAGTGAGGTAACTGATTATGCATTTTGAATCTCTGAGCGACTTTTTTGCCATGGGTGGCTACGCATCATACGTATGGAGTGCGTTTGGTATTACTTTCTTATCCATGCTGATTCTTCTGATCACTAGCCTTCGCCGCGGTGATGCATTATTGAAAGAAGTGAAAGCAAAAATTGACCGTCAAGCTCGTATCGACGCAGCGAAGAACATGGAGAACACCTTATGAACCCGAGACGTAAAAAGAGGCTAGGTATTGTACTAGCGATCTTTATCGGTATTAGTGCCACCATTGGTTTGATACTTTATGCGCTTAACCAAAATATGGACCTTTTCTACACTCCAACGGAATTGGTTAATGGTAAGCCAGATGGCACCAAGCCAGAAGTAGGCCAGCGTCTGCGTATCGGTGGAATGGTGGTTGTGGGCTCAGTTCGTCGAGATCCTAATTCTTTGAAAGTGAGTTTTGACCTGCACGATGTCGGTCCGAAAGTGACGATTACCTATGACGGTATTCTTCCTGACTTGTTCCGTGAAGGGCAGGGTATTGTTGCTCAAGGTGTACTGAAAGATGCCACGACAGTTGAGGCATTTGAGGTCCTAGCGAAGCACGATGAAGAATACATGCCACCAGAAATTGCAGAAGCGATGAAGAAAACGCATGAACCGCTTCAATACAGCACCGAACAGAAACAAGGAAGCGGCCAATGATTGCTGAAATCGGTCACTTTGCTCTCATTCTTTCGCTTGCAATGGCAGTGCTGTTGAGCGTATTGCCATTGTGGGGAGCATCGAATAATAACACCATGCTCATGAACACAGCGCGACCGCTATCTTGGTCTATGTTCCTGATGCTGTTGTTCTCTTTCGCCATTTTATGTTGGGGATTTTATACCAACGACTTCACGTTACAGTATGTAGCGAGCAACTCGAATAGTCAGCTCCCTTGGTACTACCGTTTAACCGCAGTATGGGGTGCACACGAAGGTTCACTGTTGCTATGGGTTTTAATCCAAGCTGCTTGGACTGTCGCTGTAGCGACGTTCAGTCGTGGTATGCCGCAAGAGTCGGTTGCACGTGTACTTGCTGTTATGGGCATGATCTCAGTGGGTTTCCTACTGTTTATCATCTTAACGTCAAATCCATTCCTACGTACGTTACCGTTCTTCCCGGTTGACGGACGTGACTTGAACCCTCTGCTTCAAGACCCTGGTTTGATTGTTCACCCGCCAATGCTTTACATGGGCTATGTTGGTTTCTCGGTTGCGTTCTCTTTTGCGATCGCATCCCTAATGACCGGACGCCTTGATACGGCTTGGGCTCGTTGGTCTCGTCCTTGGACAACCGCTGCATGGGTATTTTTAACACTTGGTATCGCACTGGGTTCTTGGTGGGCTTACTACGAACTTGGCTGGGGTGGCTGGTGGTTCTGGGACCCAGTAGAAAACGCATCATTCATGCCTTGGTTAGCGGGTACCGCATTAATGCACTCTCTTGCCGTGACAGAAAAACGCGGCACATTTAAAGCGTGGACGGTACTATTGGCAATCTCTGCATTTTCGTTGAGTTTGTTGGGCACCTTCTTAGTCCGTTCCGGTATTTTAGTATCGGTGCACGCGTTCGCGTCTGACCCGTCGCGCGGTATGTTTATTCTAGGCTTCCTCGTTTTCGTTATCGGCGGCTCTTTATTGCTGTTTGCCGTAAAAGGGGCAGCAGTGCGTGTACGAGGTAACTTCGACTTAGTCTCACGTGAAAATGCGCTCTTAGCCAACAATGTATTACTTATCGCCGCTCTTGTTGTGGTGTTAGTGGGGACACTGTTGCCGCTCGTACACAAGCAGCTTGGTTTGGGGTCGGTCTCTATCGGTGCGCCATTCTTTGACATGCTATTTGCGTGGTTAATGATGCCATTTGCTTTTCTGCTTGGTATTGGTCCTCTTATTCGTTGGAAGCGAGACAATTTATCTAAACTTGTGAAACCAATGCTCGTTTCAGGTGTGCTTGCTTTCGCCTTGGCCGCGCTATGCGTGTACCTGTTTGCCGATTTCTTCTCAACCATGGCTTACATTGGTTGGGTGATGGCGATTTGGATTATTGCGATGCATGGCTTTGAACTGTACGAGCGCGCAACGCACCGTCATAGCTTTAGTGAAGGTGTTCGCAAGCTGCAACGTAGCCACTGGGCAATGATGTTGGGTCATGTTGGTCTGGCGGTATCTGTTATCGGTATTGCGATGGTACAGAACTACAGCATCGAGCGTGATGTACGTTTAGCACCTGGCGAACACTTCCAAATTCAAGGCTATGATTTCTACTTCTCAGGCTTGCGTGATAAAGATGGTCCAAACTACGATGGCTACATCGCAGACTTTGAGATCACACACGATGGCAAATACGTGAATACGCTTCACGCAGAGAAGCGCTTCTACCGTACGGCTAAGTCTATGATGACTGAAGCAGCCATTGACCGTGGTATTAGCCGCGACTTATACATTGCAATGGGTGAACGTTTAGACGACAACCGATCTTGGGCTGTTCGTATTTACTATAAACCGTTCGTTCGTTGGATTTGGGCTGGCTCTTTGATTATGGCATTAGGCGGCGCACTAGCGATTTCTGATAAACGCTACCGCTTCCGTAAATCGCCGAAGAAAAACGCGAAGTCAAAAGAGCAGGAGGCATAACATGAATAAGAAAATCTTATTTATTCCGCTTGTCGCTTTCATGATTCTAGCGGGCATTTTCGCAACCCAATTAATGCGTAATCAAGAGGGCGATGATCCAACTAAATTGGAGTCGGTTTTGGTTGGCAAGCCAGTTCCTGAATTTCATTTAGAAGATCTGGCTGAGCCTGGAAAACAGTACGACCAATCAATTTTTAAAGGTGAACCGTTGCTCTTGAACGTTTGGGCAACGTGGTGCCCAACGTGTTATGCAGAGCATAAATACCTAAACGAATTGGCGGGTAAGGGCGTTAAGATCATCGGTATGAATTACAAAGATGATCGTAATAAAGCAATAGGTTGGCTGAATGATCTCGGCAACCCGTACTTGATCAGCCTATTTGATGGCAGTGGTATGCTTGGCCTTGACCTTGGTGTTTATGGTGCTCCAGAAACATTCATTATTGATGCAAATGGTGTGATTCGCTATCGCCATGTAGGGGATGTAAACCCACGTAATTGGTCAGAAACACTGGAGCCGCTTTACAACAAATTGGTTGAGGAGGCGAAGCAATGAGAAAGCTAATTCTTGCCGTTTTTGCTGCGATGACATTATCTCTTGCTGCTCATGCGGCCATTGAAGTGTA
The DNA here is from genome assembly GCF_033338715.1 of Vibrio sp. Vb1337. NCBI lineage: Bacteria > Pseudomonadati > Pseudomonadota > Gammaproteobacteria > Vibrionales > Vibrionaceae > Vibrio > Vibrio sp. Vb1337. Next base: position 149,107 of record NZ_JAWOTD010000011.1, on the reverse strand, counting down.
CGAGTTTGATAATTTGGAACAAGAACAGCAGTTCAAAGAGTTAAGCCATACGCTCCGTTGCCCTAAATGTCAGAACAACACGATCTCGGATTCTAACGCTGAACTTGCTCAGGACTTACGCCATAAGGTGTACGAAATGACCAAAGAAGGTAAGTCCAAAGATGAGATTGTTGATTACATGATCGCCCGTTACGGTAACTTCGTGACTTACAACCCACCATTTACGGTCGCGACTGCGATTTTGTGGCTAGGGCCACTCGCTGTAGTACTGGGTGGTTTTGGTTTGATTGTGCTGCGTAGCCGTAAATCTAAAGTTAAGGCAAAAGCGAGCAGTGACGAGCAATGGGATGAGCAAAAAGAAGCTCGTTTAAAAGCATTGCTTGAAGAAGAGAACAACGGAGATAAGAAGTAATGACACTATTTTGGATTTCCACCGTTGTTCTCACGCTTATTGCTTGTGCGCTGGTGGCTTTGCCGCTGCTTAAACAAAAAGCGAACAATGATGATGTGTTACGCGATGAGCTTAACAAGGCATTTTATAAAGACCGACTATCTGAGCTTGCAGAAGAAACTGACGAAGGTCTAGTTGAAAGTGAAGACGAACTGATTTCTGATCTAAAGCAATCACTGCTTGACGATATCCCTGGTGATAAAGCGCAAAAAGAAACTAAGGTTTCTCCAATCGCGGTTTTAGTTCCATCGGTAATTCTGACGGTGGTGCTGAGCTATGGTTTGTATTATAAATTTGGCGCGTCAGACGATATTGTTCAATGGCAAGAAGTGTCTGCAAATCTACCTGAGTTATCGAAAAAGCTGATGTCGGCTTCTTCTGAGCCGCTGAGTGACGATGAAATGGCGGATTTGACCCTTGCCCTTCGAACTCGCTTACATTACCAGCCGGAAGACTCGACAGGTTGGTTACTGCTAGGTCGTATTGCGTTAGCAAATCGTGATGTCACCACAGCTATCGATGCGATGGAAAAATCGTACCACCTAGAGCCAAAAGACCCAGATGTGATGTTGGGTTATGCACAAGCTCTGATGCTGTCTCAAGAGGAAATGGATCAAGCGACGGCTCGCTCATTACTCGGCAAGCTGATGCAGCAAGACTATGTCGATCTGCGTGTGTTTTCTTTGTTGGCGTTCGATGCGTTTGAGCGTCAAGACTTCCCGGCTGCCATCAAGTACTGGGGAATCATGCAGCAAATGATTGGTCCAGAAGATAGCCGCTACGAGATGTTGTCACGCAGTATTGAGAGTGCTCGTAAGCAAATGGGCGAAGCGGTTTCACCAGATAAGAGTGTAGCTGTGACAATTGATGTGGCACCAAATGCTCAGTTGGATCCAAACGCAGTTCTGATTGTGTCAGTACATCGTTCAGATGGCTCCCCAATGCCTGTGGCTGCTGCTCGTTATCCGCTAGGTACTTTCCCTCGCACAGTCGTATTAGATGATGGCAATGCCATGATGCAAGGGCAAAAGTTATCTTCACTCGATAAGCTAATCGTCCGTGTGCGTGTAGATTCTGACGGTAACGTAGCAACGCGTGATCAAGATTGGCACGGAGAAAGTGACGTCGTTGAATTTGGCGCACCAGTAGAAGTGACCATTGATCAGCAGTATTAATTGTTAACATCTGTCTCTGAAACATGACAACGAGGTAGAGTCAGTTGCCTTTAGTGGTATGACTCTAAACGATCGAGTAGAATACCGAAGGCCAGCGATTGCTGGCCTTTATTTATTCCCATATCTGAGTCATCTTTACTATGTATCCTGCTCAACATACGTACAATGGTTAATCGGGGTGACTTAGGTACATTAATAGTCGTTATGGAAAATAAAATGTATAACAAGGGTAAATCTACCTTCTTGTTGCTGTTAGCCGTTGGACTGGTTGGCTGTTCAAGTGCGCCTGATGAAGCAGTAACAGGACAAGAAACAAATCAAACGACTTCTGATGTGTATGACCCGTTGGAAGGCTTTAACCGAACCATGTGGGAACTCAACTACGAATATTTAGATCCGTATTTGGTTCGTCCTGTATCACTTGCGTATGTAGAATACACGCCAGTTCCTATTCGTTCTGGTATCGCTAACTTCTTATCGAACTTAGATGAGCCAGCAAGCATGGTTAATAACTTAATCATGGGTAATGGTACGAAAGCTGTGGACCACTTTAACCGTTTTTGGATTAACTCGACGTTCGGTATTTTCGGTTTATTCGATATTGCAAGTGCCGCGGGTATTACGAAGTACGACGAGAAAGCGTTCAGTGATGCGGTAGGCCACTATGGTGTTGGAAATGGTCCTTACTTCATGGTTCCAGGTTATGGTCCGTATACCTTACGTGAAGTGACAGATACCGTAGATAGTACGTATTTACCCCTCTCTTATCTCAACTTCTGGGCGAGTTTGGGTAAGTGGGCGTTTGAAGGAATGGAGAAGCGTGCTTTATTAGTACCGCAAGAAGCGCAGCTAGACTCGTCGCCGGATCCATATATTCTTACTCGCGATGTTTATATCCAGCGTCAAAACTTTAAAGCAGAAGTTGAAACGGTAGAAGAAGTTAACATCGAAGAAGAAGAGTATTTAGACGAATACCTAGAAGACTTTTAAGCGTTGTTCTTCACAATAGAGAAATGAAAAAAGGCTTAGCTGATGCTAAGCCTTTTTTGTATTTTGCAGCTTGGTTAGAAACGGTAGTTTGCTTGAACACCGATTAGCCAAACATTACCCGTAGTTTCGCCTACGAATTGGCCACCGACTTGTTCTGCAGTGTCGTCTGACTTGTAACCACGAGACTCAACGATTGGTGCGTCTTTCGCAAAAATATAGGTGAAGCCAGCGTCTAGGCTGAAGTCTTTCGTCCAATCGTACGTTGCGCCAATACTTAGCCAAGTGCGGTCAGTTTCTGGAATAGTGATCGTACGGTTTTTGTCGCTTACCGCTGAAGTATCGTATGCAATACCAGTGCGTAGCGCTAGCTTAGGATCAAGCTGGTAAGTGGCACCAACAGCAAAGCGATAGTTGTCTTCCCAGTTTTCTACTTTAACCATATGCGTGCCAGCAGTATTTAGACGTGCTTCCAATTTCTCGAAAGAGCTCCAATCCGTCCAGTTAACGCTTGCGTGTAATGCAAGTTGGTCTGTTACTTGGTGGAAGCTTGCCAACTCAGCCGTTGCAGGCAGGTTTAGATACATGTAGCCGTTGTCGCGTTCAGAAGTACCGAAGCCAAAACCAAGACCTTCAGCATGGCCTTCAAGCTTCAGTTCAACTTCAGATTTGTACGCGAATCCGATACGGTTATTTTCATTGATCTGCCATGCTGTACCAACTTGCCAGCCCCAAGCGGTATCGTCACCTTCCATGTATTTTAGAGCGGTACCTTGAGGAACACTGATTGGTTGATTAGTTTCAGGGTTTAACCCTACAACGTTATTCTTAGGAGCTGCTGCGCCAAAGCTGCCTTCGCCGATGATGTAACGGATACCACCACCAACGCTGATCGATTCATTGACTTTGTAAGCTGCGTTTAAGTTCGCTTCCATTGTCGTTACGCTTGCTTCGTTACCAAAGTGCGATGCACCAAAGCCTTTACCTAAATCGGTTTCCATGCCGTAGTTGGTGCCAAATGCCAAACCAATCGCGAATTTCTCATTATATTGGTGTGATAGGTAGAAGTTTGGAATGATTGCATCATGTGCGAAGTCATCTGAAGATGCAGAAGAAGTGCTACCGTGGAAGTTTACATCACCTTCAATATCAATATTTGGGTTCACATAGATTGCACCAACGGACACTTGAGTGCCTTCCAAATAAGTTAGCATTGCTGGGTTACGCCATTGTGCACTTGCGTTGTCAGCCATTGCAGCTTCACCAGCATATGCTCGACCTAGGCCTGTTGCAGAATATTCAGCAAGTTGGAAACCTGCTGCGTTAGCCATGCCCGTTGCGCCAAGTAGGCTTAATGCCACTGCTGTTGATAGAAGAGTCTTGTTGGTTTTCATTCGAATGTTCGCTGATTTGTTTATAACGTGGGACAAAAGTTTAAAGGTAGAGTTTTTACTTTAGAAATGAAAATCCAGCGCAAGTGGTCATTTGGAATATTATGCTTTTAAATGCTATTTGTGTGGTTTAATAATCTAACTGTGAAGGGCTTGTAAACGGAACTCAGCGAACAGTTGTGCGTCCTAATTGTGAGATTTAGATACACGTGTTCACTCAAATTGAGTGGGCAATAAATCGCAGATATGAAAAAAGGCTGGAAATCCAGCCTTTTATATAAAGTATTTTTCTACTAACTAACAGCGAAGCGTTTAGAAGCTACGGCTGTATTGTAAGCCGAATAGAATAGCATCAGCGCGTGTTGTTGCTGACAAGCTCGAGATATTTTGAGGGCTTTGAGCGTCACTTGGGTTGTACATTGGGTTAGGTGTTGATTCATTTACCTCAACATCTTTACCCATTAGGTACGTAAAGCCAAAGTCGACATTTGATTTACTATCAATGTGATAAGTAAAGCCGGTAGAGAACCATTGGCGATCTGAGTCAGGAACGGAAACAGACGTTAAGTCAGCTTGGGCGCTCGTGTCGTACATGTAACCAGCACGAAGTGTCCAGTTATTACTTAGGTAATATGTACCACCAATCGAGTAGTGCCAACCATCTTGCCACTGGTACTGTTTATCGTACGATGAGCCAAGAGGAGAGCCTTTTAAGTTAGAGAATTCAATTTGATCGAAAGTTTCCCAGCCAATGTATTGGATGCTGTAGTGTACAGCAAACTTAGTGTCTTGAATTTTGTGGAAGCCAGAGAACTCGGCCATATCTGGTAAAGGTAGTGTGATTTTTTGACCTTTATCGTCTTTTGCTTCCATTTCTGGACTATGACGGTATGCAAGACCAAATCGATTGTTTTCATCTAGCTCGTACACAGTACCAACATTGAAACCTACAGCCCAACCATCAGCTTCGTCTACATCGACGAGTGTGCCTATTGCAGCATGTTCACGCTTCATTGTACCTTGGCCGTAGATTAAATCTAAACCAGCACCAAAGCTCCAATGTTCATTGAGACGGTAAGAACCTGCAAGGCCAAAGTTTACGCTCTTAACATCAGTTAAGCCGCCATATTCTTTTGCCGCAAAGCTATTGTCGAATTCTGTTTTAGTACCGAAATTAGAGTATGCGTTTACGCCCCATGCAAACTTGTCATTTACAGGAACGATTAGATGAATGTTCGGTGCAATAGAAGTATCGCCAGCGTCGTCATAGTTTGAGTCGACAGGCTTGAACAGTGTTGGTGCTACTTGGCACGTTGAACCACAATATTTCGCATCTTTCACTTCAATCATTGAAGTAATGCTTTCGAAACCTAGCGAAAGTTCCATTTTATCAAACAGAGCCATTGCTGCTGGGTTACGAGCCATTACTGCTGCATTATCTGCGATTACTGCATCACCAGCAAATGCACGGCCGATGCCAGTTGCTGATTGAGCGTTGATTTGGAAACCCGCTGCCATCGATTGACCTGAGGCAAAAGCTACCGTTACTGCTAGGAGAGTCTTTTTAAACAGACGCGTGTTCTGAGTCATTTGTTTTTCCTTATTAGATTCGTCTCTTTGGACGATAAATTGAGCTTTTGCTCAGTGGCGCAGATAGTAGTATCAATAATTGCTTGGACAAATCCGACCATTGGATAAAATTGAATAAAAATTGCAGAAATGATGTCTAAAAGACGGGAAATTGCACTTAAAATGCATAATTTAGAGTTTAAGCTCTAAATGGTATATCGATGGTGAATGTTTTGCGTTCTATTTATACAAAAATGCCGCTAAATAAGATCATTTAGCGGCATTTAACCTTTTGAAGGCTGGAAATCGTCGAAGTTGTTACATCGGCTTAATCATTGATGCAAGAGTCGTAGCGAGCGCATCAATATTTTCACCTTCTTCCCCGACTAAAATCAGGCTTGAACTCCCGACGGGCTGAACGATTCCGGTCATGCCATCCTTATTAAAGTCGGTACTTTGTTCGCTTGGAATACCAGTAATAAATAACGTTACTTTACCTTTTGGACCTTGGAACACCATATGCACCGCATTGGATTCACCAAAACCGCAGTGGTTTAGGTAGTAAACGTGATATGGAAAGTTTTCACTAAACTGGTAATGAAATGGCGACATTTTCGCATTAATTTGCGAGCTCGGTACATCCTCATCAAGATGACGAACAAACGGTTCTTCATGAATTACGTGTTTCATCGCGGTATCCGCTAAACTGGCTTGTGCTGGAGACACCAAAACATTTCCCCAGTTTACTTGACCAACTAATAACCCTGCGGTGAACGCAATAGAAGCGGCAAGTGCCATTGCTTTGCGGACAAAGTTTGGTCTGACGACCTTCTCTTCATCAAGTGCACTCGACGTCTGGCTAAATAAAATCTTATCTGCGAGATCTTCGGGTACATCCACATTCATGGCTTGTTTAATTTTTACATCGAGATCCAAAACGTCATCAACAAACTTATTGTTGGCGTCGCTACCAGCTAAAGCTTGCAGAATCTCTTCATCCTTTTGTTTTGGATCCGACAAAATACGACGACGAAATTCTAAATCATCCATTCTTTTGTCCTCTCTTGGTATCTTGAGAATCCAACATCTCTTTAAGTTGATTACGAGCGCGAAATAGTCGAGTCATCACTGTGTTTTTATTTAAATCAAGAATGTCGCCAATTTCTTCTCCACTGAAACCACCAACAACTTGGAGAAATAAAGGCTCACGGTATTCAACATCGAGCTTCATGATCTGTGCCTGCAGCCATTCTTGCTGATGATGTGAGTCATCGCTAACTTTAGCATCATTGCCGTAGTCATCGATATCAACTAAATCAAATTGTTTACGTTCGAAGCGGCGCGCATTTTCTCGTCTCAATATTGTGATGAGCCAAGACTTGGCAGCTTTTTCGTCCTGGAGGCTATCGAGTGACTTCCAAGCTCTAAGACAGGTTTCCTGAACTAGATCTTCCGCGACCGCTTTATCTTTGCACAACCAATATGCGTAGCGGTACAAGTCACGATGATACCCTCGGACGAGCGCTTCGTATTTTCTTTGCTTGTCCATATCAGAGTTGACCGGACTGTTGGAATTTTTCTTTCCAAACATTTTTAATATGGCCACAGGAGCCTCCATCCTCGCTCTGTGAGTTTCTTATTTGTTCTGAGCATGACTTTACTTGCTTCATCGATTAGCGGTTTTGGTTGCAGGATTTGTCATGCAACCCCTTTGACACAATAAGCCATGTGGTTACCTAAAAGTGTATACGCAAATGTCAGATATCATCGAACACGAATTGATATATATTGTTAACAATATCATCATTAGTAATCAATGGCTTGGATAAGTTCACTCGATGGAGCATTAAAAGGGACTTCTGATGGTGGATTCTTGAATTGTTTTGAATCAATAATCGCTTTAGGTGAGCTTAAAACTCGTAAAATCACTATAAAATTGATCTATTTCAAAATATCAAGCAGTGAAGGGGTTATAGTACACCTTGTCATCTCGTTAGTCATTGCGACTAACATGTTGAGCAAGATGACACTTCCTTTTGAAGGCTGACTTTACTTTCTCCTAATCAGGAAACTGATTACTTTTCAATTGGCGTAAGTTAATTGTTTTATAGATATTCCGACCACACAGTTATGTGTGGTTTTTTTTTGCTTCGATTTTACTTTCCGTATACCTCTTACCGTTTTAACTCTCTATAGTTAACCATTAGTAATCGCATAAGAATCAAAGAAGTAGAGTAATTGAACTACTTGCTTCACGTTTATTTAAACGCACGTTTGATAAATTTAACAAATTCATTACAATGCATCAGGTCAGACCTCTTGTATTTAAGGAGAAACAATGGGCAAGCAGGAAGTAAAAACACGCAATGGTGAGCGTGTCGCTATTGTCGCGGGGCTTCGAACTCCCTTTGCTCGTCAAAGCACGGAATTTAGCCAAGTGCCAGCGGTCGATTTAGGGAAAATGGTAGTAAGCGAAATGCTTGCTCGAACAGATATTGATCCGAAGCTAATCGAACAAGTGGTATTTGGACAAGTAGTACAAATGCCTGAAGCGCCAAACATCGCACGAGAAATCGTATTAGGCACTGGTATGAACATCCATACTGATGCATACAGTGTGACTCGAGCGTGTGCGACGAGTTTTCAAGCGGCGGTTAATGTCGCAGAAAGCATCATGGCGGGAACCATCGATATTGGTATTGCTGGTGGTGCAGACTCTTCTTCCGTCCTGCCTATTGGCGTATCAAAGAAACTGGCCGCTAATCTGCTTGCTCTTAGTAAGACAAAAACAATGGGTCAGAAGCTTAGTATCCTCAAAAACTTGAGCTTTAAAGACCTGATGCCAGTGCCACCAGCAGTAGCAGAGTACTCTACGGGTTTATCCATGGGACAAACTGCAGAGCAAATGGCTAAAACACATGGTATTTCTCGCGCAGAACAGGATGCGCTTGCACATCGTTCTCATACGCTGGCTTCTCAAGCTTGGAAAGAAGGAAAAATCCAAGATGAAGTGATGACGGCTTTCCCTGAACCATACAAAAAGTGGATTTCGGAAGATAACAATATTCGTCATGACTCAACGGTTGAGGGATACGCGAAATTGCGACCTGCGTTTGATCGTCAGTATGGCAGTGTTACGGCTGCGAACAGTACGCCATTGACTGATGGTGGTGCGGCAGTGATGTTGATGCGAGAAGGTAAAGCGAAAGAGCTCGGAATGGAGATTCTTGGTTACATCCGAGGTTATGCATTCTCTGCTATCGGCGTGGAAAAGGACATGCTGATGGGGCCGACTTATGCCACAGCGAAAGTGCTTGAAAATACAGGCTTGGAACTGTCAGACCTGACGTTGATCGACATGCACGAGGCCTTTGCTGCTCAAGCATTGGCGAATGTGAAGATGTTTGCTTCCGATAAGTTTGCTCAAGAAAACCTTGGTCGCTCAAAAGCGATTGGTGAAATTGACATGGATAAGTTCAACGTGCTTGGCGGATCAATTGCTTATGGTCACCCATTTGCTGCGACTGGTGCGCGTATGATGACGCAAACCCTACGAGAACTAAAACGCCGTGGCGGTGGTATTGCATTGAATACCGCATGTGCTGCTGGTGGTCTTGGTGCGGCAATGATTCTGGAGGTTGAGTAATGAGCGAGCAAAAAGCATTTAGTCTAAAGGTTGATGAGCAAAATATTGCTTGGTTAGCAATTGATGTTCCTAATGAAAAAATGAATACGCTGCAGGCGGCTTTTGCTGACGAAATGAAAGAAATTTTTGCTCAGCTAAAAGACTCCAGTGGTATTAAAGGGATGATCATCCACTCCCTAAAACCGGACAATTTTGTTGCGGGCGCAGATGTTCGAATGCTAGAAGCATGCACCACAGCAAGTGAAGCGGAAGACTTAGCAAGGCAAGGTCAGGATTTATTCCAGCAGCTATCGGACTTACCGTATCCTGTCGTTGCGGCTATTCATGGCCCATGTTTGGGCGGTGGTTTAGAACTGGCTCTTGCATGTGATTATCGTGTTTGTACGGATTCTGACAAAACGCGTTTAGGTCTGCCAGAAGTACAACTTGGTTTATTGCCAGGTTCTGGTGGTACTCAGCGTCTGCCACGTTTGATTGGCCTGTTACCGTCGTTGGACTTGATCCTGACGGGTAAACAACTTCGTGCGAAGAAAGCTAAAAAATTGGGCGTTGTGGACGCCTGTGTGCCTGACACCATTTTGCTCGACGTAGCAAAACAGTTTATCGACAAAGGTAAAAACAAGGGCACGAAAAAGCTATCGACGAAAGAAAAGGTGATGTCTGGTAGCGGGCTAGGGCGCAAGTTTGTATTTGAGCAAGCTGCGAAGAAAACGAATCAAAAAACTCGCGGTAACTATCCAGCAACGGTTGCAATTCTAGAAGTTATTCAACATGGCTTAGAGAAAGGCTTCGCTAAAGGTCAAGAGCTTGAAGCGAAGCGCTTCGGTGAGCTTGTGATGAGCTCAGAGTCAAAAGCGCTCCGTTCGATCTTCTTTGCCACAACAGAAATGAAGAAAGAAAATGGCACGGATGCGAAACCAGCACCAGTTCATAAAGTTGGTGTGCTTGGTGGTGGTCTGATGGGCGCCGGAATCAGCCATGTGTCTGTTGCAAAAGCAAAAGTACCTGTTCGCATCAAAGACGTTAGCAACGATGGCGTTTTAAACGCGCTCAACTACAACTACAAGTTATTTGAGAAACAGCGCAAACGTCGCATTCTATCCAAGGCCGATCTGCAAGCGAAAATGCTGCAACTGTCTGGTGGTGTCGATTTTACCAGTTTTAATCATATTGATGTCGTAATTGAAGCCGTTTTTGAAGACTTAGATCTTAAGCAAAAAATGGTGGCGGACATTGAAGCGAACGCTAAGACAGAAACTATCTTTGCGACCAATACTTCTTCGTTGCCTATCCACAAAATTGCAGAAAAAGCGGAGCGTCCAGAAAACGTAGTGGGTTTGCATTACTTCAGCCCGGTAGAAAAAATGCCGTTGGTGGAAGTGATTCCGCATGAAACGACGTCAGATGAAACCGTTTCAACAGTTGTTGCACTTGCTAAGAAGCAAGGTAAAACCCCGATCGTAGTGAAAGACAAAGCGGGCTTTTACGTGAACCGCATTCTTGCTCCATACATGAACGAAGCGGCGCATATTTTGTTGGCTAACGAACCGATCGAAAAGATTGATACGGCGTTGCTTGATTTTGGTTTCCCTGTTGGCCCGATTACCTTGTTGGATGAAGTTGGTGTCGACATTGGCGCGAAAATTATGCCGATCCTGGTTAATGAGTTAGGTGACCGATTCAAAGGGCCGGATGTGTTTGATATCTTGTTAAATGATGGACGTAAAGGACGCAAGAGTGGTAAGGGGTTTTACACTTACAAGGGCAAGAAGAAAGATGTCGACAAATCGGTTTACAAACTGCTTAAGCTCGACCCTGAATCTAAGCTAAGCGATAACGATATTGCGTTGCGCTGTGTGCTGCCAATGCTGAATGAAGCGGTACGTTGTTTGGATGATGGTATCATTCGCTCGCCACGTGACGGCGATATTGGCGCGATATTTGGTATTGGTTTCCCACCGTTCTTGGGTGGTCCGTTCCGTTACATGGACCAATTTGGCATTAAAGAGCTCGTAGAGAAAATGAATGAGTTTGCATCGAAGTATGGCGATCGTTACGCGCCATGTGATGGTTTGCTTACTCGAGCTGGTGAAGGGACAACGTTCTATTAAACGTTGCTGCGGTAGAGAAAAAGGCTTGCCAGTGGCAAGCCTTTTTCATAAAGAAGAAATGGTTACTTCTTCTTGTCTTTCTTATCTTTATTGTGGCCTTTACCTGGGTTGTCGTCCCCGTGAACGCTGCTGTTACCTTTTTTGTCTTTATCATTCCACTGCTTTGAAGAGCAATCATCTGATTTGATGGATACATTGTCTCCGCTAAGGCGCACACAGTCGTCACTTAATTCGAAGCCATCGCCTTTGACTGAGATTTCAGCGTGAGCAGATGCCAATGGCAGTATAAGAGCCACAAGTAAAAGTGCTTTTTTCATGATTACCTCATTAAGTTATTTTTAGTGCGGTAATTAGAGCATAAGCCGCAATGGCGTAATTTCAATTTTCTGCCAATTATGGTGCCGATTCAATCTATGAGACCGACAACCTCATGGGTTTGTAGGTTCATTCTAGTAATCGACAATTTTATTTCTGCGCAACTAGATCACCCCAAGCCGCAATCTTTTGGCCGAAGTTGGAACTCTTCAATCGATCCTATTTCTTGTCCTAGATGGATGCGCGGAGCCTCCGAATGCGCTTGACCTTGAGAGTGCATGATCAAACGATTTGCAGTACGAGGTTTCAATTCGTTCACAACGAAGCGAATCATGTCTGCGCGCGTCAGCTTCTTCAACTCCGCCAGTACCTTGTCACGTTGGTTAAACTCAGTGTCCTTATTTCCTATCGCAACCCAAAGACGTTGAGCCCGTCCTCGAAGTGTGGTGTCCGGCGTTGCTATTTGGTTCCACAAGCCGCGCTTACTGCTGTGCCATTGGTAATCGTTTAACTCTAACAGCACCATATAAAAGGCATTTAAAAACTCATCGATTGAGGTAACCAGCTCGGCAGGTGCTGCATTAGGTGACTGCACATACAGTACAATACCAGGGTGACGATTTAGCGGCATATTGCCAGTGCCTACCATGTAACCTAATTGCTGCTTGGTACGGATTTCGTGGAAAAATGTTGCCGACATAAGGTGATTGGCCAATGAGTATAGCGCGATACTACGAGGCTCAATATCCTCGCACTGGTGGTAAATAACGACCGCGGAATCTTGCTGATTACAATGCACCTCACGTTGAAAACTGCCATTTTTACCTAGCATAATGAGAGGACGAAGTGCCTCTTCATAACGTTGCTCGTTAACTCTTAGAGCATCCTTTAAGGTCGTTGCCATGTCATGGGCTTGCTGGCGTTGCCAGTCTCCGTAAACAAACATTTCAACGTGCAGTTCTGCAAGAATGGATTCTACGAATACCGAGAGTTCATCGACTTCGATTTCTTCTAGCGCTTCGACTAAGGTTGCGAAAGGCGGGTTATTGGGTTGAAGTAACCCAGTAAGTGCGTTAAACAGCTGCGAAATAGGGCGATCTTGTGAAGCATTTCTCCAGTTTCGTAACAGTTGTTGTTTGATGGTTTCAAAGCGAGCAGGGCTGAAATCTCGAGAAGCAAAACGGTGCAGAATCATTTCTAGCAACTGAGGCAGCTTTTGACTGAACCCTGAGAGGGTTAAGGTCACGCCACCTTGGTGAGCGTACATATTGTAACCCATCCCTGCGATTTCTGCTTGATAGGTTTCTTTTGCTAGCGAATCGAGGAACATCTCTACACATAAGCGCGTTTTGACGATGTTCTTTGGTGATGCAACGGCATGAGAGCTGTCGATAGCGACATAAACGACACCTTTTGGCACGCGAAATTCGTCATCTTGTAAATGCCACAGCCGAAACCCTTCGAGATCCTCAATCAACTCTGGCAGTGAATCACCATTTTCGAGTGGCATGGGGTCGAGGTCGTAGCAAATATAAGGGTTCTTTTCCGGTAAGACGAATTGCCAGCTTGGGTCGATTTGTTGATAGAAACGACGTTGGTCTTCACTAAAAGGTGTGACGGAGTACGGGGTAAAGTACCATTCGGCAGTACGGTTGTATTCCAGGCCTTTAGCAATCAAAGTGACGCGTACATTATCGATGGTTAAGTATCGCAGCAATGAACGCTGTAACTCCTCATCGTAGCCCGCCATTTTGTAGTCACCATAAACCGTGTCTTCCGGTTGATAGTGCTGCATGTTGATCACCAGATGGCTGACGAGATCCATTGGGCGCGATGGCTCTTGGAAGCGAAAAGCCGATTCTAATACCGCTTGTTTTTCGAGATAGCGCCATTCATCTAACCCGTCTTGTTTGATCATCGAGAGGTATTGAAAAACTGCTTGAACGATATCATCAACATGATCTAAGCCGTTTGGCGTCAGGGTGCAGCTTACGGTAAAGTCTCGGTAGTTACTGCCACTCGCGCCGCCGCCCGCTGAGAGAGAAGTAATCCAGCCTTTTTCTTTGAGTTGAAGCATCAAACTGCCTTCTCCTTCGTAACCCAACAGGTGAGCAAAGTAGGAGAGTGGCTTCACGCTATAATGCGCATCCATTCCCGGCATGGGAAATGTGAGAATCAGTTTACGGAACTCTTTGAGCGGCTCGACTTGAACCAAAATGCCCGTGCTTTCCTCAGTGCCGATCGGTACATCAATCGATTTTCCACGGAGGTGGTGATTTGGGATGTCGGCAAACATGGCTTCTACCCAAGCTTGCTGTTCATCGAGCGACTGTGGCCCAAATAGAGTCAGTGTCATCAAATCGGCGGAATACTGTGAGTGGTGAAACTCCACAATTTCGTCGCGGATGGATTTACCATCTCGGTCGCCAAGAGTATCTAAGTTTCCGACAGAGAATTTTGAAAACGGGTGCTCTGGATTGATGACTTCTTTGTTAACTTGATACAGGCGACGAGAATCATCATTAAGTTTGAGCTTGTATTCGGAGTCGACAGCCTGTCGCTCTTTTTCTAATGCTTCTTCGTTAAACAAAGGTGCGGTAAAGAATTGGCTAAATCGATCTAAGGCACTTTCAAAGGCATTTGGAGCTATATTGAAAAAGAAACAAGTGTGCTCTGTACCAGTCCAAGCGTTGTTTGTTCCACCGTGTTGGCTAATATAGCTTTGAAACTCGCCCACTTTAGGGTATTTTTCCGTACCCAAAAAAAGCATGTGTTCTAAATAGTGTGCCAGACCTTGGCGATCGTTTGGGTCGTCGAAGTGTCCAACGTTCACTGCCAGAGCAGCTGCCGACTGTTGAGCTGTATCGGAATGAATCAGCAGTACACGCAGATCATTGCTCAAGGTAATGTAGCGGTATTGATTTGAATCGTTAGGACTTAGATGCACGATGCGTCTCCAGATTTCGCATTACAGTAATTTAGGCTCCCCTCGCGGGGGGGGCGCAAAGTTTGCGTTTCGACAAATACTGCTTGCCGTATTTTTGTTATTCGTAGACTTCTGCACAGGCCCATCGCGTTTGCGTATGGGTAAGAACTGTTTGAGTGAATGCTCTGAACTCATTGCACAGTTAAATAGTGTGATGAACTGAGTACATTCTTTTAATAGATTGTTAAGAAAGTCGCTATCTTTAACAAGCGAATTGGTATAATGAACAGATAATTATATCAGTATTTTTGTTTCGTCATTGTTAAAGTTAGCCCCGTCTATCTAATAAAGATAGCAGTCAACCTTTTGGTAGCGTTAGCTATCCCTAGGAAATAACATGAAAATATTCATCATGCGTCACGGTGAAGCCGAGCATTTTGCAGATTCAGACGCAGCACGACAATTGACCCCAAGAGGCAGAGTCGAATCAGAAGCGGTTGCGAGAGCCTGTAAAGAACAGGGTTTTGCGCAATTCGATAAAGTGTTGGTGAGTCCGTACATTAGAGCTCAACAAACTTGGCAAGAGATCAGTGCGTATTTCTCTGCAAAAAGCATTGAAACTTGTGAAGATATTACACCTTATGGCCAGTCCGAGCATGTCTTCGATTTCGCAAGTGCGTTAATCGAAGTCGAACAATTGGACTCGCTTTTGTTCGTATCGCATTTGCCTTTGGTCGGTTATCTGACTTCAGAGTTTGTAAAAGACATGACACCACCGATGTTTCCTACATCAGGCCTAGTGTGCATTGAATATGATTTACAAACACAAAATGGTGAAGTGCTTTGGCATATTACGCCATAAGTGTCTAAACCAAAATAAGCGTTTGCAAATTAGAGACAGAATAAGAAAGGCAGGAGATCCCTGCCTTTTCGTTTCGTCGTGTCTACAGCAAGCCTGTTACTTTTCAGGAATAGAAAGCAACACTAACAACGCACCATCACCACCAAATTCTAGTGGCGCTTGGTGAAAAGCCATAACGTCAGGATGCTGTGCTAACCAAAGTGGGGCTTTCTGTTTCAGGATGTGTTTCCCAATACCATGTTGCACACACGCACAATGAATCTCGTTTTTGATGCAATAGGCTATCATCGCACCAAGCTCGCGTTTTGCTTCTTGCTGTGTCATGCCGTGCATATCGAGGAACACGTCCGGTACATACACGCCACGACGTAGACGTTTGACTTCATAAGTGGAGACGTCGTCACGTGCATAACGAGTTGGACCTTCATCGTTTAATAGAGGGACAAACTCGTCTGAAAAGTAAAATTCAGAGTCACTCGCTTCACGGTTGGAGCGCTTGATTTCTTTTTGCTTAGTATTTTTTTTTGGTTGCTGGATTATGGTATCCTGTCGCAACTTTTTTACGCCCTGTACTGCTTCCTGAAACAAGGCGAAATCGTCATCGTTCTCGGTGTCTTTTTTGCTCATTAGGTAAACAATTTCATTAATAAACTTTATTGGCAGTATTGTAGCGCTTTTCGGAGGCAATTTTGGATAAGATTTTTGTAGAAGAAGCGGTATCGGAACTGCATACCCTTCAAGATATGATTCGTTGGACGGTAAGCCGCTTTAATGCAGCGAACCTGTTTTACGGTCATGGTACTGATAATGCGTGGGATGAAGCTGTTCAGCTTATCCTGCCAACCTTATACTTGCCGATTGATGTGCCTCCGCACGTATTGAACTCTCGCCTAACGACAAGCGAGCGTCTGCGTATTGTTGAGCGCGTAGTAAAACGCATCAACGAGCGTACGCCAACAGCATACCTAACCAACAAAGCATGGTTCTGCGGTCTTGAGTTCTTCGTTGATGAGCGTGTACTTGTGCCACGCTCTCCAATCGGTGAGTTGATTCAAGCGGAATTCCAACCTTGGTTGGTGGAAGAGCCTACGCGCATCATGGACCTATGTACGGGTTCTGGTTGTATCGCGATTGCTTGTGCGCACGCTTTCCCTGAAGCAGAAGTGGATGCGATCGACATCTCTACAGATGCTCTACAAGTGGCTGAGCAAAACGTACAAGATCATGGCATGGAGCAGCAAGTGTTCCCAATTCGCTCTGATTTGTTCCGTGATCTTCCAAAAGAGAAATACAATCTAATCGTGTCTAACCCACCATATGTGGATGAAGAAGACATGAACAGCCTGCCAGATGAGTTCACGCATGAGCCTGAGCTTGGGCTAGCTGCGGGTACGGATGGTCTAAAACTAGTGCGTCGTATTCTTGCTAACGCGCCAGATTATCTAACAGATAACGGCATTCTTATTTGTGAAGTCGGCAACTCAATGATTCATATGATGGAACAGTACCCAGAGATTCCATTTACTTGGATTGAGTTCGAGAACGGCGGTCATGGCGTATTTATGCTAACGCGTGACCAGCTGGTTGAGTGTGCAGAAGAGTTTAAACTGTACAAAGACTAATAGAGTCTTGCACTAAACATCAAAACACCGAGCTTTATGCTCGGTGTTTTTTTTATGCATACCTCGCCGATATTAACTCTTTACATCAAAACGTAATAAAGCCACTATGAATCCACGAAGAATTGGAAAGCAGCTATGCTCTGTTTTGAGAGAGCGTGGCGATAAAAACTTGAGGAAGTAATGGCAGGAAACAGTATCGGACAACATTTCCGAGTGACGACATTCGGGGAAAGTCACGGTATCGCACTGGGATGTATCGTAGACGGGTGTCCTCCGGGGTTGGAAATTACAGAAGCAGATCTACAAATCGATCTCGACCGCCGTCGTCCAGGCACATCACGTTACACTACACAACGTCGTGAACCGGATGAAGTTAAAATTCTTTCTGGCGTTTTTGAAGGCAAAACCACGGGCACATCGATCGGTTTGCTAATTGAAAACACCGATCAACGCTCAAAAGACTACTCTGACATCAAAGATAAGTTCAGACCGGGTCATGCTGATTACACTTACCACCAAAAATATGGCATCCGCGACTATCGCGGTGGCGGCCGTTCTTCAGCTCGTGAAACCGCAATGCGTGTGGCGGCTGGTGCAATCGCGAAGAAATACTTAAAAGATGAGTTTGGTGTTGAGATTCGTGCTTACTTGTCACAAATGGGTGATGTATCTATCGACAAGGTAGATTGGAACGAAATCGAGAACAATGCATTCTTCTGCCCTGATGCTGACAAAGTAGAAGCATTTGACCAACTTATCCGTGACCTGAAAAAAGAAGGCGACTCTATTGGCGCAAAAATCCAGGTTGTGGCAACTAACGTGCCTGTTGGTCTTGGGGAACCCGTATTTGACCGTTTGGATGCAGACATCGCGCACGCACTAATGAGCATCAACGCGGTGAAAGGCGTGGAAATCGGAGACGGTTTCGAGGTGGTAAACCAAAAAGGCAGTCAGCACCGTGATACGCTTGCTCCTGAAGGTTTTGGTAGTAATCATGCGGGTGGCATTCTTGGTGGTATCTCGACTGGTCAAGACATTGTCGCAAACATTGCGCTTAAGCCAACATCAAGTATCACTGTGCCGGGTGAGACCATCACAAAAGAAGGTGAACCAACTCAGTTGATCACCAAAGGTCGTCATGACCCATGTGTGGGTATTCGTGCTGTGCCTATCGCAGAAGCGATGCTGGCAATTGTGGTGATGGATCATTTACTACGCCACCGTGGTCAAAACCATGGCGTAACAACTGAAACACCGAAGATTTAAGAGCTTTGTGTCATTCCAGCGAGCTATAGCGAGACTAGGAATCTAATTTCAGCACGATGAAAAGAGAAAGAAACATCTCTGACAACAGAGTGCTCGGATAATAGATCCTGAATCATGCTCCTTCGTCGCTGTTCAGGATGACTGAATATAAAATTATGCCACTCACTGAATCGCGGGTGGCACAATTTTATCAGGCAACCTTTTTTGTTTAAGTAGTTTTTGCTTAATGAATCGAGCCTTCGGTTTCCAAATGGAAAGAAGGCAGACGCCACTTAAAGCGTACCGCAGCCATACGCAACATGTAACCAGTAACCAGTGTAATAATAGTGGCAGTGACATCGGGAACATTGAATTCTAATAGCGCTAAGTACATTCCTGATGCGATAAGAGCGACAGAAGCGTAAAGCTCTTCATGCAGTACCAATGGTGTTTGGCGACAGATTAAGTCGCGAAGTAGCCCACCGAATACACCAGTTACTAACGCTGAAACCATACAAATACCAGGGTGCAAGCCCATGCCCATCGCAATTTTTGTTCCGATGATGCTGAATACGATTAGACCTAACGCATCAAGGCGAATGAACAGGCCTTTTAGCTTAATCACCCATTTCGCTAAACCTGTTGTTAGCACACCTGCAACACACGTAATTGCAAGGAACTCTGGGTTTTTTACCCAACCAAGAGGGTAGTGGCCTAATAGAATGTCACGTACGGTGCCACCACCAATGGCCGTTGCGCTGGCCACCAACATAACACCAAACCAGTCCATCTTTCTTCTACCAGCACTTAACGCACCTGTCATGGCTTCAGCCGTGATACCAATGATATACAACACACTTAGCAACATAGGGAAACACTCAACGTAAAAAGTCACTACGTTCTACGAGAATCAGCGTAGGCGAAGTAACAACACTTACAAACGGTTCTATCTCTCTTAAAAAGTGATTAAAACCAGCAACATGCTTGTAATCAAACGGCTTCAAAATAGCGGTTTGAACGGCATCAAAATAAGGCGAGAGTGTAGTGGTAAATAAGTACGCTGACGAATGAGAAATTGTATGGAGAAAGCGATGTTCAGATAAATTCAACTAATAACCAAAAATGTGGGGTTGCCTTTACCTCATAGCTAAAAACAGCGACAATATGCAGCGCATGTCAAACTGAAGTACAAACTCGACGATGACCCACGAATACCAAGACTTAATCACCATTTTTAATGACACCTTTTTAGAACAATTTAATACGAAATTAGAGTTAGGTGGTGATGAGCCTATTTATCTTCCTGCTGATGATGAACACCCTCATCATCGGATTATTTTTGCTCGGGGTTTTTACGCCTCTGCTTTACACGAGATTTCGCATTGGTGTGTGGCTGGTCCAGAGCGTCGTTTGCTGGAAGATTTTGGCTATTGGTATGAACCCGATGGGCGAACAGCAGAAGTTCAAGCGGAGTTTGAGAAAGTTGAAGTGCGACCTCAAGCTTATGAATGGATTCTGGCACAAAGCGCTGGCTTCCCTTTTACGGTGAGTTGTGACAATCTACACGGCGATTTTGAACCAGATAGGCTCGGCTTTATGCAAAAAGTACATAAAGAAGTGCTGGGTATTTTGGACGTAGGCTTGCCTTTGCGAGTGAAAATGCTTTCTGATGCCCTGCGCGCATTTTATCAAACTAAGCCACTGGAAGCGTCGGACTTTTGCGTTAAATAACCATTAATAACCTCAGAGATACACCATGATTATTGAATTTGAAGAAAAACTACTGGAACTGATTGATGCTCGAATTGAAACAGCATCTGACGATGAATTGTTTGCTGGTGGTTATTTACGTGGTCACATCTCTTTATCCGCGGCGTCTTGTGAAGAAGAAGGGATTAGCGATATTACTGAGCTGAAGTCACGCATTGAGAGCAGCTTAGAAAATGCGCGTACCGAGTTAAGCCCGGCCGATCGCGTGATTGTCAGTGATTTGTGGCAAGAGCTCCAGGCTCAGGCTTAGTCCCTAAGCAGCGTTCTCCCTTTATTTAATCCTAGTCATTTACTACTTCGAAAAATTCGAACCTCTTCATAAAATTTTTGTGGTTGTAGCGAAACTGTTCAACTTTTATTCTGATCAGCATAAAACGTGAACAAAGGATTACAACCATGAAAATTGTCGCATTTGGTGCATCTACCAGCTCTACCTCAATCAACAAACTACTTGCTACATACGCAGCAAACCAAGTCGAAGGCGCTCAAGTGAATGTTCTAGACTTAAACGATTATCAAGCGCCAATGTTTAGCGAGGACAAAGAGAAAGAAATTGGTCAAGCTGAAGGGGCTGTCGCGTTTTTACGTGACTTGGCGGAGGCTGACGCTCTCGTTGTTTCCTTCGCAGAGCATAACGGTTCGTACCCAGCGGCCTATAAAAACTTGTTCGATTGGGCGACGCGCATTGAGCGTAATGTATTTCAAAACAAACCTGTCGTTTATTTAGCAACTTCCCCAGGTCCCGGTGGTGCACAAAGTGTTCTTGCGGCGGCGACAGGTTCTGCTCAATTTTTTGGCGCGGATGTAAAGGCATCGTTATCTGTGCCGAGCTTCTACGAAAATTTTGACGTGGAATCGGGTAAGGTTGTAAACCCAGAAGTGTCAGAGCAAGTGAAACAGGCAGTTGCACTGCTGAAGTAATCTCAGTACGAGCAACTTAGTGAGTTAGCGATTCCCGACACGTATCTGTGTCGGGAATTAAAACGAGAGAATACTCTTACAGCTCGGTAATGGCTTTGCCTTTTCTTAGTTT
Organism: Vibrio sp. Vb1337; assembly: GCF_033338715.1. Taxonomy (NCBI): domain Bacteria; kingdom Pseudomonadati; phylum Pseudomonadota; class Gammaproteobacteria; order Vibrionales; family Vibrionaceae; genus Vibrio; species Vibrio sp. Vb1337. Next base: position 128,004 of record NZ_JAWOTD010000011.1, on the reverse strand, counting down.
ACGAACCCACATTCGACTTGGGTGAAGTTCGGTCAATACATCAACAGGTAATGGCAGCGGGTCCCCACAGATCTGGGAGGCCAACACTTCAGCTAATAATGGTGCAGAGCTCAGTCCACGAGATCCTAAACCTAAGAAGCAGAATAGGTTAGGGTACTGATGAATGGTTTCTACCTCTTCTTCTTTTTGATTTTGTAAGTTGGCGTATTGCGTTTTGATCGTCTCAAAGTCACCCACATTTCCGACAAATGGTAAGTGATCTCGGCTAACACAACGAATACCTTGGCGAGATTGATTACCAGTGATATCTACCTCTTTTGCCCATGTTTGATTCGGTACACATTTCACTAGCTTTTCCGCATTATCTTTTTGGGCGTTTTCATCAAATTCGTAGTCAAGGTGACTGCGGTCGTAGCTTGCACCGATACACAAGTGTTGATTACTTGGGTTAACAGGTGTCATGTAACCGTCGTAACACAACACCGTTTTCAGCTGACTCAGCGTTTCGGTTGCTGGCGCATGACTGACTTGTCCTTTCACTTGTCCCATTGGTAGGGAAGCGGTTTGACTCAATGTCTGGAACTCATGGCCGTTCGCAATTACAACCGTTGAGTGCTCAAATGTTTGACCACTCGCCGTTAGTAGCCAGAGCTGACGCTTTTCATCCCAATCTAATGCCTCAACAAGATGTTCAAACTTCGTTGAGAGTAACGACGTCTTCTCCAATTGTTTAATTAACCCGCGAGTTAACTCGGCAGGGCACAGCCACCCTCCCATTGGGTAGTGCACAGACGCCATATCAATAGGTAACCCGATAGTGTTCGCAGTTTCCTCGGCGGACAGCTTTTGAATGAGCTCTGGAGTGAAGTTACCCGCAAGCATTTTCTCCAGTTTGTCTGTGGATTTGTCATCCCACATCAACTGAGTTACGCCACACCAGTCATGATCAAAATCGATCTCTTGTGCTGCTTGTTCAACAAACTGACGTGCGAACAAAAATGCAGGAGCAAACACACGCGAAACGCCCGTGTGCGGGCCATTAAGCAGTGGATAAACGGCTCCTTGTCGATTGCCTGAAGCTCCTTTGGCTGGTTGTTTGTCTTTACAGTAAAGGGTGACGTTTTGGCCACGACGAACTAACGTTTTCGCTAACGCCGCGCTAGCTATACCACCACCAATGATGGCAATCGAATCAAGATTGCTAGATGCTGAGCGATTGAACCAAGGGAGATGGTTCGATTGCTTTTCACGTTGCTCCATAGAGCCGGCGATCATTTCTCGCTTAGTGCCGAAACCTTTCACCTTTTTCATTGTAAAGCCAGCTTCGTTCAAACCACGACGTACAAAGCCTGCTGCGGTAAACGTGGCAACTGTACAATCTTGCTTGGCTAGCTTTGCCATGTTGTTGAACAGGCCTTGGTTCCACATTTCTGGGTTTTTGCTTGGCGCGAATCCATCTAAGAACCAAGCATCAATCAAACCTTGTTCGTTGTATGGGACTTGCGGCATGCAGTCTTTAATGTCACCAAACCAAAGGTCGAGTGTGATTGCGCCGTCTTCTAAAACAATGCGATGACACTCCGGCACAGCGGCAGGGTAGTGCTTTTGTAACTTTTCCGCGTATTCAGCTAGCTCAGGCCAAGCTTCATGCGCCTTCTTTAAATCGGCTTTGCTTAATGGGTATTTTTCAAAGCTAATAAAATGCAGCTCTTTCAATGTTGCGTCCGGATGCTGACGACGAAACTCACTAAACCACTGGAATACTGCTAAGAAGTTTAATCCCGTGCCAAATCCTGTTTCACCAATGACAAAACGTCTTTGGTCAAATTCCTGCCATCTTTCTGGGAGATGATTTTGTTTTAAGAAAACGTAGCGTGTCTCTTCAAGACCGTTTACGTTAGAGAAGTAAACATCATCAAATTGGTCTGAAACCGGAGTACCAGCTTCGTTCCAACCAAGTTCTGCGTTTTTTATTGAAGTCATAATGGTGCAAATTTGTGATTTGGCGCGGTAAGAATGGGGCGATTGTACGAATTTATGGGAAAGCTGACCACTTTTGTTGACTATCTTAGTTATCATCTAGCGGATTTTTGAATTATAGGAATGTCATAATGAAACGAGTCGTAATCACCGGTATGGGTATTGTTTCAAGTATCGGTAACAACGTCGAAGAAGTTCTAGCGTCTCTTAAAGCGGGCAAATCTGGCATCACTGCATCTGAGCAGTTCAAAGAACACGGTCTTCGTTCGCAAGTATGGGGTGATCTAAAAATCAACCCGGCGGAACACATCGACCGTAAGCAGATGCGCTTTATGGGTGATGCGGCTGCTTATGCATACCTATCAATGGAGCAGGCAATCGCAGACGCTGGTCTTACAGAAGAGCAGGTTTCAAACGATCGTACCGGTATCGTTGCAGGTTCTGGCGGTGCTTCTGCATACAATCAAACGGTAGCGACAGACACGATGCGCGCCAAAGGCGTAAAGCGAGTTGGTCCTTACATGGTTCCTCGTACAATGTCTTCTACTGTTTCTGCTTGTCTTGCTACGCCATTTAAGATTCGTGGCGTGAACTACTCAATGAGCTCTGCATGTGCAACATCTGCACACTGTATCGGCCATGCTATGGAGCTTATTCAACTAGGCAAACAAGATATTGTTTTTGCTGGTGGCGGCGAAGAGCTAGATTGGTCTCAAACTATGATGTTTGATGCGATGGGCGCACTGTCAACCAAATACAATGACACGCCAGACAAAGCATCTCGTACATACGATGCAGACCGTGACGGTTTTGTTATCTCGGGCGGCGGCGGCATGCTGGTTATTGAAGAACTAGAGCACGCACTGGCACGTGGTGCGAAAATCTACGGTGAAATCGTAGGTTACGGTGCGACATCAGATGGCTACGACATGGTAGCGCCATCAGGTGAAGGCGCAATTCGTTGTATGAAGATGGCGATGCAAAACGTTGATGGTGTGGATTACATCAACACGCACGGTACATCGACACCAGTTGGTGACGTGAAAGAGCTTGGTGCTATCCAACAATTGTTTGGTGAGAACAGCCCTGCAATCTCTGCAACAAAAGCAATGACTGGTCACGCACTCGGCGCAGCGGGCGTGCACGAAGCGATTTACTCAACACTTATGCTAGACAAAAACTTCATTGCTCCAAGCATCAATATTTCAAACTTGGACGAAGCAGCACAAGGTCTGGACATCGTGACAGAAGCACGTGATGCAGAGCTAACGACCGTAATGTCAAACAGCTTTGGCTTTGGCGGCACAAACGCAACTTTGGTTATTAAAAAGTACCAAGGTTAACTGAATTTGTTGGCGCCTTGCGAGAGTACTGTAAACGCCAACAATCCAGTTTCCAGAGCTTGATCAGTCACACTGATCGAACAGACGCAGACTCTATCCCATGGAGAGCGGGATAGGATCCTTTTGTTCTGGAACTTTGCCCGGCTATTTAGCCGGGCTTTTTCTTTTCTCTGTTTCTGCTTTTCTCTAGGCTTCCCGTCAATTGATTCTATAGAAGTTACCTCCTTGAGGTTTATTGGTGTTATATCTTGAGATTTTTCGGGAAAAGGGCACAATCGCTTTAGTTTCGCATCTTGCGAATAAACGAACTCTTACAAATGGATGTTAGAACGCTGGCGCTATGAAAATTATTGTTGATGAAAATATGCCGTATGCTGAAGAGCTATTCAGCCAACTCGGTAACGTAATTCTAAAACCAGGTCGTACACTGACCGCCGATGATTTAGTGGATGTTGATGCCCTAATGATTCGCTCAGTCACCAAAGTGAATGCTGACCTGATCAGCAAAGCAAACAAGCTGAAGTTTGTTGGTACGGCCACGGCAGGCATGGATCATGTTGACCAAGCACTCTTAAAAGAGAAAGGCATTTTCTTCACTGCTGCGCCAGGGTGTAACAAAGTGGGTGTAGCGGAATACGCGTTCAGCGTGATGATGGTGCTCGCTCAGCAACAAGGTTTCTCGGTATTTGACAAGACGGTAGGTATTATTGGTGCAGGCCAAGTAGGTAGCTACCTAGAGAAATGTTTGAAAGGCATGGGTATTAAAGTTCTCATCAATGACCCATTCAAACAAGAGGCTGGTGATCCTCGTAGCTTTACTCCGTTGACAGAACTGATTGAAAGCTCAGACATCATTACACTACATACGCCAATCACCAAAGATGGCCCATACCCAACGCATCATTTGATTGATGAGAAGGTATTAAATGGTCTCCGCAGCGATCAAATTTTGATTAACGCGGCTCGAGGTCCCATCGTTGACAACGCTGCTTTGAAGCAACGTCTTTTGAAAAATGATGGCTTTACAGCGGCACTCGACGTATTTGAATTTGAACCAGAGGTTGATATGGAGCTTCTGCCTCTGCTAGCATTCGCAACCCCTCACGTTGCAGGCTACGGCTTGGAAGGGAAAGCTCGCGGTACAACGATGATTTTCAACAGCTACTGTGAGTTCTTAAATAACGAATTACGTGCGCATGCCAGCGATTTACTGCCAACCGCGCCTGTTCCTACTATGGTATTGGACAGAGCTTGGGACGAAGCAACACTGCATAACATCACGCAGTTAATCTATGATGTGCGTAGAGATGACGCTCTTTTCCGCCGTGAAATCAGTAAGCCAGGCGCTTTTGACCTGATGCGTAAAAACTACTGGGATCGCCGTGAATACAGCGCTGTCACGCTAGTGGGTAACAAAACATGTAACCTTGCTCCATTAGCAGAACTAGGTTTTCAGATTGAGGTAAGTCAATGAGCCAGCAATATAATGTTGCCATTTTAGGTGCGACCGGTGCGGTCGGTGAAACAATTTTGGATGTGCTTCAAGAGCGCAAATTCCCAGTAGGCGAAATCTTCCTACTCGCGAGTGAGCGCAGCGAAGGCAAGACTTACCGCTTCAACGGTAAAACGGTACGCGTTCAAAACGTAGAAGAGTTCGATTGGTCTCAAGCGCATATCGCACTGTTTTCTGCTGGTGGTGAGCTATCAGCCAAGTGGGCTCCAATTGCCGCTGATGAAGGCGTGATTGTTATCGACAATACATCACACTTCCGTTACGAGTACGACATTCCTCTTGTTGTGCCAGAAGTAAACCCAGAAGCGATTGCAGAGTTTCGTAACCGTAACATCATTGCGAACCCGAACTGTTCAACCATCCAAATGCTGGTGGCACTAAAACCAATTCACGATGCGGTGGGTATTGAGCGTATTAACGTATCAACTTACCAATCGGTGTCTGGTGCAGGCAAAGCGGGTATCGATGAGCTAGCAGGTCAAACGGCGAAGCTGCTAAACGGTCTGCCTGCAGACAAGAAGCAATTCTCTCAACAGATCGCGTTTAACTGTATTCCACAAATCGATCAAATGATGGAAAACGGCTACACCAAAGAAGAAATGAAAATGGTGTGGGAAACACAGAAGATCTTTAACGATCCATCAATCACAGTCAATCCAACGTGTGTACGTGTTCCTGTATTCTACGGTCACGCAGAAGCACTTCACATTGAGACTCGTTCACCTATCGATGCACAAGAAGTCGTTAACTTGCTTGAACAAACTGACGGTATCGAAGTGTTCCACGGTGAAGACTTCCCTACACAAGTTCGCGATGCGGGCGGTAAAGACCATGTAATGGTTGGCCGTATCCGTAACGATATCAGCCATCATAGCGGCGTAAACCTGTGGGTTGTTGCTGATAACGTGCGTAAAGGCGCGGCAACTAACGCGGTGCAAATCGCAGAAGTTCTGATCCGCGATTACTACTAAGTCGCTTACAGTTCATTTCAAAGCCTCGCACAGTGCGAGGCTTTTTTGTACGAACGAAACAAAATAGTGTGAGATTAGTACGAATATGGCGAGAGCCACACATTTTTTATTCTCAACGCTATAGTTTTGCATGCGATATCCGATATATTTAACCGATCACCATTTCAAATTGTATCTAGCACAAAACTGAGCCTTCTATGCGTCAAAATTATAAGCGTTTGTTAGCAGCCCTTGTGTTGATGAGCGCGACTCAGACATCATCAGTGGTTCAAGCCGAAGGAATTCGTCTTGTTGGACCGTCTGGTGAAGTGCAATCATCTCCGAGCTATGCTGAAGATATTGAGCGAGCATTACCTGCTCCTCCTGCGAATACTCAACCGTCACGTTTCTTTGGTCCGACTGGTGAAAATCAAACACTATGGTCGATCGCTTCAGAATTACGACCTTCACGCGGTGTTACCGTTCAACAAACGCTTCTTGCCATTTACCGAATTAACCCTCAAGCGTTTGAGAACCAAAACATTCATGAATTGATCCCAGGGAGTCGGCTACGAGTACCTTCTCTAGAGCAAGTGCAAAGCGCGACCACAGCGCAAGCTGTTGCGATTATGAAGGCGCATGAAGCTAAGTTAAAACAGCCGAAGCCGACAAATAGAGCGACGCCAGCACAACGAGTCACCGAGCAACCAAAGCCACAAATTAAAGTAGAACCCAAGCCTGCGGCTAAGCCAGAGACAGTGGCAGCAACGGAGCCAAAACCAACTCCGAAAACAATACCCGTCATCCCTGCGCCACCAGTAACTACCTCTCCGCAGGGTGAAAAGCAGGTCAGTGCGCTAAAGGACAAACTTCAAGGCTCACAAAGTGAATTAGACTCATTAGAAGAGAAGAACCATCGTCTTCGATTGATGCTGTCAGAAGTGCAAAGCGAAGTCGAAACTTTGAAAAGCGAGCTGAATGACGAAGAACGCATTCGCTCAGAAGTCGAGAAGCTGCTTGCTGAAGAACGCCAGCGCCTTGCTGAACAACAACGCATGCAACCAAGCACCATGGACAAAATTTTGTCGAATGGTTGGCTTGTTGGTCTTGCGGCATTAATTCCTGGTGCTTTGATTGCGTTGCTAGTTGTTATGCTTCTTGGTCGACGCTCTAAAGCGAAAGAGGAAGATGCGGCTGCACAGGAACAGCAAAACGTTGATCCTCTTGCGGCGCCAATCGGTTTAGCGGCGGCGGATGAGCTTGATGAAGAGCTCACGCTTGATGATGAATTGTTTGCAGATGAAGATATCAACACACAGTCTTTACAAGAAGAGAAGTCAGATTTAGAAGAAGACGTCTTTGCTAACCTCGACGATGAAGAACTTGATTTCAATCTGGAAGGGGACGATGACCCATTTGCAGATATTGGCGATGACGGCGACCTAGATGTTGGTCTGGATGAGTTTGAATCATCGAACAATGGTATCCAAGTCAACGGCGAAGAAAAAGCGCTTGGTTTAGAAGAAATGGAGCGAGCCTTAGATGAGGTTGCTCCAGAACTAGAAGTGCTCGATGACGATGAGTCTGGCTTCGATCTTTCGGATGATACGAATGAGAAATCAGACTCGCTTTCAGACGACGCATTTGCCGAGTTACTTGCAGCCGATGAGCCGTCAGAAGAGTTACCAAGTGACACTGTCGACCAGGATATGCTTGATGACTTGTTTGCTGAACTTGGTAACGATGACTTCGATTTAGATACTGATGAGCCTGAGTTAAAACAGCCTGTGTCGGATGATGACTTTAGTGTAGGAGAGGCATCTGACGACGATATCGATAAGCTATTGGCCCAGTATGAACAACCGGCTAGCGAATCGGAAGTTCGAGAAGCTGACGCCAATGAAGGTCCTGTTCTAGATGAAAACAGTACAGAGCTACTCGATGAACTCATTGATTTTGATGAAGATGACACAGACGAGTTTGATCCACTAAACGAGCTAGAAGCAATCTCTGGTTTTGAAGGTGATGACTCGATCGAAGAGTTAGACGCAGATAGCACAGACTTACTGGATGAACTCATTGATGATGTTACCTCTGAACTTGATGAAGAGACTGAAGCTGATTTAGATCCGTTTGATGATCTGATTCGAGAGGACGAGAGCCCAGAGCTGAATAAATCGGAAGAGGAAGAGTTACTGAAATCACTTGGTTTTGGTGAGCCAGACGCCGACGAAAAGCCATCTTCCGTAGTTGAGTCAGAACAAACTCATGAAGATCAGGACATTGAGTCTGGGTTGGACATCGACGCTTTATTAAGTGAAAGCCAACCAGACACGCAACAAGCTGCAAAAGAGCAACCATTAACCGAGCCAGAGGCTGCTTCAGAGCCATTTAGCAGCGATGAATTTCTTGGTGATTTAGAGGACCTCTCACCAGAGAATGATCCTTTAATGAGCGAGCTAGACGACCTATTTGAGTCAGACAGTGAAGAACTTCTGCCAACAGAACAAGAAAAAGCGGATTTTTCTGCTGAACTTGACGCTCTATTTGATAGTGAAGACGATTTACCGCAGCAAGTTGAAAAAACACAAACGGAGATAGAGGAAGCTTCATCACTACAACAAGAGGCTACCGATACTGATTCAACACAAGAACCATCCGTGGAGTCCGGTGCTGAGGTACAGCCTCACGTTGAGCAAGAGGAAGACATTCCAGCCTTCACGCCGACACCAAATACAATAGAGAATGAATTCGGTGTTCCACAAGAAGAAGATTGGCTACTGGATGAGCCTGAATTGGAGCCGGAAACTGAGTCGACCAACGATTCAGAAGAAGAATTCAATTTTGATGAGCTAGATTTGCCAGAATTCAGTGAAGAAGATGCTCTAGCATCTATGGCTGGCGAACCTGCGTTAGAAACGTCCGAGTCCGTTGAGTCAGAACAAGTTGAAGCAGGCTTACCAACTGAATCAGAAGATGAATTCAATTTTGACGAGCTGGATCTTCCTGAGTTTAGTGAAGAAGATGCTCTAGCATCTATGGCTGGCGAACCTGCGTTAGAAACGTCCGAGTCCGTTGAGTCAGAACAAGT
>NZ_JAWOTD010000011.1:0-119027 GCF_033338715.1 Vibrio sp. Vb1337 | reverse complement strand
ATCTTCCTGAGTTTAGTGAAGAAGACGCATTGGCGTCTATGGCGGATGAGCCGGAGTTAGAAACGTCCGAGTCCGTTGAGTCAGAACAAGTTGAAGCAGGCTTACCAACTGAATCAGAAGATGAGTTCAATTTTGACGAGCTGGATCTTCCTGAGTTTAGTGAAGAAGACGCATTGGCGTCTATGGCGGATGAGCCGGAGTTAGAAACGTCCGAGTCCGTTAAGCCAGAACAAGTTGAAGCCGACTTGTCAGCTGAGTCCGAAGAAGAGTTCAATTTTGATGAGCTCGATTTGCCAGAGTTCAGCGAAGAAGACGCATTGGTGTCTATGGCTGGCGAACCTGCGTTAGAAACGTCCGAGTCCGTTAAGCCAGAACAAGTTGAAGCCGACTTGCCAACTGAGTCCGAAGAAGAGTTCAATTTTGATGAGCTCGATTTGCCAGAGTTCAGTGAAGAAGATGCACTGGCGTCTATGGCTGGCGGACCTGCGTTAGAAACGTCCGAGTCCGTTGAGCCAGAACAGGTTGAAGCCGACTTGCCAGCTGAGTCCGAAGAAGAGTTCAATTTTGATGAGCTCGATTTGCCAGAGTTCAGCGAAGAAGATGCCTTGGCGTCGATGGAAGAAGAGCCAGAATTACCGAGCTCTGAGACTGCAGATATAGAACCAATCTCCGGTGAGGATGAAGAGTTAAGTTTTGACGACCAAGATCTTCCAGAGTTCAATGAGGAAGATGTTCTCGCGTCAATGAACGAGGGTGCGCCAGAGAGCCCTAAGGTTGAAGCAGAGACATCGAGACCAGCTATTCAAGCCGATAACGATCATGATGCTTTGTTTGAAGTATTTGCGCAGCAAAACGGCTTTGATACTGACCCAGAAGTGCAGTCAACAGCGACAGAGGGTGAGCCGCTCAGTAATTTGGATGATGAATCATCAATGGCTAACCTTCTTGCGGAAGACGCAAACTCAGAAGTATTTGAAGGTAAACTAGACAGTGACACCATCGCAAGTGCAGGTATGGATTTTGAAACCATGCTTGATGTTGGAGATGATTGGGATGGCTTTAAACCCGCTGCTGATAACGTAAGTTCTACTGAAGAAGTGCCTGAGGACCAGCGTGATGTTTGGAATTCGAGTGATGCACTAAGTCAGCCAGAGATCGCGCAAGAAAACTGGGCAGAGCAAAGCGACTTGGATGACTTCGACCCGAAGAAAAATCAATTTATGACGATTGATGAATTGATGGCTCAGGTCGACAGAGAAGGAGGTGAGTTCGAAGAAGAAGACCTTAAGCTCGATGTCGGATTGAACGAGTTTCCAGATGTTATCGGCGAGATCGGCGATATTGACGTAGATAGCAATGCTGAAGCTGCTGGGAAACTGGATTTGGCTAAAATCTATCTCGAGATGAACGATTCTCAAGGGGCGATTAAACTACTAGAAGAGGCGATTGTTTACGGTGAGGATGATATTCGCCGCGAAGCAAAAAGCCTGATTGATGCAATTAATGGCCGATAAACTGAAACAAAAGGGTAGCGTTTGCTACCCTTTTTGTGTCCCGTTAGTATGATGCTACCTTTATATCACCCTTGGTGAAACTGGCAACTTGAGGTGACTTGAGTATATACTTCCCGCCCCATTTTAGAGTTCGAAGGTTAAGATGAGAATCGCATTAGGTATCGAGTACAACGGTACAAACTACTTTGGTTGGCAGCGCCAAAGAGAAGTGAAAAGTGTCCAAGAAGAGCTAGAGAAAGCATTGTCCGTCGTCGCTAATCACCCAGTTGAAGTTCAGTGTGCTGGTCGGACAGACGCAGGCGTGCATGGCACGGGACAAGTTGTGCACTTTGATACCAACGTTACTCGAAAAATGGTAGCTTGGACCATGGGCGCAAACGCGAACATGCCAAGCGATATAGCGGTTCGTTGGGCTAAGGAAGTTTCAGATGATTTCCATGCAAGATTCTCAGCGACAGCGCGCCGTTATCGTTACATTATTTGCAATCATGCTTTACGTCCAGGCATCTTAAACTCGGGGGTTAGTCACTATCATGGTGAGCTCGACGAGAAAAAAATGCATGAAGCAGGGCAGTTCCTACTCGGCGAAAATGATTTTACGTCGTTTCGCGCGGCGCATTGTCAGTCTCGCAGTCCATTTCGAAACTTGATGCATCTGAACGTTACGCGCCATGGAAACTATGTGGTTATTGATATTAAAGCCAATGCGTTCGTGCATCATATGGTTCGTAATATCACGGGTAGCTTGATAAAAGTTGGACGTGGCGAAGAGAGTCCTGAATGGATCAAGTGGTTATTAGAAGCCAAAGATCGCAAACTAGCGGGTGCGACAGCGAAAGCGGAAGGTCTGTACCTGGTAGATGTAGACTACCCAGAAGAGTTTGGGTTACCTGAAGTGCCGATCGGTCCACTGTTTTTACCAGATAATTTGAACTAATTTTACAAACTTATTTCAAAATATCGGTAGTGTTTACATTGAATGTGAACGGAAAACATACGCTATTTACGATATCAAAAATAGGTACAACCAGTTTTTTATCTACAGTAGCTGCAAGATATGGTTTAATCCGTCGGTATTATGTCGAATTTATATCTTTCGCAATGAAGCGGAAGAGTTGAGAGAAAAGGTCTTCCATGAGTTGGCTTGAAAAGATTTTAGAGAAAAGCAATCTAGTAAGTTCACGCAAAGCTTCTATCCCAGAAGGTGTGTGGACTAAATGTACCTCTTGTGAACAGGTTTTATACCATGCTGAACTAGAGCGTAACTTAGAAGTTTGTCCAAAGTGTAACCATCACATGCGTATGAAAGCGCGTCGTCGTTTGGAAACATTTTTAGATGAAGGTAATCGAGTTGAATTAGGTTCTGAACTTGAGCCACAGGATAAACTGAAATTTAAAGATTCTAAGCGATACAAAGAGCGTATCTCTGCTGCACAAAAAAATAGCGGTGAGAAAGATGCGCTAGTTGTGATGCAGGGTGAATTGCTTGGTCTGCCGCTTGTGGCGTGTGCGTTTGAATTCTCCTTTATGGGTGGTTCAATGGGTTCAGTCGTTGGTGCTCGCTTTGTGAAAGCAGTGGATGCAGCCATTGAAAATAACTGTGCGCTTGTTTGTTTCTCAGCAAGTGGTGGTGCTCGTATGCAAGAGGCTTTAATGTCTCTTATGCAAATGGCAAAAACCAGTGCTGCGCTTGAGCGTTTATCAGAAAAAGGTCTGCCGTTTATTTCTGTTCTAACTGACCCTACAATGGGTGGTGTATCAGCAAGTTTGGCTATGTTGGGTGATATCAACATCGGTGAACCTAAGGCCCTCATTGGCTTTGCTGGTCGTCGTGTAATCGAGCAAACTGTACGTGAAGATCTTCCTGAAGGTTTCCAGCGTAGTGAGTTCCTGCTTGATCACGGTGCTATTGATATGATCGTTGACCGTCGTGAAATGCGTCAGCGTGTGGGTGGTCTTATCGCTAAGATGACTAACCACAAGTCTCCTTTGGTGGTTTCGGTTAACGAATCTCCAAATGAAGAGCCATATTCTGTACCAGAAGCGGACGAAAAAGGGTAAAGTATCAACTAACATAAAAACCAAAGAATTTAATGGTTAAAGTTAGATGACCCAAAACCCAATTCCTCAAGCCACATCTTCATTAGAGATGTGGCTTGATTATTTAGCAAATATTCATTCCTCAGCAATTGATCTAGGCTTAGACCGTGTCCAAGCGGTAGCAAACAAAGCCAATCTTACCAAACCAGCTCCAACCGTAATCACCGTTGCCGGAACCAATGGCAAAGGCTCAACGTGTGCGTTAATGGAAGCCATTTTACTTGATGCTGGCTATTCAGTCGGTGTTTATAGTTCTCCGCACCTGATTCGTTACAACGAGCGTGTACGCATTAATGGCGTTGACGTTGTAGATGCCAAGCACTGTGAAGCATTCGATTATGTAGAAAAGCAGCGTGGTGATGTTAGCCTTAGCCTCTTTGAATTCGGTACGCTTGCTGCGCTACGTATTTTCCAAGTAGAGAAAGTTGACGTTGTCTTACTTGAAGTAGGACTTGGCGGCCGTCTAGACGCCACTAACGTTGTTGACCATGATGTTTCTGTTATTACGAGCTTAGCGATCGATCATGTGGATTGGCTTGGTGATGACATCAATGTTATTGGTTTTGAAAAAGCGGGCATTTACCGTTCAGGGAAGCCAGCAATTTGTGGTCAACCGACGCCACCAGCGACCGTGGCGGCTCATGCTGACGATATTGGTTCTGAGTTCTTCCAAGTAGGTATTCAGTACGATTACCAACTAACTGATAATGGTTGGAAATGGAGCAGTGGGGCATTTGAGTTAGAGGATTTACCAATCCCATCGCTACCATTACAAAATGCAGCCACTGCACTGATGGCACTAGGGGCTTCGGAATTGCAAATCACTGACATAAATATTGTCAATGGCTTGAATAATGCTCGTTTGGCGGGGCGTATGCAAGTACTGCATCACGAACCTGAAATAGTCCTTGATGTCGCTCATAACCCGCACTCTGCTGAGTATTTGGTAGAAAGAGTGAAGCAACAATATCTGGGTAAGAATATCCATATTGTGGTTGCAATGCTGCATGACAAGGACATTAAAGCAACCATTGAAGCGCTAACTCCAGTTGCAACACAATGGTATCCAGCGTCGCTTACTGGACCGAGAGCGGCGACCGCTGATGAATTGTGCCAATACTTACCTGATGGGCAAGTTCATTTTGAAAACCCTGTTGACGCCTTCGAGAGTGCGAGAAGCCACGCAAAGGCAGGAGACGTTATTCTGGTGGTTGGCTCATTCCATACCGTCGGAGAGGTATTGGAACATTGGCAATCAAATAATAAATAAGTAAAGGTATTTTGATGGCAAGTAAATTCCAAAGTCGTTTAGTCGGCACCATCATTCTAGTCGCAGTCGGAGTCATTGTTCTTCCCGATGTGCTAGATGGTAAGAAACTGCACTACAAAGAAGAATTTGCCAGTATTCCTATCAAACCAGAACTTGATAGTGATGTGGAAAACTTCGAAATATTAGAGCCAGTGGAAGACGACATTACGTTACCGGATTCTCCGGTTGAAGCTGTAGTGCAAGAACGTGAGGATGCTCAAGTAGCCGTTTCTGAGCCCGAGCCAGTGCCAACATCTAAACCTGAGGTCATCAAACAACCAGATCAAGTTGAGGTCGTCACTCGTCCTGTTCAAGAGAAAAATCAATATGAAGATTCAGCTTGGATCATTCAGTTGATGGCACTTAAGAATCACGAAAATGCTGTCGCGCTTGTCGCGGATTTGCAAAAGCGTGGTTATCAAGCACACACAAAGAAAGAAAACGAGTTTACGAGAGTGATTGTTGGCCCTGATGTGTCAAAAAGTAAACTTGAACGACAAGTTCAAGAATTACAAAAAATTACAGGATCAAAAGGTCAATTGCTTAAATTTAAGCCATTAAATCCATAAGAAAACGTTTGCGTCGGCATTTTTTCTGTTAAAATGCGCGCCAACTTAAGATGAAGAAAAGATGAATTGGATAGATTTTATCATTTTAGGTGTGATCGGATTTTCAGCTCTGATCAGTTTAGTTCGCGGTTTTGCTAAAGAAGCTTTGTCTTTGGTGATTTGGTTCGGAGCGTTTTTTATCTCCAGTAATTACTATGCCAAATTGGCGGTGTACTTCACCAACATCGAAGATGATATGTTTCGTAACGGAGCGGCGATTGCGGCGTTATTTGTCGCAACCTTGGTAGTTGGTGCAGTGGTGAATTACGTCATTGGTCAACTGGTACAAAAAACAGGGCTATCAGGTACGGACCGAATTCTCGGGATTGTATTTGGTGGTCTACGCGGAGTCTTAATTGTTTCTGCGGTGCTGTTTTTTATGGATGCGTTTACTGCATTCCCAAGCTCGGATTGGTGGAAAGATTCACAGTTGATCCCTGAGTTCAGCCGTATCATCGCCCCATTCTTCGAGCATTTACAAGCAACATCAAGTTTTCTGTCTGGCACTATCTAGTAGTGCCAGCTACTGTCGCAAATCGAGGATTAGGACATGTGTGGTATTGTTGGAATCGTGGGCACAACGCCTGTAAACCAGTCTATTTATGACGCGTTAACGGTGTTACAGCATCGTGGCCAAGATGCCGCTGGTATTTGTACCATAGAAAGCAATCGTTTTCGTCTGCGTAAGGCGAACGGTTTAGTCAAGGATGTATTTGAAGCAAGACACATGCAGCGCCTGCAAGGCGAGGTCGGAATTGGTCATGTTCGTTACCCTACAGCAGGCAGTTCAAGCGCTTCAGAAGCTCAACCTTTCTACGTAAACTCTCCTTTCGGTATTACACTTGCCCACAACGGTAACTTGACCAACGCTAACGAAGTTCGTCAGAAGCTGTTTGAAAAAGATCGCCGTCATATCAATACCACTTCAGACTCTGAAGTATTACTAAATGTACTGGCGCACGAAATTGACTCAGTAAAAGGAAATGTCACGACCGAAGACGTATTCCGCGCAGTCACCAATGTTCATCGCACAATTCGCGGTGCTTATGCTGTGACAGCTATGATCATTGGTCATGGTATGATTGCATTTCGTGACCCACACGGTATTCGCCCGCTGTGTTTAGGTAAGCGTGAAGTTAACGGCAGAGCAGAGTACATGGTTGCGTCTGAATCGGTGGCATTGGATGCGGTCGGTTTTGATTTCGTCCGTGATGTTGCACCTGGTGAAGCGATTTACGCAACGTTTGACGGTGAGCTTTACACGAAGCAGTGTGCAGATAATCCTAAGCTTAACCCTTGTATTTTCGAGTTCGTGTACTTTGCTCGTCCAGATTCGTTCATCGATAAAATTTCGGTATACAGCGCTCGCGTTGAAATGGGTAAAAAGCTGGGCGAACGTATTCGTGAAGATTACGCAAACCTTGATATCGATGTTGTCATTCCTATCCCTGAAACGTCTTGCGACATTGCACTGCAAATCGCTCAAGCGATCGATATCCCTTATCGCCAAGGTTTCGTGAAAAACCGTTATGTTGGACGTACCTTTATCATGCCTGGCCAGCAACAACGTAAGAAATCAGTACGTCGCAAGTTGAATGCTATTCGTTCGGAATTCAAAGGTAAGAATGTGTTGCTGGTGGATGACTCTATTGTTCGTGGTACAACGTCAGAGCAGATTATTGAGATGGCTCGTGATTCTGGTGCCAAGAAAGTGTACATGGTCTCAGCGGCTCCTGAAGTTCGTTTCCCGAACGTATATGGCATTGATATGCCAAGTGCTACAGAGCTTATTGCCCATGGCCGTGACAACGATACAATTTGTAAGCAGATTGGTGCCGATGCGCTTATTTATCAACGTCTAGAAGATTTGGTAGAGGCAGTCGGTCTTGGAAACCAAGATATTACTCAGTTCGATACATCCGTGTTTAACGGGGAATATGTAACGGGTGATATTGACCAACGATACCTAGATTTTTTAGATGGTCTTCGTAACGATGATGCGAAAACACAACTTGAAATCCAACAGGACTTAGCAAATCTAGAGCTTCATAACGAAGGCGCATAGGATGCGCTTTCTTAAGTCGTAAAAAAACCAGAGCTTCGGCTCTGGTTTTTTGTTTTCGCTATCTAGTTAGTGAATGTTATAAGCGATCACAAAGTCAATAAAGAGGCGAACTTTCTCTGGCAGGTGGTCTTTGTGGTTGTAAAGCATATAAATGTCGCGCGGGTTTGCACTCCAATCTGGCAGTACGCGTACCAAATCGCCGCTCTCGATGTACTCTTTGATCATGACATCTGGCATTAGTGTGATGCCTAAACCTTCGGAGCAAGCACTGCGCACCACATTGAGCGCGTTTGCTTGAAAACGACCACGATCAACATTCACCACAGACTCGCCTTTGCTATTAATCAAGGTCCACTTAATAAGCGGGTACCCTTTTAGCAATGAATGGTTAGAGAGCTCTTCTGCATGATGAGGCGCAGGATTCGAGGTTAGATAGTCAGGGCTTGCAACGAGAATATCCTTCACTTCGCCAATCTTACGCGCGATGAGGCTAGAGTCGCGTTGCGGTCCCACTCGAAAAATTACATCCCATTCAGTAGGGTCAAGCTTGTCCGCATTATTCTCTGTCGTTAGCTCAATGTTGATGTCCGGGTACTGCTTCATAAAGCTGTTGAACATCGGCATCATCATTCGTTTAGTTAAGTTATAAGGCGCGGATATCTTAATCTTGCCGGATGCTCCTCGGCAGTCGTCAGTGATTTCCTCTGCCGCAGTTGTTAGCCTTTGTAGTAAAGGAGAGCACTCATGGTAAAAACGTTCCCCTGCTTCAGTGAGCGAAAGTTTGCGAGCATGACGGTTCAATAGTCGAAGATTGACAGAGTCTTCTAGCGCTTGAATGCGTCGGGTGATGGTCGCAACCGGGATCATGGTTTTTCGCGAAGTTGCGGTGTAGCTCCCATTTTCGACAACCAGTCGAAACAGGTTTAAGTCATCTAATTTCATATTTCCAGACACATTAAATTACCGATTACGGTTAATTTATAATTAACTTTGTGATCAAAGCTTGCTTTAAGTCAACATGTTGCATCATTTGAACACAGCAACCCTGTTTGAGTAAATACTGTTATACGCCGTAATATTTGTATTAATGCAGTTTCCGAGCTAAGTTTTATAACAAGGCGAAGCGGCCTCAGGTCTTGCTGTGACACGTTTTGCTGGAAGTAAACACAACAAAAATAATGACTTAATAATAAATCTGTTTTTTTGACTGAGCTTTGTGAGGGATAAAGGTATGTTTAAGACTCACAGTCAAACGGCAATGGTCTCGGCACAGGAAGTGATTAATCAAAAACTAATAATGTTGGTGGACGATGATCCAATATTTCGTAAAGTAACCAATGCCTATTTAGAAAGTCAGGGTTTTAAAGTAGTAGAAGCAGAAAACGGCCTAGAAGCGCTTCAACAACTCAGGGAATGCCAACCCGATCTTATCTTATGTGATTTATCGATGCCGGTCTTAGATGGTATCGAGTTCGTCGAAGAAGTTAGTCTCGAATACCCATATATGCCGCTTATCGTGGTATCAGGCACGGATGAAATGTCCGATGTCGCGAAAGCGTTGCGATTTGGTATTAAAGATTTTCTTCCTAAACCGATAGGTAATTATGAGCACCTATCTCAGGCGATAGAGAATACGCTAGAAGATACCGATAGCCACTTCTCAGAACAACGTGACTTTTCAAGTCAGTGGTTCAGGGTTGATGATGGTGGTGAAATCCCAGATGAACAAGAGCTGTATTGGCATCTGGAATATTTACAACAGAATCCGAGTGCGGCAAGAGATTTACTGCAAGCGCTATTGCCAGAGAAGGATGCTGCTCAGGGAGATTGGCGCTGCTCGTACCGTTTATTGCAATCGACGGATGTGATGCCCTTGGTTTTCGATTATCGTTGGTTAATGAATGGTCAATTTGCGTTTTATCTCGTTGATTCTGCTTCCCAAGCTAATGATGGAGTTGCGACGACATTGCTCGTTAGGGCATTGTTTGACGATTATCTCCGTAACTTGAAAAGTTTCAGTGCTGATCTCAAGGACATGGTAGGGATCATTGAAAAAGGAATTGAGTGTTCGGAGTGTGCGGGTGCAGTCAATGCTGTGTTTGGTGTCGCCGACCTCGCTTCATCCTCGGTCTCTATATTGCCTGCGGGTTTAGATAGCCATTGGTCTGACGGAAATACGAATCAACACATCGCAGCAGGTAACCGTTTAGGGGGAGGAAGTATGAAAAACTTCATCACCCGCGATTTACCGCTTAGTGTTGCAGGACAGTTGTCTATCGGGTGTTTAGGTTCTTCAAGTTTTAGTTTAAGTATTACCCGGAAATCCCGACTAGTATAATTATGACTTGCAAACCAATAAGCAGCGTCCTTACGCTGCTTATTATCTTTTTAGAACCACCAAAACAACATACGTTTAGTTCAATAACCTTACTTTTTACTGGTGTTTAGATTTGGCTGTTTAATGTATAGTCAGCGCTTAAAACAATAATGACCCATTTGTGCAACGATAATTTAACGCTGTGCCTTGGGAGAAGCAAAGTCAACTAGTGAGAAGACACATCATGGCAGACAAAGATTTTAAAGAGCCTTATAATATTTTTTACTTTTTAGGTTTTATTGCAGTTCTTTTGATACCAACACTTCCTGCAACGCTAACCTGGCTTCGTGTAATGAATGGTTACGCAGGCTTTTAATCTAGCTATTTTGTACCGGAGTTCACCATTCGTATTAAGCGTTACTTTTTCAATACTGTTGGTGGACTCTGTATTGTGCTCGGCATAGCCGGCATAGCCCTTCCACTTTTACCCACCACACCTTTTATTTTGCTTGCTAGCGCATGTTTTATGCGTGGTAGCCCCGCATTTCATCAATGGTTACATAACCACAAAACGTTTGGACCCATTCTCGACAATTGGCATAAGCATCGGGCTGTTACTTCAAAAGTAAAAAAGCGTGGTGCGATTTTTATTGCGCTTAGTTTCATGGTTTCAATCGTTGTTGTCCCCCTCGTTTGGGTAAAAATTGGTCTTTTAGTGATGCTAATCGTTTTACTCAGCTGGTTTATGCGTCTGCCTGTGATTGAGTTGGTTGCTGACCGAGAAGAAAATCACTAAGATTGTAGAGAATAGTGTGCCCGCTCTTCGAGTGGGCGTTTGTATTTTCAGCGCCTGTGACTTTTACGAAAATAAGCACATAGTGGTGAAAACCTATTGTTCGTTGCCCTCGTGATACTGCGATTAGAGAGGGCGATGAGCCAATCTAAGTAAATCGGTATTATGACTACAGAAACAATTTCACTGATCAAATCTAGCATCAAAAGCATCCAAGACTACCCAAAGCCAGGCATTCTATTTCGTGATGTGACGAGCCTTCTTGAAGACGCGAAAGCATACCAAGCGACGATCAACTTACTTGTTGAACGTTACAAAGATATGGGCTTTACCAAGGTTGTGGGTACGGAAGCTCGTGGCTTTCTATTTGGCGCGCCTTTAGCGCTTGAGCTAGGTGTTGGTTTTGTACCAGTGCGTAAACCAGGCAAGCTACCACGCCCTACTGTTGCTCAATCTTATGAGCTTGAATACGGCGTTGATACACTAGAAATCCATACAGATGCCATCGTTGAAGGCGACAAAGTACTGGTTGTCGACGATTTATTGGCAACGGGCGGTACTATTGAAGCGACGACTAAGCTGATTCGCCAACTGGGTGGTGAAGTTGAGCACGCTGCCTTCGTTATCAACCTACCAGAAATCGGTGGCGATAAACGTTTAGAAGCACTAGGTCTAAACGTGTACAGCATCTGCGATTTTGAAGGACATTAATACATTCAATGAGTTATTTAGCTTTAGCGCGAAAATGGCGTCCTAATCAGTTTGACCAAGTTGTCGGACAAAAACATGTCCTGACGGCGTTGGAAAACGCACTGGCGCAAAACCGTTTACACCATGCTTATCTGTTCAGCGGGACTCGTGGTGTGGGTAAAACGAGTATCGGTAGGCTGTTTGCCAAAGGCTTGAACTGCGAAACCGGCATTACCGCGACACCTTGTGGTAAGTGTGATACTTGTCGTGAAATTGATGAAGGTCGCTTTGTCGATCTTCTTGAAATCGACGCAGCATCACGTACTAAAGTTGAAGACACTCGTGAACTGTTAGACAACGTTCAATACAAACCTGCTCGTGGACGTTTTAAAGTGTACCTCATCGATGAGGTGCACATGCTATCGCGTCACTCTTTCAATGCGTTGTTGAAAACCCTGGAAGAGCCGCCAGAGTATGTGAAGTTCTTACTCGCAACAACTGATCCACAAAAGCTGCCTGTCACTATATTGTCGCGTTGTCTTCAGTTTCATCTGAAACCAATCAGCGTTGATGATATTCACCAGCAACTTGATTACATCCTAGGTCAAGAGCAAGTATCGGCAGAACCAAAAGCACTGGGTATGATTTCACATGCTGCAGATGGCAGTATGCGTGATGCTCTTAGCTTGACCGATCAAGCAATTGCTTTAGGTAACGGTGCGGTGCAAGCCGATATTGTCAGCCACATGTTGGGGACGATTGATACCGACCAAGCGATTCACTTACTAGAGTCAATCAGCAGCAAGAAACCTCAACAAGCTATGGATAAAATCCAACAATTAGCGGCAAATGGTGTTGAGTGGGATGGTTTGTTGCAGCAAGTCGCAACACAGCTTCATCGAATTGCGATGTATCAAGCGCTGCCAGCGTCGCTAGACCGAGCACAACCAGATGCAGAGAAAATTGAGCTGTTGAGTAAAGCTCTAAGCCCGCAAGACGTTCAGCTTTACTATCAAATTGCATTGAAAGGTCGTGAAGATTTGACCCTCTCGCCAAATGGGCGAGTCGGTTTGGAAATGATTGTGCTGCGTATGATGGCGTTCCGCCCATCAAATAACAGTGGGGCAAATGTTGTTTCTAGTAACTGCGAGCCAGCGTCATCTCCGGCTCAAAGTACCAGTCAACCAAAGGCTGCGCCAGCTCAGACAGCCGCTGCTCCTCGAGCTCAGCAGCCGAGTCCAGCACAAAGCACACCACAAGTGGCGCCTCAACCTTCATCCAGTTCGCAACCTGAGTATCAAGCGAGTGGATATGAGACGGTTCCACCACAGTATGATATGGCGCCGCCGATGAGTGAAAACCCAGCGCCGCAGCATGAAACGCCACCTCAGCAAATGCAAGAGAGCGTTTCAACACCAGCGCGCGGTGGTCTAAGCGGTTTACGTCACCAATTACGTTCTCAGCGTCAAGGCCTACAACAGAACACTCCTCAAAATGGTGGCTCAAAAAAGCCTAAAGCGGCATCTGCACAACCAGAATCGGTTATCGACCGAGTAGCGCAATTGCATGGCAATTCCGCGCAGGTGTCGCCAAACTCAGCTCCGAAGTCGACGGAGCCACAAGTTGAGGAAGCGTATCGCTGGCGTCCAAGCAAGCCTGTTGAGACAAAAGTAAATACAAAACTGACACCTACGCAGCTCAAGCAGGCACTTGAGCATGAGAAAACGCCTGAAATGGCACAAAAGCTCATCGATGAGTCATTAGAACATAATGAATGGGCGAAGCTCATCAGCTTAATGGAGATCCCTAAGCTGGTAGAGCAACTTGCGCTAAACTCTCATTATAGTAAGGAAGGAACAACCGTTTCGTTACTATTGAGAAGCAGCCAAGCTCATTTGAATACTGATAGAGCTCAAGCCGAATTGCTCAAAGCACTTAATACCGTGTTAGGTGAAGAGTGCCACATGAGCATCGAAATAGGGGAGAGTGGAGAAACACCACTTGAACTGAGAGATAGGCTCTACCAAGAGAAATTACAGCAAGCGCTGAACAGTTTAGAAAACGATCCAAATGTTCAATTTATTGAACGTCGTTTTGCTGCAGAGCTTGATAAAGATAGTGTGCGCCCTATCTAATAATCGAATGGAATGGGGTTGAAAACCCAAAGGTATAACCCCATTAATTGATGCAACACCTCATTAAACCAGAGAGATAAACATGTTTGGTAAAGGCGGTATGGGCAACCTAATGAAGCAAGCCCAGCAAATGCAAGATCGCATGCAAAAGCTTCAAGAAGAAATCGCGAATATGGAAGTAACTGGCGAGTCTGGTGCTGGCCTAGTTAAAGTTACTATCACTGGTAGTCACAGCGTACGTCGTGTTGACATCGATGAAAGTTTGATGGAAGACGACAAAGAAATGCTTGAAGATCTGATCGCTGCGGCGTTCAACGATGCAGCCCGTCGTGTTGAAGAAACTCAAAAAGAGAAAATGGCTTCTGTAACTGGCGGTATGCAACTACCACCAGGCATGAAAATGCCATTCTAATCTGCTGATATTTAATTAAGCGGACTTTTAATGCGTACCAGTCATATGCTGGAGCAATTGATGGAGGCCTTACGTTGTCTACCTGGGGTTGGCCCCAAGTCAGCGCAGCGTATGGCCTTTCATTTGTTACAGCGCGATAGAAAAGGCGGTTTGCAGCTTGCAGATGCGCTGAGTCAGGCAATGACAGAAATAGGTCATTGTACTGAGTGTCGAACCTTCACCGAAGAAGAAGTCTGTCACATTTGTACCAACCCAAAACGCCAAGAAAATGGTCAAATTTGTGTGGTAGAAAGCCCGGCAGACATCGCAGCCGTTGAAGCAACAGGCCAATATTCTGGTCGGTATTTTGTTCTTATGGGGCATTTGTCGCCATTAGATGGTATTGGTCCAAGTGATATTGGATTGGATGTCCTTGATTACCGCTTACGTCGCGGTGATATTACCGAAGTGATTTTGGCGACAAACCCAACAGTTGAAGGTGAAGCCACTGCCCACTACATCGCAGAGCTATGTAAAGAGCACCAAGTTGATGCCAGCCGCATCGCGCATGGTGTGCCTGTCGGTGGGGAGCTAGAGCTTGTTGATGGCACGACGTTGTCACATTCGCTATTAGGTCGACACAGAATTTAATAAAAAGCCGCTGAATTCAGCGGCTTTTTTGATTTTGGGAGTTAGGAACGATTAATCGTTCGATTCTTTACCAAGAAGATTTTTGTAGATAACCGCACCAAGCACGCCACCCACAATAGGAGCAATCCAGAACAGCCATAGCTGAGAAACCGCCCAGTCACCCACATATACTGCGACTGCCGTGCTACGAGCAGGGTTTACTGACGTATTGGTGACAGGAATGCTGATCAGGTGAATGAGAGTCAAACACAGGCCAATTGCGATAGGTGCAAAGCCTTGTGGCGCACGTTTGTCTGTTGCACCCATAATGACAATCAGGAACATCATCGTCATGACAACTTCAGTCACAAGTGCAGCGATCATCGAGTATTGGCCTGGAGAGTGTTCACCATAACCATTGGCGGCAAAGCCAGAACCCACAACATCGAATCCTGCTTGTCCAGATGCAATAACGTAAAGCACGCCACCTGCGATAAGCCCGCCGCTCACCTGTGAGATGATGTAGGGAGCAACGTCTTTTGTCTCAAAACGACCGCCTGCCCAAAGGCCAACTGTCACTGCAGGGTTCAAGTGACAACCTGAAATATGACCGATAGCAAATGCCATCGTCAGAACGGTTAAACCGAATGCCAAAGAAACGCCCAACAGACCAATACCCACTTCAGGGAAACCCGCAGCCAACACCGCGCTACCACAGCCGCCTAACACTAGCCAGAACGTACCAACAGCCTCAGCCAAATACTTATTCATGTTCTTTCCTGATCTTTAATTAAATGACCCGCTGAACATAGTCGAGAATTGTCAATAAATTGTAAGGGAGATCGCGCGAAAACCGCAAATGGAACGCTATGTGGCAAGAGTTCTCAAGGGTGAGATAAAAAGCAGAGGGGGAAAGTGCTAAATCTTGAGTTTGCTTTGATTACTGCCGCGGAGAGAAACAACCGAGGTACTAACTTTAAACGTGTGGTCTAGAGTCGCATTACGTCAATTGTTCTAATTCAGTGATGTTGTCGAGTGCT
Source organism: Vibrio sp. Vb1337 (assembly GCF_033338715.1). Classification (NCBI taxonomy): domain Bacteria; kingdom Pseudomonadati; phylum Pseudomonadota; class Gammaproteobacteria; order Vibrionales; family Vibrionaceae; genus Vibrio; species Vibrio sp. Vb1337. Next base: position 103,435 of record NZ_JAWOTD010000011.1, on the reverse strand, counting down.
TCTTGATTGGTGTTGCCGCATACAATCGGACACGGTTTAAAATCGTGACAGACTTTAGGGCGTTCAGGCTTACCAAATAGCTTGCACAAATTGTCGTCGTTGAGTTGCACACAACGAACACCTGCAGGTTTGCCCTTGGGCATTCCTGGTATTGGTGAAGAGATACTTGGCGCAATACAGCACGCTCCACATCCTAATCGACAATCCATAATGTAAACCTCTTAAAAATTAAGGGGGCAATTATGGTCATTTTGACGTGGATTGGAAGAGTGAAGAAAGAAAAAAATAAAAGGGCGCGCTTAACATTACGCTCCCTTTTTGGTTTTTTGCTTTTAAATCATCGTGATTATTTTAAGAAACGGTTATAAACAAACAACAGAATAAATGCGCCTAGTGTTGCGGTAATGATACTACCAATGTTGACGCCAGTAGCTCCGCCGAAACCGAGAATGCCGCCAAGGAAGCCACCTACAAATGCCCCTGCAATACCAAGTAACATTGTTGCAATCCAACCGCCCCCATCTTTTCCTGGCATGAGCCATTTAGCAAGTGCGCCGGCGATTAAGCCCAAAATAATCCAAGAAATAATACCCATGAAAACTCCTTAATGCCTTCTTGATCAATTGAGTAATGGAAACTTGTTTAAGGATAGAACAGTAAAACGAAAGTAGTTGAATATCTCCACCGTTATGTGGGAAGGATGCAAGATCTTCTCAAAACTTGAACTTTTGCGTTGAGAAGAGTATAAATCGCCCCCTAAATTCCCTTGGTGAGACCTGAAGTATGAGCACTCCATTTTGGCAAAGTAAATCGTTAGAGCAGATGACAGAAGAGGAATGGGAATCTCTCTGTGATGGTTGTGGCAAATGTTGTTTGCATAAGCTGATGGATGAAGATACCGATGAAATCTACTATACCAATGTGGCTTGTAGCTGGCTGAACAGTAAAACGTGTTCATGTAAGGATTACCCAAACCGTTTCACTTCGGGTGAAGAGTGCACCAAGCTGACCCGAGAAGACATCGACGATTTTACTTGGCTGCCACACACGTGCGCTTACCGTCTGTTGGCAGAAAAGCAGCCTTTACCAGAATGGCATCCGTTGATTACCGGCTCTAAGTCCGCAATGCATGCGGCAGGGGAAAGTGTCCGTAACAAAGTTGTTTACGAGATTGATGTGGTGGATTGGGAAGACCACATTTTAAATCATCCCAACCGTCCTTAGTCGAATAAAAACAAGCCTTTCATTTAATCAATGAAAGGCTTGTTTGCTATTGGGGCTCCCAACTTTGACGTCTCGCTAACGAAATGCTGCTCAGTTTATTATTTAGTGTTGTAAACTTAGGAGTATGATTTCAACGCTTTACACTTCTATTCCTGATTGTTTTGATCAGGATTGTTTCCTATGAGGTAAACATGACGTTTCATTTCCCCCAGAAACTGCGCCTGACATCTTGGGTGACATTATTCGCACTTGCCGTCATTATGTTCTCCCCAATGGCTGTTCATGCGACTGCTACTGACGATATCCAAGAGCCTTCTGCTGCCGAAATCTCGATTGACAACTTGAACCGAGAGATTGTGGATTTATCCCAAAGCCTCTCGCAAGCGAGTGGCGACGAGCGTGATGCCCTTCAACTGCAACTATTCCAAAAGAATGAAGAATTAAGAAGCCAGTTAGCGTCAGCGATTGAACGTGAAACTATCTCTCGCGACAAGCTGATCTTGCTAGTTAAAAAACAAGAACAATACTCTGAGGATGCGACGAACTATCTATCGGAAAAAATAAAGAAAGTCGTCGAGGATTTAAATAAGGCTAAGGATGAAGAGAAGCTTGCTCTTGTTAATGATTATCGAGAGCTACAGCGTTATCTTGATGTTAGCTTCGATTCGAGCTGGCAAAATCTCGCTTGGTTGAAGGAGCTAGGGGCCCAAAACGAGCGCGCAGAAGCGGAACTAAAAGATAAAATTGATAAACGTATGCGCTTACTGTCTGCTTCAATTGAGTACTTGAGTCAGCAAAGTGAGATCATTGGCTCCCAACTTTCGTCTAGCCCAGAGTCGGAAAAAGCGTCGTTGCAACTTAGTCAGCTCATTACTAAACAAAGGCTAAATATTGCGACAGAAAGCTTACGCAACCTGATTTCAATTGGTGATAAAGTCGGTTTAGAAACGTCTGAATACAAACGCCAAATTTTTGAAGTGACGGGTAATATCACCCATGATTTACTGAATACCAAAGTTGTGTGGTCAATACTGAGTCACTGGTCCAACTCGGCACTGGATTGGTTTGCCGAGAATGCACCGCAGCATATCTTCCAGTTGTTTGTTTTTGCGCTGATTTTATTGATCGCTCGCGGACTGGCTAAGTTAACTCGCAAAGTCGTCCGTAAAGCAGTTGCATCGAAAAACTTAAAACTTTCCCACTTGATGCAGGACTTCTTTATCTCGATGTCCGGCAAATTCGTGTGGGTGATCGGTATCATGGTGGGCTTATCTCAGCTTGGTTTGAACCTAGCGCCAATCCTAACCGGTTTCGGTATTGCTGGTGTGATTATTGGTTTCGCGTTGCAAGACACGTTATCCAACTTCGCGGCGGGTATGATGCTGCTTATTTATCGCCCATTTGATGTTGGTGATTTTGTGTATGCTGGCGGTGTGGATGGCAAGGTAAGCCATATGAGTTTGGTGAACACCACAATCCGTACGTTTGATAACCAAATTATTATTGTGCCTAACAGCAAAATCTGGGGAGATGTTATTAAGAACGTCACGCATGAACGCATTCGCCGCGTGGATATGGTGTTTGGCATTGGCTATGCGGATGACCTCTTAAAAGCGGAGTCAGTATTGTCTGATATCATTACCTCTCACCCTTCGGTACTTCGCACTCCAGAGCCAATGATCAAAGTTCATACATTAAATACGTCTTCTGTAGATTTTATTGTGCGTCCTTGGGTAAAAACGGATGATTACTGGGATGTATACTGGGATGTGACAAAAGAAGTGAAACTACGCTTCGACCGAGAAGGTATTTCGATTCCTTTCCCACAACAAGATGTGCATTTGCATATGGTGGAGAAGCAAGACGCTTAATCACAGCTCCCAACTAGTGAAAGGCACTCTAGATAGAGTGCCTTTTTTGATCTTCGGTTAGCGCTATAGTTACAGTTCGTTAAAGAACACCAGTTTTGGCTCGCATTCTAACAAGTTGTCGATCTGGCTAATCAAAAGAGCAAAGTGTTCTGTTTTACCATGAAGCTCAAATGCTTGTTGGTCTTTAAATTGCTCCTGAAAAACGAAGTGGCATGCATTGTATTTATCTTGGAACAATTGATAACGAACGCAACCTTCTTCATTGCGAGTAGGTTCGAGCGCTTGGGTAAGTACCTCTTTCAACTCTTGTTCTTTTCCCGGTTGTGCATGAAAGGTAGCCGTCAAGTGAATCATAATGTTTACTCTTTTTGTTATAGGTAACGCCCTTGGCGTTGCAGGAACTCAATTTTGTAACCATCAGGGTCGGTTACAAAAAAGAACGTTGCTAAATGCTTTTGTTGATGGTCAAAGGCTTTGATGTCACCAGTTTCAATGCCGAGAGATTTAATGCGTTTGTGGGCTTGTTCAATGTCCTCCACGCTGACGGCAAGGTGGCCGTAACCTGAGCCGTGAGTGTAGGGCTCACTTTGGTCGTGATTGTGCGTCAGTTCCAATTCAAAGCCAGTTTCTTGGTTGGCTAGATAGGTTAGAGAAAAGCCATCAAAGATGTATTGATCAGCGACTTCTAGTTCAAGTACGTCACAGTAAAATTGTAGAGAGCGGTCCAGATCACTTACTCGGATCATGGTGTGAATCATTTTTGTCATAGGTACTCCTTGATAGTCCGCACAGGTTAGCGATTTCAAAAGGAGTCTGGGTAGTACTCTAGTACGACAAATTAGAAGATGCTCAAGGGTTTATAATACGGATGCATAGCCTAGGATGGTTATTGCTCGGTTGGTTGCTATTAACTGTTAAGTTGCGCAAGTGCTTGACGAGTGGTCTCTTGAGGTTGGCGGGCGTAAGTGAGGCAAGCGCATCGAAGTAAGGAGGCAAAGTTGTTCACTTTACCATTGTATTCGAGTGCTTCTTGATAAACAGTGCTTATGAATTTAGGAACCGTCATGTTTTGAGCACTAGCGATTTCCTCAAGAATTGTCCAAAAGCTCGCTTCAAGTTTTACACTGGTCGCGTGACCATCAATACGGATAGAGCGGGTGATGAACTGATAGTTGTCTTGGGGTTGCTTAGCAAAGATTTCGCACATTTTCTTTATTCATATAATTAAAGACCCATAATTATTGTGGTGTACGATTTAAAACGTCAACTGTTTTCATGCATAAAAAAACGCTCCCTTGCGAGAGCGTTGAAACATCACGAGTTGTGAAGTAAGTGCAAGTTGATTATTTAATTTGTTGCTTCAAGTACTCGCCTAGTTGCGAGTGGTGCATGATTTTTGATACCGGAAGGATAGTTTCTGCAGGTCCCCAAGCAAATACGTTGACAGGAGTATGCGTATGAGTACCCGTCCCCCATACTGTGTTTTGCTTTGTTGCATGCTCACGCGCTAGCAAGTTGCCACGGTCGTTGTAAGGAAAGAAAGCATCAAAGTCATTGATTGTCGGTACGTTCTCTTCGCTTAAGTATTTGTGTCCAGCGAGTCGGTATGGATTTGGTTTACTTGCTAATACGCGTTCTGCTTGCTCAGGCGTAATCGAAAAATCGCTATTTGCGTTCACGACTTCCGCAAACTTCTCTGGAGTTTGCTCTTTCTTATCAAGCGCTTGGAATTCACTGATCATGCCGTAGTAACTTTTCTTTTGGTTGTATAAACCATCGAGGATCTCGAACTGACCAAAGTTGAAGTTTGGCGCGTAATCCTGATTTTTGAATGCTTCGCCGTCGCGTTTTTGTGGTTTAGGCAAGTTTGCTGATGAGTAGCTAAAGCCAAAAGAGCCGGTTTCGTGGTCAGCAGTAACAATGATCAGGGTGTCATCACGGCCTTTTGCCCACTCATAAACTGAGTTTACCGCTTCATCGAATTTAAGCATTTCATGCAGCATCGTACCTGCATCGTTACTGTGGCCAGCCCAGTCAATTTGGCCGCCTTCAACCATCAAGAAAAAACCGTCTTTGTCTTTTGAAAGAATGTCGATTGCTTTGGTGGTCATTTCTTTCAGCGATGGCTGCGTGCGTTTTGGATCGTTTTTGCTTTGACTGTAGGCAATACCATCGTTCATGCCCGAGTAAGCAAAAAGTCCAAGTAATTTGTCACCTTTAGCTTGTGTGAGCATATCGCGGCTGAAAGCTAAGCTATAGCCTTGGTCTTGCGCTTCGGCAAGCAAGTTGCGTTCGTCTTTGCGTTTCGATTTTAGGTAGACATTACCTTGAGTGAGTTTTTCAAGTTGCTCGTATGTCTCTCCCTTGTCGTTTGTCGACTTTGGAATCCAATGACGAAGTCCACCAGACATCATCACGTCTACGCCTGTTTCGAGCATATCCGCCGCAATATTGTTTTCTAGGGAGCGATGTGGTTGATGAGCGGCAAATGCTGCTGGCGTTGCGTGGGTCATACGCGTATCAGAGACGAGCCCTGTCGCTTTACCTTTACTTTTGGCTTTTTCCAAAATAGTTTCGACATGGTTGCCTTGGCTATCAATGCCAATGACTTCAGAAGCGGTAGGGATTCCTGTCGCTAGCATCGTAGCTGAGCACGCAGAGTCGACGACAATTGCGTCTTCTGGATTGGTTAGTGATGATCCAATCACACCTTCTTGAGCGAGTTTGTATAACGCTGTGCTTTCGCCTTTGTAAACCGAGTTAGGTGCGTGTTTTGCGTAGGTCTCGAGTAAACCAACTTGTTGAGGACCCATGCCGTCGCCGATCATCAAAATGACGTTTTTGATTTCAGCTGAGAGTGCGTTGAAAGAGAGGGTAGATGCAGCCACTGCCGTAACGATTGGAGATACTAAGCGCTTCATTATATTTTCCTTGTTTATTGAAAGCGCAGGCATTAAAGCAATGATTTATGAAAGTTTTGTGTCGGTAATAAAAGTTTAACCAAATTGTCGTTTTTGTTTGGTTTTGCAGAAAAAATGAGTCGCTCTCTAACGTTCGTTAGTTTGGAAAGAAGAAAGCCCACAAACGTGGGCTTGGATTACGCTTAGGAGTTGAAAGCATGGACTAAAGTTATCCATTCAGTGCCTTCACAAGAAACCTAGTTTAGGGAGCAATAAACGAGCATATATTATCGGGCCACAAGAGCGGTCGAATTCACTTACGTTTGCATCATATCGTTCTTTGGCTTATTAAATTATGGGCTGCAGTAAGTGTTTGGTTCAAATAGGATTTGTTGTCGTGACGATTATCAGACTGGTTATCAGACTAATGCCAGTATGATGCCACCAACGGTAAGTGCCGCAGAAAGGTATTGACCCGCAGAATATGAGCCATCCTCTTCTTTCTCGATTTTATCGGGGTGATCCATGCCAAGCGCACCATGCGTGAAAGATTCGACCTTTTCACCAACAGATTTATCTTCTGCTTCTATTTTCTTGCTGTCGTGCTCGATTTGTTGCAGAGCGGCAAGTAGCGCTTTGCCTTCGGTCGAAAGCGTCACCTTATTGTGTTCGACTTTCAGCGGCGAAGCACTAGTTTCTTCTTGTGCAATACTTGCTTGTTTAGAGGCGACAGATTGTTTGGCATAGCTATTAACAGAAGTGCTTCCTACTGGATTCATCGAATACTCCTTGGAACATCGACACTCGGTCACTGAGTGCGGGTAAAAAGCAGTTATATTTTTATCGGCGGCAAAGTTTATTTCTGAAGCTATTTGGATAAAAACAGGTCTGCTTTTGCCGCTTCTAGTTTCTATTGGTGATCATTAGCAAAAAATAGACCAGCAGGAAGCAGACCCTTGTCACTCGATGAACTCGGAGCGGTGTGATGATGCAACGCAACGACAAGGTAGTAACTTAAATTGAAGACCAGCTACTTACATTGAAGATCGTTATTGCGTTTAGTTAGATGTTGATATGCCGCCATGCGGTGAGCATCTTGTACATACCGTACTGGTGGTGCGAGAACCTCTAACTGATAGTCTGTATTATCAGAAAGCACGTTATCTGTTGGGCTAATTACAATCACTTTTAAGCTCGGGTTGCGGCTTAAGATTGATGCTGCCGTACCCAACCCTTGCTCGGTGTGAAACTTGCCCGCAACATGGACAATCTGAACGCCTGGGTTGTCGTCTAGATAGCTAACGATAGATTCCGCCATAGTTTCATCCCAAGTAACTTGAGCTGCAAACTGTTTTTCCGTCTGCTCTGGCTTACCGTGATGCATGGATGCCATGAACTTTTCTTTGTACGGACTACTACCAGTGTTGATGGCTTGTGCAATGAACATCCGCTGATCATCATCGAGCTTGTTAATGTAATCTAGCCCTTGTCGACCAATGCATCGAACAATGCTCTTTGGTGCATTTGCTGCAATGACCGGGAGATTTTTCTGCTTAGCAAACTCCACGAGAGGGCGATAGTCGCTTTCATAATTGGGCCAAGCGTTGGCTTGTTTCATTAAGTACTGTTCGCCGATCTCCCCACGTAGGTAAGCGTCAACAACAGGTTGTTTGTCGCGGGTAAATTGTTCCATAGATAACGCGAGTGAGCGGTTGTAGGACGTAAGTTGTTTGAGCATATCGGTTTGAAAGCGATGAACGCCGGCGTGTGTGTGCCATTCACCAATAAGAATGACATCTGCTTGTTGCAGCTCAATTGGCAGTTTGCTTAGAGCGATGTGCTCGCCAGAAGGGGTGTATAGTTGGTAGTCGTAAAAACTAGTGACTTCCGCTGAGGTTGCGTGAGAGTTGGTGTGCGTATATGAAGAGCAACCAGTAAGTAAGCCTGCAAAGAGCAAGCTCAAAGTAGAAAAGCGCATTGAAAAGCCTCCAAAAATGTCCGGATGATATTAATGGAGGCTGAGCAATGAATCAATATAAATGATAACTATTTGCGTTTGTTGTTTTTTTTGACTTATTAATTGAGTGTTTTTTTGCGATATACACGCAACATAAAATCAGCCTCACATTGGAAAAGTGTAGCGGATTTCAACTCTTCACGAAGAGCATCGGTTGCTTTCCATGCGAATGGCGTCATTTGCAATAAATCGATTGCGGCTCCGTTTTTCAAGTCCATAACATAGTTAAGATGCTGCTGGTGCTCTAATTCAAACCCTGCAATATGTTCTGGTTCTTCATTGTGAAGACGAACTTCTTGATAAATGCGCTCACGCAGTTGGTATAAGTGGCGGCTAGCAGGAGTAACCGTGACAACAACGCCGTCGTTTTTTACAACGCGCTGCAGCTCCTCAGCTTTACACGGGGCATAAATGCGCAAAATGGCATCTAAGGATTCATTTGCGAAGGGAAGTCGGTGACTAGAAGCCACACTAAAGTTGCAGTGCGTGTAACGCTTCGCCGCGTAACGAATGGCAACTTTGGAAATGTCTAAGCCATAAATCGTGGCATGGTTCGCTTGTGTTTCTATCGTCTTTTGTACTTGATCTGTGTAGTAACCTTCACCACAACCAATATCTAATAATTGATGGGTGCTCCCCTCAGTGTATGTTGCACACAGCTGCGCCACTTCTTGGCGCATTGGGTTGTAGTAATCTCCTTCAAGGAATCGACGACGAGCTTGCATCATCTCTTTGTTGTCACCAGGATCTTTAGAACGTTTGTGGTGCGCTGGCATCAAGTTAACGTAGCCTTCTTTTGCTAAGTCAAACTGATGATTGTTTTCGCACTTAAACGTTTTTTCATTTAACGCTAGAGCTTGGTGGCATAGAGGGCATTGATAGTTCATGACGATCTCGAACAGAAAGTAGGGCGGCAAATTCTATCAAAAAGCATGGTCTCAAGTGAAACAAAAAGAGCCGACTGGGTCGGCTCTTATTAAGTATTAGTGGAAGAAGTCGACTTGCTCTTTCAAGTTTCGTGCTTGTTGTTGAAGTTCAATGGCACTTTGCGAGGTTTTTGCGCTCGTGTTGCGGCTTTCTCGGTTAAGTTCACTGATAGAATGGGCATTTGCTGCAATTTCTTGTGAAACTTGAGCTTGTTCTTCTGAAGTCGCTGCAATGGCGTCGGCTTGAGAGGCTATCGACTGCACTTGTACTGCGATGGCTTCTAATGCTGTGCCCGCGTCTTGTGCTTTGTCCAAGACCTGGTTTGCACTGCGTTGGCTGTCTGTCATCATATTAACTGCATTATGAGTCGACCCTTTTAGTTTCTCGATAATTTCCACGACATCCTGAACTGAGCTTTGGGTTCGGTGCGCAAGTGTGCGCACTTCATCTGCTACAACAGCGAAGCCACGGCCTTGCTCACCTGCTCGTGCTGCTTCAATGGCGGCATTCAAGGCAAGTAAATTGGTTTGCTCAGCAATTTCATCAATCATTTTAGTGACGGTTTGAATACTCTCGCTATCGCGATTTACTTGCTCGATAGCCGTTGCTGATTGATCCAATTGATCGTTAAGTTGAGCAACGTCGATACATACGCCTTCAACAATCGCGAGACCAGACTGACTATCAGTATTTGCTGAGCGTACGTTTTCCGCAATGCTTTCGACTTGTTGTGCGACAGATTGAGCGGAAGAGGCCATTTCTTCAATCGCTGTCACAACTTGCTCGACTTCTTGTTGTTGTCGGTCGGCTTGGGTCAAATTGCTATGTGCATCGTTGGCAACGCTGGTGGAGTTGCTCTCCACTAAGTCGCTTGTTGAACGGATCTTACCAACAAGTTCATTGAGCTGACTTGCCATACTGGCGACACCCGAGCTCAGGTTCGTAATTTCATTCTTTGATGCTTTACGAGACGCTGGAATGTTCAAGCTGACTTCGCCGCCCGCTAAGCGAGTCATGTATGAGTTTAGAGTCGTGAGAGGTTGTAAGCTGCGATTCAAGAAAAGCGTCAGTACAACAAAAGTAATGATTGCCGCTACCGAAGAAATGATGGCAATGAGTGTGAGAAGCGTGTCGCTACCTTTTGTAACTTCTTTGATAAACGTACCGCCTAGCAGTTTCCAATTCCAACCTGGAACCTCTGTGTAGACAAGATACTTTTCGCCTACGTTACCTTGGTACTCGAAAGGGTAGCGAATTAATCCACTAGATTGTTCGAAAATCTGACCAAAAGGCTTGTGACCATTGTAGTCGGCGACTTCTAGTATTGACGAATCTGAGCCGCTTTTTGCTGGATGAAGTAGGTATTTACCAAGATTGTTTTCGTCGTTATCAACGATAATGGTGTAACCAGTGTCGCCCCATTTTATCTCTTCGAGTGCATCGAATAAGGTTTGTGTCGCTTGGTCTACTGGTAAACCAATAAACGATAGGCCTACTACCTTTCCTGTCGCATCTTTGATTGGGGCATAGTAGGTAATGTAGCGCTCGCCATACAATTTAATTTGAGCGTAATACGGTTGCCCTGCTTTAAGTTGCTGATAACCAGGATGGTTGATGCCTAGCGTGGTTCCGACCGCTCGTTGACCTTGTGGATCTTTTAGGGAGGTGGACACCCGAATAAAGTCGTCACCCAATGGTGCGAATAGCGTTGCTATAGCGCCGGTATCACGTGTGAAACTGTCGACCAACTTGGTGTCATTAATTAAGCTTTCACTGTATTGAGTGATGTTTGGTACTTCATGTCCCATGAAGTCAACCGTGTAATTTTCGACATAGACACCGGCAAGGTAGCCATTGCGAAAAGTAGATTCGAGGACTTTAGCGGTGTGCAGGTAAGCATCGAATTGGCCAGCAATGGTTTTTGCCATTGATTCTACTTTAGATTGGTGTTCTTTCAGCGTGCTTTCCAATAGAACATCGGAAGCGTTGCGGTAAACAAGCGCTGCAATACTGCTGAAAGCAATGAATAGACACAAAGTAATCACCAGTTTCAACTGGAATCCGACACTTTGATTTCGGTATCTCTCTAACATAGACTAATTCCTGATATTTTTATTATTTATGAGTTTTGTATCGGTATGCTATCGGTTTATATGATCAATTTTTTTGATATTTATTAATGAAACCGTCAAAAGTGACCAGTAACCAATAAGTTAGTAAAGATAGGACCATCTAAGCAGAGCTTTTATTACAAAAAAAGCCGGGTATCCCCGGCCTTTATATGGTGATTCTTACTGCGCTGAAATGACAGTGACAAGTTCATGTGTCTCACCTGGTTGGAGCGTTTGACCTTGCTCAATACTTGGTGCATGAACAGCAGACTCCACACACAACATGGTTTGATAACCATCGTCAGCCATGTCACCCATGCTTTGCGCACCTTCTGCCCAAGGGTTCCATAATACTGCTGAGTTGTGGCCTTGGTTGTGTACGCTTAGCGTACGATCCAATACCGGGTCTTTTACCAAAATTTTCGCTTCTGGTTGCGTGTAAACGCGATCAATCGTGTCAGTTAGTTGTAGAACATTACCACCTTGGCATACCGCATCAGCTTTCAAGCTATCAATGTACTCGGCACCCATGCCTGTCGTTTGTGCTTGCTTAATGTCTCCAACGTTTAGGTAAGTATGTAATGCGCCAGAGAAGGTCCAAGCCTCGTCATCAATGTTCATGACTTTGAGCGTCACTTTTAGCTCATCGCCCACTTCAATCACCAAACGAGCGTCAAACATATGGGGCCAAATATCGTGGATTTCTTCTGTCGGGAACAGAGCAAGTTCAACAATCACACCGTTATGGTTCTCACGATGTTCAACCAACTCCCATTCTGCGGTGCGGGCAAAGCCGTGAGCTGGAGCAGCAATACGCCCAAACCAAGGCCAACAAACCGGAATACCACCGCGAAGAGCAGCTTTACCATCGAAGACAGCTTTTTCGCTCATCCAGATCAGATCTTCTTGACCTTCAGGCGTGAACGACACGACATGACCACCGTGTAGCGAGATGCCTGCCGTTGCTTTGTCATGAATCACGCGGACGATTTTTATCTGATCAACTTCAACGATAGTGACGTTATCAGATAGCACCGTTAGGGCTGGGAGAGTTTTTAAATCCATGTGTAGTTTCCTATCGCTGGGGGAGAGCTTTTAGACGCGCTTCGCACATTAAATGCAACATCGAGCCTGCATTCTCTCAAATTCCAGATACAAAAAAGGCGACTCTAGAGCCGCCTTTTCTTTAACGAAGTTATTCGCTAATTGCTAACTTTCTAATTACTTAGAGATGTGAGCGATTAGGTCTAGAACTTTGTTTGAGTAACCGATTTCGTTGTCGTACCAAGATACAACCTTAACGAATTTGTCAGTTAGCGCGATACCAGCTTTAGCATCGAATACTGAAGTGCAAACTTCGCCGATGAAGTCTTGAGATACAACTGCATCTTCAGTGTAGCCTAGAACGCCTTTTAGTTCGCCTTCAGAAGCTTCTTTCATCGCTTTACAGATGTCTTCGTAAGAAGCACCGTTAACTAGGTTAACAGTTAGGTCAACTACAGAAACGTTAGCAGTTGGTACGCGGAAAGCCATACCAGTTAGTTTGCCGTTTACTTCTGGAAGTACAACGCCTACAGCTTTAGCAGCACCAGTTGAAGATGGGATGATGTTTTGAGAAGCACCACGACCACCGCGCCAGTCTTTAGCAGAAGGACCATCTACAGTTTTTTGAGTTGCTGTAGTTGCGTGAACTGTAGTCATAAGACCAGATTCGATACCGAACTTGTCGTTAAGAACTTTAGCGATAGGCGCTAGACAGTTAGTAGTACAAGAAGCGTTAGAAACGATGTCTTGACCAGCGTAAGTGTCGAAGTTTACGCCGTTAACGAACATTGGAGTAGCGTCTTTAGAAGGACCAGTTAGTACAACTTTTTTCGCGCCAGCAGTGATGTGCTTACGTGCAGTCTCGTCAGTTAGGAAAAGACCAGTTGCTTCAGCTACAACGTCAACACCGATTTCGTCCCATTTTAGGTCTTCAGGGTTGCGCTCTGCAGTAACACGTACAGTTTTACCGTTAACGATTAGGTTACCGCCTTCAACTTCAACAGTACCGTTGAAACGGCCGTGAGTTGAGTCATACTTAAGCATGTATGCCATGTAATCTACATCGATAAGGTCGTTAATACCTACTACTTCGATGTCGTTGCGCTCTTGCGCTGCACGGAATACGAAACGACCGATACGGCCAAAACCGTTAATACCTACTTTGATAGTCATTATAGTTGCTCCACAACTTAATTTCTGATTAAAGATAACTGGTAGTAAAATTACAGAATCCAGTAAACATCTGCAAGTGATAATCGGACTTAACTTGTTTAAAGTCAAAAAAAAGCGACGCTTTTTTTAACAATTCTTTGCAAATGTACGTTTTTTAAACTTTTAACTGATTCTTCTGTAGCCCAGTTGGCGTAATATAACTGGTGAGATAAGTGCTCTTATCAAATTAATTACTCATGGTGTCCTGGTGAGAAAGTATGTGCTACAAGTGTTAAGAGAAGCAAGTTTTTTGCTAAAAAAGTCAATACCAAGAACAGTAAATAAGGAGCCGAAAGTCGTGGAACAAAGCGGGAAAAAAGTGACGAAGTCAGATGAACAGTGGCGTGAGCAACTGTCTGATGAAGAGTTCCGTATTTGCCGAGAGCAAGGTACAGAGCCTCCTTTCAGCGGTAAGCTACTGCATAATAAGGAAACTGGTGTTTATGCTTGTACTTGTTGTAATGCCCCTCTCTTTGTCTCTGATAACAAGTATGACTCTGGCTGCGGATGGCCAAGTTTTGATGCGCCTATCAACGATCAAGCGGTGCGCTATTTAGAAGATCTAAGTCACGGAATGGTACGTACAGAGATTCGTTGTGCAACGTGTGATAGCCATCTAGGGCACGTTTTTGAAGATGGCCCACAGACCACAGGAGAGCGTTTTTGTGTTAATTCTGTGTCGTTAATTTTCAACAAATCAGAATAATAACGACAAAATTGTGCTCGAGATTGTTTTATCCTTTCAGGATGATTCAAGCTCAACAGTGATCTGAGTGTCGCTCGACTTAAATAAAAACTCCCGCTCATTGCGGGAGTTTTTCGTTTATATCTCACTGGGTATCATTGTTGGGGAATAGATACCTTTCTCTATGGCTTTCGCCACCGATTCGGCTAATTCATCCAACTGCTTATATCGCTCTGGATGACTGAAATTGAACATACGTTGGAGCTGCTTTTCATCAGCAAGCGGTACGTCGAATCTCTTCGCGACCATTGCCCATAGATACGCTTGCTCTTTGTCTCCAAGCCCTTGATGAATACTTGCCATTGACTTGAGAATGACCGGATTGATGTTGTCTTCATCAGATAAAGACAACGCGTTATTAAGAAGCTCCAGGGTTTTCTTGGTATCTCGGTTGGTATAAAAAGTGGCTAATGCATATTGCATCTCAGCATTATTTAATTGGGGAGACCCTTCCATTTGTAAAAATGTGCGCCGAGCTTGAGTATCTCCCGTTTGAGACCATAAGAAATACAAAGTAGCCGGGTCTTCTGAACCTTTTAACTCGTTTACAATGCGCTCTAGCTCATCAATACTGTGTACCAATGCATTAAAGCGTTGTCTTTTGAGAGCACTTTGATCAATAGGGGTGATCTGGGAGGCGAGTTCTAAGCATTTCCTATATTCAGCGACCAGACCGTATTTGATGATTTGGTTTGCTTCCGATGGGTTTTTCAATTGCTCAAACCGATGCCAAACCAAATTTGTTCTTGGAATTCGACATTGGCCGTCATCCATATTGAGCTGCTCGCAACGCAGTTCTGGTGTTTTTTGGCACAACTCTTCGGTTGTCACGTTACCTTCAAAACAGCCCGATAGCACAAAACATGCGAGGCTGAGAAGTAACCAGTTTGTTCTTTTCATGGCTTTGCTTGTGATCCGTTACACCAATTCATTTTCGTATTCTTGACTCAGTTTCTTAACCCGTTATGTTCTGTAAATAGAATGTAATAAGAAGGTACACTATGGACGCAGAACAACTATTACAAGCGATGACTCCAGAAGTTTATGATCGCTTAGTCTATGCAGTAGAAACGGGAAGATGGCCTGAGGGTACAACACTTTCTAAAGAGCAGCGAGATTCGTGTATGCAAGCTGTGATGTTGTATCAATCAAAACATAATACTGATGCGCAGCATATGACGGTTGCAGCCGGTGGTGAAATCAGTTTTAAATCAAAACAAGAGCTTAAAAAACAATTCAGCGGAGAAGAGAGCGATATTGTTCGTGTGAATCCGAACATTGATTAATCCTTACGCCTTATTTCTCAAAATTTTATTATTTTGATTTTGAAAGAAAAAAGCCCAAATTGTATTGGGCTTTTTAGATCGCAGAAAGCTTGAACTTACAGGCTCATTTCACCACGCAGTACTTGTTGCATTCTCTCTTTTACTTCTTCGTAAGAAAGGTTTTGGCTTAGAAGGTAGTGTAGTTTTGCCAGCGCCGCTTCGGGCGTCATGTCAAAGCCACTGATAACACCAGAGTCTGCGAGCGCACAACCTGTGGCATATCCGCCCATATTCACTTTACCTGCCAAACACTGAGTTAGGTTTACGACAATAACGCCGCGCTCAGAGGCTTCTTTCAGGTGACCAAGCAGCTCAGGGTTCTGAGGAGCATTACCGACACCAAAAGTCAGAAGAATCATCGCATTCACGGGCTGACGAAGCGTGTTGCGGATAACTTCGTGTGAAATACCAGGGTACATGGTGATCACACCGATTGGTTGTGGCGTGATGTTGTGAACCTTAAACTCACCTTCTGGTTGTGCACCAACGGTTACGCTGTTGCTAACTTGAATATTGATCCCAGCTTCCAATAGTGGAGGAAGGTTTGGTGAAGTAAAGGCATTAAAACCGTCTGCATGAGATTTTGTACTGCGGTTACCACGCATCAATTGATTATTGAAGAACAAAGTTACTTCGTTGATCGGGTAGTTTGCCGCAATATGTAGCGCGTTTAATAGGTTTGCTTGGCCGTCAGAACGCAGCTCTGCGAGAGGGATTTGTGAACCCGTTACAATCACTGGCTTACCAAGGTTTTCAAGCATGAAAGACAATGCGGACGCTGTGTACGCCATGGTGTCAGTACCATGTAGGATAACGAAACCATCGTATTTGTCATAGTTGTCACGAATATCATTCGCAATCTGCTGCCAGTCAGCAGGTGTCATATCTGATGAGTCAATCAGAGGGTCGTATTCGTGGATGGTGTAATCCGGCATTTCAGGACGATGGAATTCGGGCATGCTTGCTAATTGCTTTTCCATAAAGCCAGCAACAGGCACATAGCCGTGGTCGGATTTTTGCATTCCGATGGTACCACCGGTGTAAGCGATGTAGATGTGTTTTCTAGTCATCGTTTTTTCTTTCGTGTAGGGGAACAGAGGCGGGGATTATATACCTAAATAACCTTGAGATGCGAGGCTATACGCACAGCATCAGAAAGTCATCTGAGGAGATGCAAAGCCTAATAAAAAGGGCACTTCAAGTAGAAGTGCCCTTTGTAATATTGATGGAAAAACTACTGCACTTGGCAGTTCAAACAAAATGCGTATTGACCTTTAGGATCGTTGAAGCTTTGGAGCAAGCTTGCGTCTTGTTCGAATTGTTGAGCTACGGGTTGAAGACTTTTTGGTAGCAAGCTTGTTGCATCAATACCTAGAGAGACTTTCACCTGTTTCATAAACTCTTGTAGAAATAGTTCAGTAGGTGAAAGAGGCTCTTCTACCCAGTAAATGCCGTAATCGGTTACGTTCGCTAGTTTCGCCGCTAGCTCTACAGCATCATCAAAGTCACCCATTTGATCGACAAGACCAAAGGATAGTGCATCTTGGCCAGTCCAAACTCGACCTTGAGCAACTTTGTCAACTTCCTCTAGAGACATATCGCGATTCTCGCCAACTAGAGAAATAAAGCGCTTGTAACCGTGCTCGATACCTAATTGGAACACTTGAGACGCGCCCTCAGAAAGGCCAGTGGTAATACCGTCACCTGAGAACGGCGATGTGCCAACGCCATCAGTGTTAATACCTAACTTGCTAAAGCCTTTTTCAAACGTGGTGATGACACTAAATATACCAATGGAGCCCGTCAGGGTTGTTGGCTGAGCAACGATTTTGTCTGCGCTCATTGAAATCCAATAACCACCAGAAGCGGCCAAACTCGACATGGATACAACAACCGGCTTACCTGCTTGCTTCAGAGCATCTACTTCGTTACGAATCACTTCAGAAGCAAAGGCACTGCCTCCTGGACTATCTACTCGTAACACGACCGCTTTCACTTTTTCATCATTGCGTGCTTGACGCAGCAAGCTTGCGACCGTGTCACCACCAACAGTTCCGCGAGGTTGTTGACCGTCCATAATCGCGCCACTTGCTAGAACAACGGCGATGTCGTGCTGAGGTAGTGTGTAATCGGGACGAATCGTTGCAAGGTAGTCGTAGTAACCAATCGCGTTGTAGCTGTCTTTGCCGTCACTACCAAACTGTTTTGCAAATAGAGTGCGAATGTCTTGGCGTGTCGCAAGTTCATCCACTAGCCCCAGTTTGACTGCGAGCTGAGCAATATCTCCATTTACAGACTTCATCTCGTTAATCAGCTCATCCATGGTTGGATTAAGCACTTTCGCATCAATGTTTCGGTTTGTTGTTACGTCATCAACAAAAGCACTCCATAATTGAGTAACCCAACGTGTTGCTGACTCTTTCGCCGCATCGGACATGTCATCACGAATAAACGGTTCGATAGCGGATTTATAAGTACCTACGCGAAAAACATGAGTAGAAACGTCAAGCTTTTCAAGTAACGTTTTGTAGTACATTGAGTAAGCGCTGTAACCTTTAATCAATACACCACCATCAGGTGCCAGATAAACTTTATCGGCGTAACTTGCCAAGTAATATTGGCTTTGGTTGTAGAAATCACCTACGGCGTAAACGGGTTTGCCTGACGCTTTAAATTCGTTCAACGCTTTCGCGATGTAACGTAGTTTCGTGAGATTTGTTTCTGGCATGTCTCGCAGTGCTAGCACTAATCCAGACACTTTAGGATCGTCTTTCGCGTAGCGAATAGTATCAACGATATCGAAAAGGACGTTTTCTTTCGGTAGCTCATTACCCAAAAGGGAACCAGCAAAAGAGTCCATTGGGTTTACATAACGTCTTTGTTCGACAATTGGGCCTGAAAGGTTCATCACCAATGCCGATTCTTTTTCGACGACAGGTTGACCGTCTCCGGTATAAGTAAAGGCAAAGTAGAAAACGGCAATCATCAGCAAGAAAATTAGGTTTGCCAGTGCGAGTCTGATGAAAGTGATACTTTTCCATATCCCTTTAAATATCAAACCAATAAATTTGAAGAGTTTTTTCATCTTGTCTCCATAACGAGATAGTTACGCCGAGTCTAACAAAGTATGGGTTCTTATCTCTAAGATCTCAAAAGATAACATTTTTTTAGCTTATCACGACCACTCAACAATTGGCATATTTTCACACGAGATTGATCAGTGTTACAAAAATGTAAACGCTTGTTTGATTTTTTGGTTGAGCAGGCTTAATCTGGTCAGACCATGATAATAACAATGGATGTTAAGTGATGTCTGCCATGTACCCAAACCTATTAAAGCCACTGGACCTCGGTTTCACACAATTACGAAACCGAGTTCTGATGGGATCAATGCACACGGGCTTAGAAGAGCACAAAGAAGGATTACACAAGCTCGCTGCTTTTTATGAAGAACGCACGAAAGGCGGTGTCGGACTGATTGTAACCGGAGGTTTTTCTCCTAACTTACGCGGTCGTTTACACCCGTTGAGTGCTGAATTCAGCAAGCCAAAACATGCTAAAGCCCATAAAGTTGTGACAGAAGCGGTGCACAAGCACGGTGGTAAAATTGCGTTGCAAATTCTCCATGCTGGGCGTTATGCAATGCATCCATTCTCGCAAAGTGCATCTGGCATTAAAGCGCCAATTGCAAAGTTTGCTCCGAGTGAAATGAGCGACCGCCAGATAAAGAAAACCATCGACGCGTTTGCTAATAGTGCGGAGTTAGCACAGCTTGCTGGTTATGATGGCGTCGAGTTAATGGGCTCGGAAGGTTACTTGATAAACCAATTCTTATGTAAACGTACTAATATGCGTTACGACGAATGGGGTGGCAGCTATAAAAAACGTATGCGTTTTCCGCTAGAAATTGTTAAAGCGGTACGCAAGGCGGTAGGTGACAAGTTCATCATCATCTTCCGTCTTTCTATGCTGGATCTTGTCGAGCAGGGCAGCACTTTTGAAGACGTTATCGAATTGGCGAAAGCACTTGAAGAGGCTGGCGTCACGATTATTAATACGGGTATCGGTTGGCATGAGGCTCGAATTCCGACCATTGCGACTCAAGTACCACGCGGTGCGTTTACATGGGTTACGGAAAAAGTTAAACCTCACGTTTCGGTTCCTATTATCACTTGCAACCGTATAAATACGCCAGATGAAGCAGAACGTATTTTATCTTCAGGTCATGCCGACATGGTTTCGATGGCGCGCCCATTCTTGGCCGATCCTTACTTTGTTGCTAAAGCCGAACAGGAAAAAGCGCAGTTTATTAATACGTGTATTGGTTGTAATCAGGCGTGTCTAGATAACGTGTTTAAAGGTAAGCGCGCCAGTTGCTTAGTGAACCCTCTAGCGTGCTATGAAACCGAAATTGTTGTTGAACCAGCCTTTAAAAAGAAAAACATTGCAGTTGTTGGTGCTGGACCTGCGGGCTTGGCTTGTGCGACCACACTGGCTGAACGTGGCCATAAGGTTGATCTGTTCGAAAAGAACGACCGCATCGGTGGTCAGTTCCGTCTTGCGATGCAGATCCCTGGTAAGGAAGAGTTTCGAGAGACGATACGATATTTCGCTAACCGTATTGATGAAACAGGCGTGAATCTGCACTTATCGACGGAAGCGAACTATGACTTACTCACAGAATACGATGAGATAGTGATGGCATCGGGTGTTGAGCCACGTAAAGTCAATATTGATGGAATTGATAACCCAGAGAAAGTCGTCGACTATCAAACTCTCATTCGAGACAAAACGCCAGTCGGTGAGAAAGTGGCTATCGTTGGTGCTGGTGGCATTGGCGTAGATGTCGCGACCATGCTCACAGAGCCAGTTGGACAAACGTTGGATGACTGGTTGCATGAATGGGGAATCGACAAGGAGATGTCTCAGCCGGGTGGTTTATACCCTTACCCTGATGCGGTTAGCGATAAAGAAGTCTGGGTACTTCAGCGTCGTAAAGGTCGTGTAGGTAAAGGTCCGGGTAAAACGACAGGTTGGATCCATAAACGTACCCTTGAAAAACGGGGCGTACATTTAGTCGGTGGTGTGTCTTACGATAAAATTGATGATCAAGGTTTGCACATTCATGTAGACGGAAGCGCGCAGGTACTTAATGCAGACAAAGTTATCATTTGTGCTGGGCAAGAGTCTGTACGTCCGTTTGAAGATAAATGGTCTGAACTTGGAGATAAGATTCATATCATTGGCGGAGCTGACCATGCGGGTGAACTTGATGCTGTGCGTGCGATTCGTCAAGGTGTTAAATTGGCGGTAAAACTCTAGCCTTTTAATGTGTGTTTACCATAAAAGCTGCGCTTTGAGCGCAGCTTTTTTGTATAGAACTAGTCACTGATATCTGGCAGTTGTTTGGCCATTACCACGCCAGAAAAAGTAATCAAAGAGAACACTAACACCACAGCTGAAAGGCTCAAGAAGTTCGACATAACACCAAGAGAGCTCATTAGAAGCAGCATTATCCCAACCACTGTGTTACTCACGGCTACATAGCTCGTTCGTTTGTCACCTTCTGCGATATCAACTAAATAGGTTTTTCGTCCGACTCGTATTCCGTCGTGGGCAATACAAACACAAAAGTAAAGCAGAGGAATCACGAATAGGAAGCTTTGGCTAGCGGTGACCCATGTATCGTAAACAAATAACACAACACCAAGTAGCGCGCTCATCATTGCGCCGATGACCATCACACTGCGGCTAGAGCGATCGGACATTCTTCCCCAGAAAGGACCTGACACAAAGGAGGCTAAGCCACTCGCAAACATAAAGAGAGCTAGCACCCAGAGCTGTCCATCCAGAGATTGCTGTGCCAGCACAACGTAGTACGGTGCACTCAGCGCAGAACATAAAAATAGTGTCCGCGTGATAACGAATCGACGAAAGGTCACGTCTGTCTTAAGTAACGCGAGTTGTTTAAATGCTTCGAGGACGCCATTTCGACCACCGTCTACCTCACCGGCATACTCATTAATTCGCGCATAGACGAATGCCGCGATGAGCCATATGACGCCCGCTAAGCCTAAACTCAGACCGTAAAAGCGCTCTGTCGGCTCTACGTCCCATAACCAGGCTAGTGCCAGAAGGCTCGCGAAAAGCAGCGTAACCAGGCCAGCAGCGCTTGAAGACCAGCCGTTGACTTGACCTCGTTGGTTTTTAGGGATGGTTTTGCCCAATACATCTTTTGATGCGACGGAATTTAAACCGCGTGAGAGGCTGAAGATCACAAGGCATGCAATCACACCATAACCCGCAGCTGCTCCTGTTAGAGTTAATGCGACCAATCCGATTGCAAATATGGAAAGAGCCTGCAAGATACTGCCAATTACCCAGACCCATTTTCTTACTGGAATGCGTCGGATGTAGTGCGCGATGCTAAGTTGTGGGATAAGGGATCCTGACTCACGAATAGGAACCAGCCAACCAATTAAGTAAACCGGAGCCCCGAGACTTTGTAGTATCCACGGCAACGTGACTTTAGGATTGATTAACGCATCGCCGACTTTCGTTAAAAACTGAGCGAGAATGATTTTAAGAAAGTTGCCGGGAACTTGATGACAAGCTGATTCAGGAATCGCCTTACAGGCACGGGCATCTTCGTCATTAACGATCTTTTCGTAAATGCTGTTTTGTTTGTCCTTGTTCATCAACCTGCCTATGTTCAACTTATTCATTTCGCGAATAAATTAACATTAAACCCAGATTGATGTTAAGTGAAGCACGTTATCAAGCCCGCAGAAAACCGGTTGTTATTCGCAGGAGCAGATTGTGCTAAAGTGGCGTAAACAAAATAACAACGATATTCAATAAGGATTCTTTCATGGACGCTCTCGATCTTTTGCTCAATCGCCGATCTATCGCGAAGTTATCCGCGCCTGCACCAGAAGGTAAAGCTCTTGAGAACATCATTCGTGCTGGCCTTCGTGCGCCTGACCATGCGGGATTAACCCCTTGGCGTTTCGTTATCGCACAGGGCGATGGTTTGAAAAAACTGTCAGATATCTTGGTAAAAGCGGCAGAAGCTGAAAATAGTGATGAAGCGGTGGTCGAAAAGGTAAAGAATGCCCCATTTCGCGCACCAATGGTGATCACTGTTATTGCTAAAGTAACAGAACATGAGAAAGTACCAGCACTAGAGCAACACTTATCTGCGGGATGCGCTGTACAAGCGATGCAAATGGCAGCCGTAGCACAAGGCTTTCAAGGATTTTGGCGCTCAGGTAAGTGGATGTTCCATCCAGAAGTTCATCAAGCATTTGGTTTAGAAGGTGACGATGAGATTGTTGGTTTCTTGTACTTAGGCACGCCTGGTTGTACACCGATGAAAGTTCCTGAGCGTGACCTTTCTCAGTTTGTTGAATTTCTATAACTGAAAACTTAAATAAACTGACTGTTTATTTATACAGTTTTTCTTGATTTATTAGGGCTACATTCGATAATGTGGCCCTAATTATATTTATTTCCCAAACGTTATGTCTCGTCTGTTTATTGCTGAAAAACCAAGTTTAGGCCGTGCGATTGCCGCTGCACTGCCAAACCCTCAAAAGAAAGATCAAGGATTCATCCGCTGTGGGAACGGGGATATCGTTACTTGGTGTATCGGCCACTTGCTCGAACAAGTCGAACCCGACGCTTACGATGAGCGTTACAAAAAGTGGAATATGGCAGATTTACCAATTGTTCCGCAGCAATGGCAGCTCAGACCGAGGAAAAGTGCAAGTAAGCAATTAACAGTGATTCGTAAATTGCTCAAAGAAGCTAACGAAGTCATTCATGCAGGAGACCCAGATCGAGAGGGTCAGCTGTTAGTTGATGAAGTTCTCGACTATTGCAAGTTATCTAAAACCAAGAAGGAATCTACACAGCGTTTGTTGATTTCCGACTTGAACTTACCTGCGGTTAAACGCGCACTCAGTTCTATGCGCAGTAATCGCGAGTTTATCCCACTTTCAGTTTCAGCATTGGCCCGCTCTCGGGCTGATTGGCTGTATGGTATGAACATGTCTCGTGCTTATACCTTGCTTGGTCAAAAAGCAGGGTATCAAGGTGTTCTCTCGGTAGGGCGAGTGCAAACGCCAGTTCTTGGCTTAGTGGTGCGTCGTGATGAAGAAATCGAAAACTTTGTCCCGAAGGACTATTTTACCCTACATGCTCTGATCCCATATCAAGATCCCAATGGTACTTTTGATATTCGTGCTCGTTGGAAGCCAAGTGAGGCATGCAAGCCTTGGCAGGACGAAGAAGGTCGAGTATTAAACCGTAAGTTGGTAGAAAATGTTGCAAACCGTATTGCAAATCAACCCGCAAAAGTGACAGAGTCGGAACAAAAGCAAACCAAGCAATCAGCACCATTACCTTATTCGTTATCTGCTTTACAGATCGATGCCGCGAAGCGCTATGGTATGAGTGCGCAACAAGTACTAGATACTTGTCAGGCATTGTATGAAAAGCACAAGCTGATCACTTACCCGCGTTCAGATTGTCGCTATTTGCCGATGGAACACTACTCACAAGCAGGGACGGTGACAACTGCTATTGCGAATAACGCAAAAGAGTTGCAAGTTGCCGTTCAGGGAGCAGACTTAACATTAAAGTCCAAAGCCTGGAACGATAAAAAAGTGGATGCGCACCATGCGATTATCCCTACACCGAAGCAAGCTAATGTGAATGCGCTTTCCGGCAATGAGATGAAAGTGTATCAGTTGATTGCGCGCCAGTACCTCATGCAGTTCTATCCGGCGGCGGTTTACGCAGAAGCGAAATTGGTTTTCGATATCGCTGGTGGTACGTTTGTCGCGAAAGGTCGTCAGTTAGTTTCGCCGGGTTGGAAAGCGCTAATGGGCAAAACTGACAAGGAAGATGAAGGTATTGATGCCGTGCCACCGCTACCCGAAGGCACCGTGTTAACTTGTCGTGAAGGGGAAATAAAAGACCGAAAAACCGAGCCACCAAAGCATTTTACCGAGGCATCGCTGTTGCAAGCGATGACCGGGATCGCCCGTTATGTTGCGGATAAAGAACTGAAAAAAATCCTTCGTGACACTGATGGGCTAGGCACGGAAGCGACTCGCGCTGGTATTTTGGACACGCTGTTCAAACGCCAACTGCTTACGCGTCAAGGTAAGTCAATTCTCAGTTCTCCTGCGGGAAGAGGTCTCATTCATGCCTTGCCAGAAGATTCAACATACCCTGATATGACGGCTCATTGGGAGCACCAGTTACAAGGTATGGCAGAGAGAAATCAAGCATATCAGCCGTTCATGCAAGCACTGGAACAACGCATTGATAGCTTGATGGCACAAGTAAAAGCAGGCCCTATCCCTGATTCATTACGTCATCTACCCAAGGTGGAACGTCCTGCGTTTAAACGTAAAAAGCGCAGTTATTCAAAGAATGGTGGCGCGACTAAATCTCGTGCAACCAAAGGTAAGCAGGCATAGGACAAGCGCGGCGTAATTAAACTCCGCGCATGCTTGAAAATAGATTACTCGAACAGATCACCGTGGTTTTGGATCGCGCCTCTTACTTCACCTTGAGTTAACACGCGTTTGTCCAGTACCTCTTTCACCTGGTTGCCCAAGTCAACTAATGTATCTCGATTCGCTTGAGTTTGGCGTTTACCAGCACTTCTCAAGCAGTAATTTAGTTCGTGCTCTTCGCTAAAATTAACCAAATCCCTATCTGCTGCCATCGTGCTTTCTCCTTATTTGTTCTACTTTTTCCTAAGTCTGGATTGGATGTAGATAAATTCAAGTTAGATTGCGCGAATTATGCTGGTGGATCACTGATGAACATTATGTTTGCCAACCAAGTCACGATTATGAAGCCTGGCTTTGATGGTATTTGGTTTAGTGATGGTTGTGTCTTAATGCTGCTACCAAGGTAACTCAGTACCATCGTAGTTAATAAATCGACCTGAAAGCTGCGGTGTGCTCAGTTCTATCACGTTCGCTAGGCCTAGCGCGGAGGTTTGCGTATCTATCAAAGCATTTGGCCCGCCCATCGCCGTTTTTACCCAACCAGGGTGAAGCGCTAAAACGGTAAATCCTTCAGGTGTTAAATCATTACTTAAGCTTTTCACAACCGAGTTAAGCGCCGCTTTCGATGAGCGATAAATATAGCCGCCGCCGGACGTATTTTCGGTCATACTGCCGACTTTTGATGAGATACAAGCAATCTTTTTCATCTTGCCTTGTTGTAAGCGAGGGTAACAGTACTCAACCAGTTTTAACGGAGCAATGGTGTTTACTTCGAAGACTTTACGCCATGCTTCTACGTCAGTATTTCCAAAGCCATATCCCTTGGGGCCGTAATATCCTGCATTATTGATGAGTAAGTCGATGGCAGGGAGTTTATCGGCAAGCTTAGCGACTTGTTCGTAGTGCGTGACATCCAGTTCGTGCAAAACTAGATTGCTGAATTGTGAGGCTAGAGTTTGTAGTTCTGAACTGTTCTCTAAGGAACGGCTAGTAGCATGTACTTGGTGGCCTTGCTTCAGGTACAGCTCAGTTAAGCTAAGGCCAATGCCGCGATTTGCTCCGGTAATAAAGACGGTTTGACTCATACAAACACCTATGTTTTTTTGATTTCAGTTGAAAGTCATTGTGTTAGCTAAGCACCATAAAATCAACCAACCACCACGCACCAACAACAAGAGATGAAAATAGGGACAGAGCACAAAGAGAGCCAAACAGTGCGCCGAGAATAGCAAAGAAAGTAGAATTCATATGTATATTAAATTTAATTGATATTGAAAATCATTATCAATTAAATTGCGTTTTATTCAACCCTTGAAGTTGATACTATTTCGTTACCATTGTTATTAAGAATTTCTCATGCTGCCATTTATCTACCACCCGATTTATTCTCAACTTGAGTTGCCAGAGGGGCATCGTTACCCAATTATGAAATACCAGTACCTCTATGAATCGGTATTGGTGCATATAGAGAAAGATAACTGGAAAGAGCACGCGCAGTTTTTCCAGCCCGAAGCATTAACTGTTGGGGAAGTAAAGCGTGTTCATGACGAGGAATACGTCGAGTTACTTGTTAGTGGAAACATGCCAGCTGCGAAGATGCGCCGAATAGGTTTTCCTTGGAGTGAGTCTCTCATTACCAGAACGCTAACTTCAGCAGCGGGCACGGCTATGACCGCAAAAAAGGCACTTGAGTACGGTGTGGCCATTCATTTGAGTGGTGGGTATCACCACGCACACAAAGAGTTTGGCAGTGGTTTTTGTTTATTTAATGACTTAGTGATCGCGGCCAGGCAAGCGCTCGAAGTCGAGCATGTCGATAAAGTATTGATCATTGATAGTGATGTTCACCATGGGGATGGAACAGCAACTTTATGTGACGATGAGCCAGATATCATCACGCTTTCTTTCCACTGTGATAAAAACTTCCCAGCGAGGAAGCCTCAGTCTGACCTCGATGTGCCTTTGGTGCGAGGGACAGGTGATGAGGATTTTTTAATGGCGTTTAAAGAAGTGGTCGATATGGCACTTAATCTTCATCGCCCTGATTTAGTTATCTACGATGCTGGTGTCGATATACATCAAGACGATGAGCTTGGATATTTTGATGTGTCGACTCAAGGGATTTTAGAACGTGATAGATTTTTAATGCAAACAGTGAAATCTCGAGGTATCCCTGTCGCAGCTGTCGTTGGAGGTGGATATCGAACGAATCATGCTGACCTCGTCCCAATTCATTTGCAGCTTATCAATGCCGCTAAAGAAGTCTTTATTGATGAGTAGATACAACTAGATGTAAATATCAAATTGATTCAACACTGGAACGAACGAAAAGGGCATTAATTTTTTTGTGGGTTCTTTCGGAGTGTGGCGGAGTGCTTAGTTGCGTTCAAGAAGTGATAAGTGATTTGTACAAATCTTTTAAGTCTGGAGATGCGAAAAAGCCCGCTAATTTCTTAGCGGGCTTTTTCTAAAAGTGGCGGAGAGATAGGGATTTGAACCCTAGATACGCTATTAACGTATGCCGGTTTTCAAGACCGGTGCTTTCAACCACTCAGCCATCTCTCCGTTGTTGAGGCGCATAATATAAGGCTTTGAAAATGTTGTAAACCCCTAGTTGAACTGATTGGATGTTTACTGCGCAAATTTGTGGTTTGTGTTGTTTAAATAAACAAAAACTCCCCAAAAAGGGGAGTTTGAATAGTATATGGATTGCTAGGTATTAATCGTTTTTAGAATAAAAACGCTGTAACTCAGTTAAACCTTGCATCAAAACTGGCAACTTCGGTGCATCATCTCGAAGTCGTTTGTAGTTTTTGTCATACAGCTTGTAGTTGCCAAACTTATCGATCACTGTGGTTTGTGAGCTAGTAATTAAGGCAAGCTCGCGAGTATCGCCCGCCAAGATCCAGCGACGACGACTTTCATCGAATAGGTTGCGACCACTACTGTAATCATATGGGTTGGAAGATACGCCGAGCATATCTTGCAACAGTGTAACTGAGAGGTCCAAGTGACTTGTGCTGTGATTAAATTCGCCAGCTAGCATTCCAGGCCAATGGATCACCATCGGAACTTGTAATTGATAACGGCTGTAGTTGCTGTTTGCTCCCCAGCTGTTCGTATTGGTTTCGTTAAATTCACTACCGTGATTAGAAGTGATGATTACGATGGTGTTTGTCAGTTGTCCCGTCGTTTCTAGTTCATCAATAATACCGGCGATAGTTCTATCCGCCGACTTCACTGCATATTCATAAGCTTTTTTGAATCGCTCACTTGCGGGCATTTCTTCGTCATTATTTGAAGGAATCGATTCAAAATTATCAACGGTGGTGACTTCGATGTAACTAAACCATGGCTGACTTGCTTTCTCTGCTAACCATGTATTCCAGTTTGCGATAGATTGTTTATCGGTATGAGCTTGCGTGCCATCTAGGTCTTCCGCTAAGTTCAAGTCGCGGAAAATAATTTCTGAGTAGAGATCATCTTCAAACCCACTGCCACTGAATAAACCAAAGTTGTAGCCCTGATCTTTCAGTACATCGAGCAATACTGGGGAAGCACCTTGCGCCTTGATGCTTGATGCATAACTGGTCGGTAAGCCATAGAACAAACCAAAGGCCCCGTATGTATCATTACTTGAGCTGTAATGATTACGGAAGTTCTGATTGTTTTCAGCAAACTCATAGAGGTTAGGCATCTCTTCTTGGTTAAGCGCATCCGCTCGTAAATTGTTTATGCTGATCATCAACACATTGAGCTTATTAACTCGGCGGTTAAACTCAAGCTTTTCAAGAGGGTAGTTGACTAACTCTACGTTGCCTTCGTTTTCTGCTAAACGTTTTAGGTATTCCTCACGGTCAAGTAGACCATGTTTTTCCATAAAACTCTTCGCCGTCATCGGATAAGACAAAGGGAAGTTTGAACGCTGGCTAGTAATTGGGTTGTAAAAATATGCATCTGCCCAAATGTAAACCAAATGGCTGGTCATAAAGCTGAGGAAAAAGACGGCCGCGAGAGGGCGTCCTACGTGCTTATGAGATAGTTTGCGCTGTTTTCGCCATACCCATTCGGATAGTGCGAGTTGAATAAGGAAGATCAGCGGCATCACAACAAATAAATGTTGTAGGTCAGTGCTGAGCGCACTTTTGTCTTCGCTGAATAGTAACTCCCAGACAACGGGAGTTAAGTGCAAATTGATCGACTGATACGCTTGGGTATCAATTAATAATATGGTTTGCCCAACGGTTGCGAAAATCACTGCCACCAAACGGAACAACTTCCGCGATGGCAGGATAAACGTCAACGGGAATAGAACAAGCAAGTAAAGTGCGAAAACTAGAAAGCCAAAGTGACCAACCCAAGAAACCGCCAGATAAAACTGACCAAGTAACGTCTCGGGCCAAGGAGACTGAACAATGTAGCGTGTGCCTATCAACATCGATGCAACGATATTGAAGAATGCAAACCAGTGACCCCAACCAACTAGTCGAGATACACGTTCGCCGTATGAGTTTCCGCTGTCTACCATGTATGTGTTCTATTGTCCGTGATTAGTGTGTTTTTGGTGTTTCTAAAGAAGACATCAGCGCCTGAGCAAATTTTTCAGCAATCGCTTTGCGTTGTGAAGCAGCAACACGTTGATTTAAGACATTGGTTGCGATATTTCCGGCAATCATTAGCGTCAACTCAGGAGAAGCAGCGTGTTTTTCAAGAACTGTTGCTACTTCAGCAAGAATTTTTTCTACTTGCTCGTCAGTATATTTAGATGTAATCGGCATAAAGACTCTAATAATGATAGTAAAAGCGGCTTATGATAACCTACAATGCCCATCAACTAAAACCTTGTAGCAAGATAAAATCACTATGAGTCTTCATCTTTCAAACGTTATTC
Organism: Vibrio sp. Vb1337; assembly: GCF_033338715.1. Classification (NCBI taxonomy): domain Bacteria; kingdom Pseudomonadati; phylum Pseudomonadota; class Gammaproteobacteria; order Vibrionales; family Vibrionaceae; genus Vibrio; species Vibrio sp. Vb1337. The sequence continues at coordinate 73,638 of NZ_JAWOTD010000011.1, read as the reverse complement.
TGCATCAACTGTGCAAAAACGATCAGGACGAGCTGGTTGTAAACTTTCGTCCAGCATCATTAGAGAACGATGCATCTACAGAAAACTTAGTCGCTGAGCTTCACCGAGTATTCCATTCTAAAGCTGGTAAAGGTTTTGGCGCTTTCCAGTCAGACAGCGAATTTCAATTTTGGCTTCAAGAAATGCGCAAAGGAGAGCGAGATTTTTACGACTTCTCACAAATTAGTGCAAATCGCTTGAAAGAAGAGTTGATTAAGTACCCATTTGCGGATGAAGGTATCTTGGTTTTCGCAGAGTATCAGAGTTTAGCAACGGACTACTTGTTCATCGGTATCCTACCAATGAATCAAAGTTTAAAAGTGACCGAAGGTTTGGACATCAGTGCGACAGATTACTTAGATATCACCAAAATGGATATTGCCGCACGCATCGACCTGTCGAGCTACGAGACCGACAAGGAATCCAATCGTTATCTGCAATACATTAAAGGACGCGTTGGCCGTAAAGTGGCGGACTTCTTCCTAGATTTTCTGCAAGCGGATATTGGCTTAGATACTAAACAACAAAACTTAGTGTTGATGCAGGCGGTGGATGATTTTTGTGCTGACTCGAAGCTAGAAAAGCAAGAAGTGAACGAGTACAAGAAACAAGTTTACGACTACTGCAATGAGCAAATTAAATCCGGTGATGAAGTTCAAATCTCAGAGCTTTCCGGAGAGCTTCCTCAAAGCCAAGATGGCACGAGCTTTATGGATTTCACCAAAGAGCAAGGGTACGAACTTGAAGAGTCTTTCCCAGGTGATCGTGCGACGGTTCGCAAACTGACTAAATTTGTTGGAGCTGGTGGTGGTTTGAATATTAGCTTCGATAGTCTCTTACTTGGCGAGCGTATTTTTTATGATCCAGAGACGGATACCTTAACGATTAAAGGGACGCCTCCAAATCTAAAAGATCAGTTAAGTCGCAATTAAAATCATATCGTTAAATAAAGAGAGCAAACGGCTCTCTTTTTTTATGTGAATAAGAAACATCCATAGTATATGCTTGTAATTAATGGAGATATGCGAGGGGCAAGTGTTGCTGAAGCTAAAAGAAGAAATACGGCGGTTTGTTTGGTTCTGGTTCGTTTTGTGGTGTGTTTTAGCACTTGGCATTTGGCTGCAAGCCAAACAAACGATTCAAACGATTTCGACTGTAAATGAGTTAGGAAGTAAAGTTGAAGAAGTCAGGCACTTTTTTAACTTCGATCTGCCTTACCGTGTTAAACACGTCGACCAAATTTCACTGAAACTTCAGTTGGCTTATGCAGTTCGCTTACAGCTTGAAAGTGAGTTTTCTGAAGGGAAAATCACACCAGACATCACTCAATTGCTTTATACGACCGACCGATTTTTAGAAAGTGCTCGAGCTTTTGTAAGAAGTGACAGTGAATTGGTTTCGTTAGCAGAACAGTTACGAAGCAGCCGTGCTCGAACAGAAAACTCTGATCAAATTCAGGCAATGTACTATCGCTTAGGTGCGCTTGTTTTTGAGTCTGTCTTTAGTGACTCTGCAACGAATAGCGATACTTACCGTGACTTAGACCGACTTTTTATTGAATCAGAGACGCTCTCTCCCGAAGAGCGAAGTGCTCTTCAGCGCCAGCTTGCTCAAACCTCAAGCGCACTATCTGCTCAGGCACAGGGCAGTTATTTATCCAATCAACTGCTTAATCCAGATTTCCCGAACCAGTTAACTTCGATAAATGATCAGTTGGAACAGAAGCTAATGACTTTTATTGTTTGGTTGTCTGTAATCAGTGGTTTGCTCCTTTTCCTCATTTCATGGGGAGCCTTCTCCCCAAAAACGATTCAACCGATACCACTACCCAGAACCGATGATAAAAAGTCAGAGCAAGTTGGCGATGATGAAAATGGAGCTAACACTGTTCCCTCAGCTCAGTCAGAAAATTTTCAAAACGTCCAAATGAACGAAAAAAGCTGTAATGAGGTGAATTCATCACAAGTGGAAGTAGTGGAACGTGAGCCGTACATAGATATCAATAAAATGTTAGATTCTCTGTCTGGTGACGAGGGCGCTGTGCGGATGTTACTGGAGGTCTTTATTCAGGACCACTCTGGCGATGGCACTAAAATGTATCAGCTGTTAGAAGAGGATAAAGAGCAAGCGCAAAGAGCCGCACACAGCCTTAAAGGGGTCTCAGGGAGTTTAGGTGCAATGCCACTGCACTGTATTTCGGGTGATATTGAACTGTTGATTAAACAAGGGCAAAAAGTGCCGGAAGAGAAGTTGGCATGTTTAGATGATGTCCTAAAACAAACCATACTTTTTGCTAATAATGTTCTCAATAGTGAAAAGATAACAGAAGCGCTAACAGATTGATATTGCTCTGACTTAATGTCATAAGAGTTGAGGTAATAAAGGCTCGAACTATATGACTTAGTTCGCTTTATTCCTGTTCTATACAATTTGTTAAAGGTGTTTTCATGTCCGTTCGCCGAATGTCTTCAATGATGTTGATAGGGCTGGTTATGATGCTTTCAGGGTGCTCCCTGCTCGAAGTCAAGATCGAGAGTCAAACCGTCCCTCTTACCAAACAAGAGCTCAATATGCGTCTTTTGACTCGTGAGTATGCGCAGCAGTTTTTTGCTCAGGTTGAGCAAGCAGCAGACGCACTACACGAACAATATGAGCCTCATGATAAAGTTCATCAATCTTATATTTTACTTTGGAAGATAAATGCTGAAGAAGGCATCCAAGCTTCTGCATACCAAGTGTCCCCAATGGCTGCACTGATTGATACATGGACTTTCACGCTACAAATGGAACAGTTCTTTACTACCGCTTCGGGTAATGAGCTCTTTGCGTCTGATGAGGCCAAGTTAGTTTCCGTTTATTTAGCGAAAGAGGTAGATAAACTGGCTCAATCTTTATTGAAGAAAGAAGCATACATCAAGACACAAACGTTTGTTGCAGAGTTCGCCAAGCAGCATCCATTCGCTGATTTAAGCATGATTAGGACTCCGGCTTACCGTGGGTGGTTAGATGCAAACCAAATTAGCGAAGAGGAAGCCGTTACAACGCTAGGCACGATGCCAGAAGCACTTGGGGATGTCTCTGATCGTCTAAGTCTGGTATCAGAACAGACACCAAAAATTATGACGTGGAAAGCGCAGTTGTTGGCCTTGAATAGCTCTGCCAGTATCGAAAAAGTCAATGCGGCGCTCAATAGTTTGCAAGTTACCGCTGATTCGATGAGGGATTTTATCGATAACAACCCAGAGTACATGCGTTATTTGGCAGAACAAATGGCGCTGGAGTTACAACCTTTGGTTGACGATATCGATCAAAGGACGGAGGCGCGTTTATCTCAGTTGGGTGAAGAACGCCAAGCTATAGAGCTGATGGTTGCCAGAGAACGTCAAGAAATCGCACAGATCATTACCCATGAGCGCGAGAAGTTTGCTCAAGATATGGATCGAGTGTCGCAAGAGGTTGTGAATCTCGCAATGACTAAGCTGATTGAACTTGTCAAAAGTACCATCATCTACTTTATTCTGTTCATTGCCGTTATATTCTTTGCACCGCTTGGCTTGGGCTATTGGTTTGGGAAGCGTGCAGCCGTAAAAACGCCAGTAAAACAAAGCTAACGATTTGTTTTGGAAATAAAAAAAAGAGCGCTTTAAAGCGCTCTTTTTTAGTATTGAATTCGGAAGGGAGGTTCTTCCTATCTCTGCGAAGTTAAGCGGTTTGCTGCTTTAATTCGCCTTCAGCTTCTTCAACTGCTTCTGCTGTTGGTTCACACTTATCAACAAACCAACCCATGTAAGAAGTGAAGATCGTTACGATGATACATACAAAACTCAGCCACATGAACGGGGCATAAGACAGTGTAGCAACACCCAAAATACTGGCCATGTAGATACCGTTGTCACTCCAAGGGACCATACCTGAGGTTAGCGTGCCGCCAAATTCTGCGTTACGAGACAAATTCTTACGTTTGTAGCCTAGACGGTCATAGTTCTTCGCACAGATTTTTGGGGTCAGAATAAGTGAAACGTACATCGCTGAACCAAATACGTTGCCCATAAAGGCCGTACCAATTGTGCTTGTTGCCAATGAACCTGCACTTTGAACGCGTTTTTCAAACAGCTTCGCGATAGTCTCTAGCACGCCTACTTTATCTAGTAGACCGCCAAAACCAAGGCCGAATACGATAACCGCTACCGACCCAAGCATTGAAGACATGCCGCCACGGTTAAGGATTGAGTCAATGAAATCTACGCCAGATGAGATTGCAAACGGAGCCCAAGCCGTGTTGAACGCGGTTAGGAAATCGACATCTTGGATCATCACTGCCCAAATAATACCTAGCAGAGAACCAAAACTGATCACTGGGAATGAAGGCATACGCATCGCTAGAAGTGACAATACGATGATCACAGGAACAAATGAGTAAGGGGTGATGTAGAACTGCTGTTCCATCGCTTTAATGACAGAGTCTACCTGGCTCATGTCAACTTGACCTGCGTAGTGGAAGCCAAATGCAGTAAACATAATGCCTGTAATAATGTAGCTAATGAGTGCTATCGGCAACATGCCTTTAATATGTTCCATCACTTCAACGTTAGACATAGATGAAGCAAGGATTACTGAATCCGATAGAGGCGACATTTTGTCACCAAAGTAACAGCCTGAAAGTACGGCACCTGCAGTGATTGGCGCAGGAACACCAAGACCTTGACCGATACCCATCATTGCAATACCTGCCGTGCCAGCCGCACCCCAAGATGTGCCAGTCGCTAGCGCAGTCAATGAACAGATGATCATGGTCGCGAGCAAAAAGATGGAAGGGTGGATTGCTTTAAGGCCGTAGTAAATAATGGTTGGAACAATACCACCAGAGATCCAAGTACCTACAAGCGCGCCAACGGCCAAAAGGATTAAAACGGCTCCAAGTCCATTGGAAATGCCATTTAGTGCTGCTTTTTCCAGATCTTTATACTGATGGCCAAGCTTTATGCCCAATATCATGACAATGAACCAACCGATGTATAGCGCTAGCTGAATCGGTAGGTCTAGCTTGGCTGTGAACGAAAATGCCAGCAGGAGAAATAAACCGAGCGAGATAAATACCTGTATCAAGCTTGGTAGGCGTGGTGTAACTTGCTTCATATGTGCCTCTGTCAATCTTGGAGCAATAGAGGAAGGCGCTCCTTGTTGTAATCGCGCATAACATACATTAACAAAAATTATATTTCGAACATTTGGTGTTTTATCTTGATGTTCGTCGGTAAAAACGTTTGCTTGTGAAATTAACTGTTGGTTTGTTTTAACTTTTTTGGTTTTAAATGTTGTGTAATGTGAAATTATTGTGCTTCATGTGTTATTTTCTCATTGAGTGGTAAGACCAATTAGGGGGCTAAAGTGCTTTCCCTACTTGAAAAATGGTTAAAACCGCAAACCAAACACTAAAAAATCTCGTGTAACCCGGTTTTTCAGAGGAAAAGGTTAAAAAACGCGCTTATTTACAAAATAGGGGTTGAGATTTTGCTGTGAAAAATTAACTATGGGGTAGGTTTTTTAATACATGGAGAGTTAATACGATGAGAGTTGGTTTAGTTGGTTGGCGCGGTATGGTTGGTTCAGTCCTTATGCAGCGTATGGTTGAAGAGAAAGACTTCGACCTAATCGAACCAGTATTCTACAGTACTTCTCAAGTTGGTATTCCTGCTCCTAACTTAGGAAAAGACGCAGGCTTACTGCAAGACGCGTATGATATTGAAAGCTTAAAACAGCTTGATGCGGTAATCACCTGTCAAGGTGGTAGCTACACAGAAAAAGTTTTCCCTGCACTTCGTCAGGCTGGTTGGAAAGGCTACTGGATTGACGCGGCCTCTACGCTACGTATGGCTGAAGATTCGATCATCACACTTGATCCAGTGAACTTAAAGCAAATCCAACAAGGCATCCACGGTGGCACGAACACATTTGTCGGTGGTAACTGTACGGTTAGTTTAATGCTAATGGGGCTAGGTGGTCTATTTGAGAAAGGCCTTGTTGAGTGGACAAGCGCAATGACTTACCAAGCCGCATCTGGTGCTGGTGCGCAAAATATGCGTGAATTGATCTCGCAAATGGGCGTTATCAATGACTCTGTTAGCTCTGAACTTGCAAACCCATCAAGCTCTATCCTAGATATCGATAAGAAAGTCGCGGATACAATGCGCAGCGGCTCTTTCCCTACCGATAAGTTCGGTGTGCCACTAGCTGGTTCGTTGATCCCATGGATCGATGTGAAGCGCGATAATGGTCAGAGTAAAGAAGAGTGGAAAGCGGGCGCTGAGGCGAATAAAATTTTGGGTTCTCAAAGTTCACCTGTTCCAATTGACGGTACTTGTGTGCGTATTGGCGCGATGCGTTGTCACTCTCAAGCACTTACTATCAAGCTTAAACAAAATGTACCAATGGACGAAATCGAAGAAATCATCGCCACTCATAACGATTGGGTGAAAGTGATTCCTAACGACCGTGACATCACTGCTCAAGAGCTAACACCGGCAAAAGTTACGGGCACAATGTCTGTACCAGTGGGTCGTCTACGTAAGATGGCAATGGGTGATGATTTCCTAAATGCTTTCACTGTTGGTGACCAACTGCTTTGGGGTGCTGCGGAGCCGTTGCGTCGTACTCTGCGAATTATTCTGTCTGAGAAAGCATAATCACATCAATCCTTTATTTGATGACAAAATAAAAGAGCTCCTTAGGGAGCTCTTTTTTCATGCGTCGTCTTCCGTTCGAACGACTCTTTTGTCTGGATCGGCCAGTTCACTACCACAATGTTTACAGTAAATTGCGTCAGAGTCGTGCCCTGCGTGGGAGCAGTTTGGGCATTTCACCAATACTTTGTGCGATTGCATCTCTTGGTGCAGTTCGGCAGTGAAAATACCTGTAGGTACCGCCAAAATGGAATAACCCAGTAACATGGTGAGTGATGCAAGCCCTTTACCTAGGTCTGTTTGAGGGACCAAGTCACCATAACCAACCGTTGTGATGGTCACGATCGCCCAATAAATACTTTTAGGAATGCTAGTAAATCCGTTTTCAGGTCCTTCAATGATAAAAATCAATGAGCCGAAAATCGTTACCATAATGGCGACGGAACTAAAGAAGATAAAAATCTTTCTGCGCGCCATAAGCAGTGAACGTAAGAGGATATTGGACTCTTGGAGGTATCGGACTAACTTGAGTATGCGGAATATTCGCATCACTCGCAGCGCCCTGATCACACCCATAAACGAAGCGGATGGGAAGAAGAGTGCTAAATAGGTGGGCAAAATCGCAAGTAAATCGACGACACCATAAAAACTCTTTGCGTAGGCGGCAGGTTTAGGAGAGCAATAAAGCCTTAGAAGGTATTCAATCGTGAATAGGCCAGTAAATGTGTATTCAATAAACTTCAGCTCTTTTTCCCACTCGGCCCGAACGGAGGGTATCGAATCTAACACCAGTACGATTAACGAACTGATGATCGCGATAATGAGAGCAATATCGAACGTTTTACCAGCTTTGGTATGAGTACCAAAAATGGTGACATATAGAGTATGTTTAAGAGAGTCAGTCGTCATGACAAAGCGATCCATTGTTGAATCGCTCTATCATACAATTTTATAGAAACTCAGGCTAATCCTGGAAATAAGTTGCGTAAGCCATTCGCAATGAACTCTATGCCAAGCGCGCCCAATATCAAACCCATGATACGAGTAATGACGTTGATTCCAGTTTGACCTAAAAATCGTACGATCAATGGGGCAGAACGGAATAATAGCCATGAACAAAGGCAGAACAAACCAATCGTAATACTAATGCCCACGGTATCGAACATGCTTGGGTAGCGTGCACCATAAACAATAGTCGAACTGATTGCACCAGGACCTGCCATTAAAGGCATTGCAAGAGGGACCACACCAATCTGTTCACGACTGACGTATTCCGTTTTCTCTTGTTTGTTCTGCTTATCTTCCCCCAGTTTACCGCTCATCATCGAGAATGCGATGCTAAGTAATAGCAACCCGCCAGCGACACGAAACGAATCCAGAGAAATACTGAACATGTCTAACAGTAACTGACCAGCAAAAAGCGAAATGATCAGGATGATCGCAACAGCCACATTTGCTGTTGTTGCCGTATTGCGCTTTTCGTCTGGTGTCATATGCCCGGTTAGTGACACAAACACAGGCATGATACCAACAGGGTTTACTGCGGCGACCAAACCGAGAAAAAACTGCAAGAAGATAGCAAGTTCAAAAGTTTGCATGTTGCGTACTCATCAAAGTTCACATTAGTGAAAAGGAGAAGGGGTAATTTGGGCGTAATGTAAGGCAAAAGTTAGGTTGTAAGAAATGAAAAAAACTAACGCATTCCCTGCCATTTAAGTGAGAAAAACTAATTCTTTAATAAACTGTATCTAATCTGGAAAGGAAATGTTACGTATAAAGTTGCTGATAAATTGCACTGTTTTACATAAACGTTAACATTCGCACATTTTTGATAAAAACCAAGGTAGTTTGTAGAGAGATGTATTCGGTTCGATATACTCTCAGTAGCACAAAGAATTGGGCCTACATGTAATTTTGTTGGTCAAAAATGAAACTTTTTTACAGGTTGTTGTAGTTTCTTTTATTTATTTGTCCATTTGCTTCTTTTTTGCTCAATAAAAAATGAGAGTTAATTTATTTGTTTATCAGTGATTTATGTCATTTTGGTGTGATGAGGCACCACTTTGGTAGTATTTAGGTGGTGAGAACTGATCCAAGTCAATTTTTTTCACACTCTGAAATATTATACTCAGTCCTGAAAGCAATTTACTAAGACGTTTGTTTTCTAAGTGACTGATAAACAGTAAAAACGATAAGTAATAGCCTTAGTAAAAAGTTTTTAATATTTGTTAATTTTAGGAGATTCCCTATGCCTGTAACTAATATGGCTGAACTAGATGCAATGGTTGCTCGCGTTAAGAAAGCGCAAGAAGAGTTCGCTACTTACTCTCAAGAGCAAGTAGATAAAATCTTTCGTGCAGCATCGCTTGCAGCTAACCAGGCCCGTATCCCGCTAGCTCAACAAGCGGTAGAAGAATCTGGTATGGGTATTGTTGAAGATAAAGTAATCAAGAACCACTTTGCTTCTGAGTTTATCTACAACAAATACAAAGACGAACAAACGTGTGGCATCTTAGAAGAGGATGACAACCTAGGTACTATGACTATCGCTGAGCCTGTAGGCATCATCTGCGGTATCGTACCAACGACTAACCCAACTTCTACAGCGATCTTCAAATCTCTAATCTCTTTGAAGACTCGTAACGGTATCATCTTCTCACCACACCCACGTGCGAAAAACTCAACTAACGATGCAGCTAAACTCGTTCTAGATGCAGCAGTAGCAGCAGGCGCACCAAAAGACATCATCGGTTGGATCGACCAGCCTTCTGTTGAGCTTTCAAACGCTCTAATGAAACACGATGACATCGCTCTTATCCTTGCAACTGGTGGTCCAGGCATGGTTAAAGCCGCTTACTCTTCTGGTAAGCCAGCAATCGGTGTAGGTGCAGGTAACGTTCCTGTTGTTATCGATGAAACAGCAGACATCAAACGTGCTGTTGCTTCTATCCTTATGTCTAAGACTTTCGACAACGGTGTAGTATGTGCTTCTGAGCAGGCTGCAATCGTAGTTGACGAAGTATACGACGAAGTGAAAGAGCGTTTTGCTTCTCACAAAGCGTATGTCCTAAGCAAAGCAGAAGCTGATAAAGTTCGTAAAGTTCTTCTTATCGATGGCGCGCTAAACGCGAAAATCGTAGGTCAGCCAGCAGCAGCAATCGCTGAAATGGCAGGCGTTAAAGTTCCAGCAGACACTAAAGTTCTTGTTGGTGAAGGTCTGGGTAAAGTATCTCACGATGACGCATTCGCTCACGAGAAACTATCTCCAACTCTAGGTCTATTCCGTGCTGACAACTTCGAAGACGCGGTTGCTCAAGCGGTAACTATGGTTGAGATTGGTGGTATCGGCCACACATCTGGTCTTTACACTAACCAAGATACTAACGCTGATCGTATCCGTTACTTCGGTGACAAGATGAAGACAGCTCGTATCCTAATCAACATCCCGACTACTCACGGTGGTATCGGTGACTTGTACAACTTCAACGTTGCGCCATCTCTAACGCTAGGTTGTGGTTCTTGGGGTGGTAACTCTATCTCTGAGAACGTAGGTCCTAAACACCTAATCAACAAGAAAACTGTAGCGAAGCGAGCTGAAAACATGTTGTGGCATAAACTACCTAAGTCAATCTACTTCCGTCGTGGTAGCCTTCCAATCGCGCTGGGCGACCTAGAAGGTAAGAAACGTGCATTCCTAGTAACTGACCGTTTCCTATTCAACAACGGTTACGCAGATGACGTAGTAAGCCTACTAAAAGCTCAAGGCATGGAAGTTCAAACATTCTTCGATGTTGAAGCTGACCCAACACTGTCTGTAGTAGAAAAAGGTGCGGCTCAAATGGCTAGCTACCAACCTGACGTTATCCTAGCGCTAGGCGGTGGTTCACCAATGGATGCAGCGAAAATCATGTGGGTAATGTACGAGCACCCAGAAACTCACTTTGAAGAACTAGCAATGCGCTTTATGGACATCCGTAAACGTATCTACAAGTTCCCTAAAATGGGTAAAAAAGCTGAGCTTGTATGTATCACTACAACTTCAGGTACTGGTTCAGAAGTTACTCCATTCGCGGTTGTTACTGACGACAAGACTGGTGCGAAATACCCACTAGCTGACTACGAAATCACGCCAAACATGGCAATCGTTGATGCGAACCTAGTAATGAACATGCCTAAGTCTCTAACAGCATTTGGTGGTTACGATGCAGTAACTCACGCTCTAGAAGCTTACGTTTCTGTTCTTGCTAACGAATACTCAGATGGCCAAGCTCTTCAAGCACTTAAGATGCTAAAAGAGTACCTACCATCAAGCTATGCGAACGGTGCAAATGACCCAATCGCTCGTGAGAAAGTACACAACGCAGCTACTATCGCTGGTGTTGCATTTGCGAACGCATTCCTAGGTGTTTGTCACTCAATGGCTCACAAACTGGGTGCTGAGTTCCACTTGCCACACGGCCTAGCTAACGCACTACTTATCTCTAACGTGGTACGTTACAACGCGAACGACAATCCAACTAAACAAACTGCGTTCTCTCAATACGACCGTCCACAAGCACGTCGTCGTTACGCTGAAGTTGCTGACCACCTAGGCCTAAGCCAAGAAGGTGACCGTACTGCTCAGAAGATTGAACGTCTACTAGCATGGTTGGATGAACTAAAAGTTAACCTAGACATCCCAATGTCTATCCAAGCGGCAGGTGTTGCTGAATCAGATTTCGTAGCGAAACTGGATGAGCTAGCGGTAGAAGCGTTCGATGACCAATGTACTGGTGCGAACCCACGTTACCCTCTAATCAGCGAACTTAAAGATGTGTTGATGGCTTCTTACTACGGTAAAGCATTTGTTGAAGGCGAAACTTTCGAAGGTACAACTGTTATCAAGAAGAAAGCAGACCAAGAAGCAGCAAAAGCAGCACCTAAAGCAAAGAAAGAAAAAGCTGACGCGTAATTAAAAAATCGAGTGAGCAAGGTTTTCGCTAGCACGGAACCTTAATCGGGAAAAGGTTAAAGCCCCAGTCAAGTGACTGGGGCTTTTTTTATTTTGGTGCAGGAGTTACATCTGGCTTGGGAAAACAGAGTTGCTGTGTATGCTTACACTTCGGTCGCAACTACTCGGCCACTGAAGTATTCATTCGCGACGATGTATGCTGTGTTGCGGACTAGTTCGTCTTGGATCTCAGCCCAGTGTCTCTCGTTGAGCTCTTCTTTTGTATGATTTACCGAGGGAATAACGCCGCCCACTCGAATGTTGAATGGTGTGAGTTCTTTTGCCCAGCTGTGAGTAAAACCTGACACCAACGCCGCCATGCTTTCAACTCCCGTAAAGTCTTCATGGTTGTCATGAGAAATGACGTTAACAATGACGCCTTTCTTGTTTCTGGCTCGAAAGCGCTCTGCTCCTACTTGGCCGTAGGTATAAAGGAAGCGTGCCGCAGACGACAAGTGATCAATGTAAGTACTCATTGGTTCTGGCGCCATTAAGCCAGGCATAGGAGAGCTGGTCCAGCAATTAACAATCACATCTGGTGTCGCACGTAGCTGTGATTCTATCTGGTCAAACAATAAGTTAATGGACGTTGTGTTATCACTACACACATTCATCGCATACACTTTGTCAGTGAAAGCGCTGATTTGCTCATAGCTCGCTCTCAAAGCGCTAGAATTTTGGTCACAAAGAATCAACGTTGCTCCAAGGTGAGCAAAGTGATTTGCACAGGTTCTTCCTATAACCGAACCTGCAGACGTGACGAGAATAATTGATTCTTTGATATCCATAGCACCTTCACTGTATCCATATGTGAAAAACAATACACCAGTGGTTTGTGCTAATAGCATGGTTGAAATTCGTTGAGTTCAGTGTGAAAGGCTTCAAACTAACGCTTTCGAGTGAGGACTATTGTGCGGTAATTTGTAAGACGTCACATTTCTGACGTGTAGGTATTGCAAGCTATTGGATAAAAAGCGGATCTCTATGCTTTAGCTTGAATTTGATGCTGACGTTGAGCCGTCACTAGCTGATTATATAGCCCAGCATCTGGGATCAGTTGTTTGTTGCGTTCGCCCAATCTGCGTCGCTCATGACCAGATAGGTTGTGATAAACCTCCTCTGGTAGGTTGAATGTGTCTTCAGGCAGGTAAGTCAGCGCATCTGGTTTTAGGTAATGGCTCAGCTTTGCGGAAGGCAATCCTGCATCGTGAAACTGTTTCGCTTGTTCAGCTGCGAGTTCATAGCTGCTGCTATCAGAACGAAGAGCTTGAGGTTGCGATAAACCCAATTGTTGGCGAAGAATACTGTCACTGGTGATGACTTCCTGGACCTCTTCAACTGGGACCACATCGCGAACATCATTAGAGAACATAGACAGAATCAGCGAGAAATCCGCACGACGACCTTCGTGTACGGCATGGTTAATACCATTACCGAACTGAAGTTCGTTGATAATTGCAGCTTTGTCTAACGTATGAATTTGCATGATGTTCCTCGCTCGATGCTCTTTTAACGGCGTGGATAAGAAGAACTTTAGTAAAAGAGGGAATTATTTAAAGGTGCTAGGGAAGGCGAAAAAAAAAAGCCCGCTAAATAGCGAGCTTTTGAATAAGACTAAATTGAACTTAGGGGGAAGTATATTACTTCGCTAGGTTCTCAGCTACGAAGTCCCAGTTTACTAGAGCCCAGAAGCCGTTCATGTAATCAGGACGTACGTTGCGGTAATCGATGTAGTACGCGTGTTCCCATAGGTCAACAGTTAGAAGTGGTGTTGTACCTTCTTCTGTTAGAGGAGTAGCAGCGTTAGAAGTGTTAACGATCTCTAGAGAGCCATCAGCTTTCTTAACAAGCCAAGTCCATGAAGAACCGAAGTTGTTGATTGCTGAATCAGTAAACTTCGCTTTGAATTCTTCAAAAGAACCGAATGCTGCGTTGATTGCGTCTGCAACTGCGCCAGTTGGCTCGCCGCCCGCATTTGGAGCAAGACAGTGCCAGTAGAACGTGTGGTTCCAGATTTGCGCTGCGTTGTTGAATACGCCACCAGTAGAAGTCTTGATGATCTCTTCTAGAGTTTTGCCTTCGAACTCAGTACCAGGGATAAGACCGTTAAGCTTAACAACGTAAGTGTTGTGGTGCTTACCGTGGTGGTAGTCTAGAGTCTCTGCTGAGATGTGTGGTTCTAGTGCGTCTTTCGCGTAAGGAAGAGCTGGTAGTTCAAATGCCATTACTCGATTCTCCATTGATTTGAAAGGATGACCTTTCGATTGCTTCCAGTGTTTTTTTATAGCTATGTCGCCTTTAAGGCTGACTTGCTAAGTATTTTAGCAAGTTTTTACTTTATTAAAACCCCGATATGAAAATATTTTAAGAGGTTAGCAGTGGTGAAGTGCTGCATTGCTCGCCAATAAGCAACCTAAAATTAAGCCTTATTAATTATATGGTTTTTATTCTGTCGTTATTGAGTAGAATGTGGCAAATAAATAAAGTTCAAACCCATGAATGAGGAAGCGATGGAAACTATCGACAAAATCAAACAGCAGATCTCTGAAAACTCAATCCTGCTGTACATGAAAGGATCACCGAAACTACCTAGCTGTGGTTTCTCTTCTCAAGCGTCACAGGCACTAATGGCATGTGGTGAGAAGTTCGCTTACGTAGACATTCTGCAAAACCCAGATATCCGTGCTGAGTTACCAAAGTACGCGCAATGGCCAACTTTCCCTCAACTATGGGTTGAAGGTGAGCTTATCGGCGGTTGTGACATTATTCTAGAAATGTTCCAAAAAGGTGAACTGCAGCCTCTAATCAAAGAAGCAGCAGCGCGCGCTGAAGATCAAGCTGAGTAATTCGTAAATACTCACATTTAGCGATAGAATACGAAGGAGCCGTACTGGCTCCTTTTTCTTTTTAGGTTAGTGGAATGAACATAAAGCTTTACTATGTGCCGCCACCTTGCCTAACCTTCCTAATCGTTGCTATCCCTTGCGATATATAGAGTGTTAGTAACTCATCAATCCGACTGTGACCTATGAATAACGATAAAAGCTGACCTGTGCCGCCTTTTTGTCGCCATAATTGCCGGCTAGATACTAAGATTTGTTAGTGGGTTAAAGCGTACGGCATCACTCAGGTGATTTGGTGAAAAATGAGCGTAAATCATCGTGTGATCGATATGCTGATGGCCGAGGATTTCCTTCAATACAAGAATGTTGCCACCATTTGTCATAAAGTGGCTTGCGAAGGTATGACGTAAGACGTGAGTCGCTTGACCTTCCGGTAAATGGGGTAGGGCTTTAGTTAGCCATTTGTATGCTACGCCGTAACCGCAAGTGAAAAGCCGGCCATTGGTTGGCTTATAAATTTGGTTATACAACTCTTCAGAAATCGGCACCGTTCTGTTCCGTTTGCCTTTGGTATTGTTGTAGGTGATGCGGTATTTCGTCAGGTTAGTGCCTTTCAGATAAATCGCTTCTCTGATTCGTGCTCCTGTCGCTAGACATATTTTATATATCTTCGTTAGTTCATCACCAACTGGGCTTTGTTGAGCCACTTCAAACAAGTAGCGAATTTCCTGTTCGGTTAGAAACGCAAGTTCGGACTCTGGCTTCTTTATTGCCTCTATACCGCCAACCGGATTCGGTAGTTTCCATTCACCAAGCTTTATTAACTTATTGAACATCGCTTTTAGCAACCCAAAATCCACGTTATTCGAAGCGATAGAAAGTTCTTTGTGTTGCTGGCCTCTGCCTTTGTTGGCACGGCTAGCTCGATAAGTGGCAAGTTGCTTTGAATTAA
Source organism: Vibrio sp. Vb1337 (assembly GCF_033338715.1). Classification (NCBI taxonomy): domain Bacteria; kingdom Pseudomonadati; phylum Pseudomonadota; class Gammaproteobacteria; order Vibrionales; family Vibrionaceae; genus Vibrio; species Vibrio sp. Vb1337. The sequence continues at coordinate 58,134 of NZ_JAWOTD010000011.1, read as the reverse complement.
GTTGCGAACCGATAGGGTTTCCCAAGTCGAAAGCCATACTTTCTAGGCGCAGGAGAGTATGAGCACCTGACTTGAGATTCTTACCATGCAGCTTAAACCACAATTCGACTAAATCAGATAATCTGCGGTGATCAGGTTTCGAACCTAGCCATGGCTTGTCATCCACCTCTTTCATTAGGTGCAGTTCAAATGCAGTAGCTTCCCCTTTAGTTGCAAAGCGTTTACGAACGCGTTTACCAGTGCGGCCTTGTGGGTAACATTCACATAACCAAGATTTTTTAGATCCATCTTTTAAATTGCGAATAGACATTAGTTTATACTTATTTAATACTGTTGTTATATACAGTATCAATGTGGTTGATAAAATCAATGTGTGAATGTGAAGCCTTTAAACAGACAATTTGTGGGTAGGAACGATGGTTACTGCTGTTGTAGATTTTGATGGAGCTCTAGGAACTCGGATAAACCTTATCTTGAACAATGTATTAAATTATTTCATGTGGTGTAATATCTATCAGATGCATATTGGCTTGATTTATATGCGTAGACTTTTGTTTAAGTGTCCGAATCTGGTTGACTACATAATGAGTAAAGAATTACACACTACAGAACCAAGAGAGCAATCTGGCCGAGATTCATTTGAGCGTTATCAAGCTCAAGTAAGGTCCGCATCGATAGCTGCTTTAACGATTCTGGAGGGTACTGAAGTTGATAGAATCTATTGTGATCTGCATGACGACTTTGTAAAGAGAAGAGTAAATGGTGGTGGATACGATTTCTTTCAAGTTAAGACTAAAGCGAAACAGAATCAAAATTGGAAGTTACTTGATGTATTTGGAATTAAGAGTAGAGGCAGCAAGCAATCACCAAGTTCTATAAAAGATAGTTTTATAGGAAAGTTATTATTACATACTGTTATTTTTGATGAAAATTGCAATTCAGTAGTTTTTCAGACCAACATTAACAATGATGATCATATTGAAAATGTCCTTGAGGATATACAATCTGGTGAGTTTTCCAATAAATATACTAAGATATTAATAGATAATTTTAATAATTGTATATCGCAAGAAGTTGAACTAAGTGACTCTAAGATTAAAGAGAACTTATCCAAATTAAAGTTTGAAAATGATGTCCAATATCTTAAGTCAAAAAATAATAATTACGAAGCAATAGTTAGACAAGCTATCTATGACTATAGCGAAGTTGACTTGAGTTACACTGACAATCAAGAAATCATAAAAAAGCTTTTAGAACTGGTAACAAAGAAATCAAGTGGAAAAATTGAGAACTGGACACTTGAGTCAATAGAAGAACAATCTGGAATATCTATTGATGATCTTCTTTCTATTTTAAGTATATCTAGAGATGCTTATCTATGTTTGAAAAGTGGAGGTGATAGCGCTGCCATTAAAAATATATCAATCATACAAAGGTTTTTAAAAGACGCTGGAGCTGATGATAGCATCGTGGAATACTGTTCAAAATGTAAGCTCGATTGGGATTTGTGGCGAAGAAATAATAGGCACAATATTTTTGAATTAGATTTAAACTATGTTACGAAAAAGGTAAGTGAATTATTAAATGATAATTTAGAGTCTAACGGAGGACTAATTAACATTAATGATTTAAGAGTTCCTATAAAAAAGCTTATTTCTCATTTGTATGACGAAGGTGCATTAATGGGCCTAGATAATAATTTAATTGTAGGTGCTATATTTTCAGAAATAGTTAAGAGAAAATCATGAACTTTGAATTATTTTTTGAAGAAGCTGAGCGAATAAATCTTCGCTTAGAAAATGTTAGTTACAAAGATGAACAAGTCGGCTTACTGGATAATGAAGCACTTTTTCAATTACCATTTATTTGCTTGACTATTTTAATTCTAGCTAAAGATAGACGTAAGCCCCGAGTTGAAGAGTTAGGACAGTTGGTTGGTGAGTGTATTGAAAAAACAATGCCCGCATTTAAAACGTCTAAGCAAAAAATTGGATGGTCTGCTAACTTAAGAATCAGAACTATAAATGCTATGACCTTTCTGGAAAGTGCGGGCTTCATCTCTATTAATAATAGAAAAAGTAAACTGGAAATTACCCTGAAGGGGAAGAGCCTAATTGGTTCTGCTCTTAAAGAAGAAGATAACCTTGCTTATACACTGCTTGAAATAAGTAAGTCGTATAGGAATATTTGCGTAGCACGTCAGCTGGATTTGGAGCTAGAATGAAATTAGTCAGTTTGCAACTAGTGGGTAAAGGTAAGCAAGGGTGGAGTTCGGAGGAACTTCATTTTGGCGAGCATATAACTCATTTATGGGGGCCTAATGGCTGTGGTAAAACACCAATCGTACAGTCTATTGCTTTTTGTTTAGGTTTCCCATGTGTTTTTCGACAGGACATCTACGATCATGTTAATTACGCTGTTTTGAATGTAGAAGTTCAAGGAAAGCGACTTTCAATCACAAGAGTAGTTGGAACGGAAGTTGATATCGAAGTTGTAGAAGGAACAAGTGCTCCTCAAAATTTCTATAATGATGATGAATACTCAGAGTATCTCTTTGAGTTATTTTCCCTTGAACGGCCTGATATTATATCAACAAGTAATAAGTCCACAAAACCATATTTATCTACTTTGCTACCATTAGTTTATCTGGATCAGGATGACGGATATAGGGGACATTATTATTCAAAATTTAATTTCATCAAAGACCAATTTGAAGAAATGATTAGGCTTTTATTCAAGTTGCCGCCTAAAAACTCATTTAATAAGAAGAAACAAGCAATAATAGAGAAAGAAAAGTTAGCACAACTTGATAAATCAGTTCATTTAGCAAGTAGAAGATATGAAAACCAGAAAGAGTTAGTATCTGACATCAACAAAACTTCAGAAGAGATTTATGAAGAAATTGAGACGCTAGATAAGGAGCTTGATAACTTAAAGAGTTTTCACTCCAACCACGATGACTCGTTGAATGCTTTAGATAAAATTATTAGTTCTCATAAAAGAACCATTCATAACATTGATGAAGATATTCGAGAGTTGCATTATAGAACTAAAGGTGTTGAAAGTATCATCGCAGAAATTAACACGGAGGTTGATACTCTTAACTTAAATGAAGAAGCGCGAAGAGTATTTGTTAGGTCTTCAGATTTGTGTGGATCATCCAACTGCCAACTATTTTCTAGTAGCTCTGATAGCTATAGTAAGAATCTATTATATTTAAGAGACCAAATTAAAGATCTAGAAAGGAATGCAGAAAGCGATCTATCTAGGATTGATGAACTGAAGCGTCGTCGAACCGCCGTCGAAGAACTAACTCGTCAAATTGTTGAAGAGCGAAATAATGCAATCGAAAGAACAGAGGCATCTGCTCTGGTTGAGGCTATATCTGAGATTAAAAACCAATTATTTGATTTGCAAGTGCAACAAGAAAAGCTGTCTAATCTAGATAGACTTTCAGATATATACTTTGACTTGCTCTCAGATCAGCGAAGAGCCGTGGATAGAGTTGCGTCACTATCTTCAAGCCGAAATAGTGTACCAGAAATAATTCAATTAAAATCTAGGTTTAAACAATTATTAATAAAGTGGTTGGAATCTATTGGCACTATAAATGTAAACTTAGATATTAAGTGGAAAAAAGATTTTGTTCCTCTTTTTGGTGTTGAGTCTATTGAACAGTTGAAAGGAAGTACTAGAGCTCGTGTGGTTCTAGCCTATCATGCGGCACTCATTGAGTTACTCCTAGAATCTGAAAATGTTACGCTAGATTTTATTATTCTTGATACACCGAAGCAGCATGAAATTCACGATAATGATCTAGACAACTTTATGATTACGTTAAAGAAACTATGCAAACAATACTCTTTACAAGTGGTGTTTTCTACGACTGAATATAAGTATGAAGGAGACTCCCAAGACTGTTGTTGGGAGCCGAAATTCCCAGGTTTAAAGCAAAAAATGTTCCTTAAAGCAGGTGAGTAGGATTAATACTGATTACGTTACTCATAAATAAAGCGGCTATAAGCCGCTTTCTTTTTTAAGGACTTTATTGCGAAGTTCCTCTGTTAGATTCATACGGTCTGCACTATGGTGTAGTTTTCTATGGCAATTTGGACATAGTGCGACACAGTTCTGAACGGTATCGGGACCACCATCTATCATACGAGTAAGATGATGGACTTCTAAGAAAGGAGTTCCATCGTCCTTAGTAAATGGAGCTTCTTTTTCACACAGCTCACAATACCCGTTGGAACGACGGATGACCCAACCTTTTACTCTACCTGAACGTTTATAAACAGTTGTCGTCGTTTCCACTGATTCAGGGTTCTCTTCTCCGGCAGGTCTCTCGGGAACTGTCTTACTTGTGATTGTCGAAGTTTCCTCTGCTGCGGCAATCCCAAGCCCCAAGTAGGGGCGATTAAGTTTCTCGGAAATTAATCGCTCTATAACAGGTGTTTGGGTTGGGCCTACATTTGAAAGAGGAGCCAAACCTTGTTCTATTGGCAGTCCCATCAAAGTCATAATGTAGCTGATATTAGACATTCTACGGCCATAGGCTTTATGCGAACGTCCAAACTCTTCAGATAGCATTCTGTAATAGTTCGTCTTCGAGTATTTGACGCCCTGTTTACTCTTTTCGAGCATTTCAAGATAAGCATCAATAGCCTTTGACAACTCGTTCTCAGTCCATAGAGCACTTGTATTCTTTTTCGCTCCAGTGGTTTGAGAGTTTTCTTTGGAACGAATCTCAAAACCCAGGTTCTCAAACGTAGTAAAACAGGGGCTCTTCAGGCCAGCAGAGAAATGAGTGGATTTCACTTCGATCCCAAGTAGCTTACTCATGGCTAAACCAAAGATAGCCTTTGGTGGGTAAGGCTCGCCATCTACGATAAGATCATAAGTTGTAGAGTCTGAATAAGTGTTTATGACGCGATCTTTTTTTAGGTACTGCTTCACGGCATTGCGAATGTCGTCTTGAGTTAAAGGCTCTGCCATACTTTTTAAACGGGCAATCGAGCCGTTATTGTCAAAAGTCACATTGTTAGCCAACTAGTTCTTCTCCAACGATACCGCCACGCGGCCAATTACTTTTATATCTTCTTCTGATACTTCAACCGTCGAGTTGCCAAACACGACGGCTAGTTTGTTTGGTAATCGTTGAATGTGGTTGATGGACAGACGCCCATTCATATCAATTAAATACTCGCCACTCACTGCATCGTTCTGTTTTTTATCCACCAGAAAGCGGCCGTCGTTCGTCTCGATTTCAATGGTGTTGCTGGCTTCTAAATCCCAAGAGTTAAACATACGTTGTGCATATGGGATTTCCCCAGTTGGCACAAGTTGACCGTTCGTGAGGCAGAAACTCTTAATCGCGAAGATGGCTAACTGAGGGTTCTGTAACTCTGGACTAGATGAAGTCACCTCAGCTTCAGGTGCTTTTTGATTGCCCCAAAAAGAGTGGTGTAGTTCGGTCTCAGGATAGTCGTTGGGAAGAATCAGCTCTTTAACCGGGATGCCTGTACGTAAATGAGTTCTTACAACTAGTTCGTGTGAGTTTCTGTTGTGTGAGTTCCAAGTACTAAAAGTGGTTTTAGGTACACCATATATCTGCGCCAGTTCTCCAAGAGAATTTACGCCATTGATTTCTTTTAGTTTATCAGTGAATGCCTCGCCTTTGATGTAATCAAAAATAGCCAATTCTGCACTCATAATCGTTCACCATTATGTGATTGATTTCAATTTTGTACGAAAATACGTTGACCGTACGAAAAATCGGATCAATACTAAACTTGTTTTCGGATGTTACGCCGACCAAAGCAAGAGACAACCGAAGAAGATAGATATAAATACAAGGATATCACCATGTTAACGTACAAGATACCTCCACTAAGTCCATATGTGACTTACGAAGAATACTCCCGCCTTACTGGTTTGCCTATGGGTACCATCAAGCAATACGTGACTGAAGGTCGCGTGATCATCAAGCCAAAAGACAAACGTCGTGATAAGCCACTGATTAACATGGTTGCTATGCACGAAATGGCGGCACGAGAAGCCATTGCTGCGCTTGGGTAAGTAATGGGCTTTTCCTCTCTTATTCCAACTAAAACGCACTGCCCAATGTGGCTAAATGTGTTCGCGTTGGTTGTCATTCTCGTACCCCCTTTCATGTAAGAGTGTGGATCATGGACGCAAATATCGCTATGTGCGGATTCCGCGAACGCAAACAGCAATCTTTTAACGCTGCATGCTGCGACTTCGCCATCAATCACAATATGGAAAAGCTGGCTCCACGCATTGGCCTGACTGGGAGAATGTTGCGTAACAAGCTCAACCCAGAACAGCCGCACAAGCTGGACCCAGTGGATTTGGCATTGCTGAGTAAAGAATCCGGCGATTACACCATTGTGAACACACTCTTTGCTGACCTAGGTGTCGTGACGGTTCAGTTACCTCAAGATGGGGAAGATAAGAACCTTTTAGAGCGCACGTTACTTAACAACCAATATTCAGGTGAGCTGTCTAGCGATGCAATGCACATGTGCAGTGCAGACCGTTTACCTCGCAGTCAAAAACGCAAAACCATTGCCAAGGTTCAAGCGGCCATCGGCAACTTAGTTTTGTTCGTCAACGATTTAGAAAATCGCACCACCGGCTTTCAGCCACTCATGCAAATGGGCACAGATTTACTCGCCAACGGTGCGCCACTTCCGGGCTTAGCCTAAGGAGAGCCAATGAGTCAGTTAGCTATTCAACAGGAACAACAAAAGCAAATACCCAACGCCAACGAGAGCATTGCCGCTTGTAAAGCTTTGTTCAATGGTTCCGCTACACGCGGCAAGTTGAAGCAGTTGTGGAACGCGATGCCACCACGCTTTCGCGGTATGGTTTTAGTCGCCGGTGATCTGAAAGCCTCGGAGCATGTGCGAGAGTTTGAAAGCTTTAATGATTTGGAGCTTCAAAAAATCCGTAACGGCATGCAACAGATTAAAGAAATCGCAACGTTGTTCGATCGCAATCTTGGTGACGTTCGACGCCTCAAGCATTACCAATTCAGTGGTACGCATTAATTCTCCAAGCCTCTGCCCCTGTAACAGGGGGCTTTTTTCGTCTTAGCGTAGGAGCATAAAAGATGAATCTAAATGAAGTCGCAAACAAACTCGCGATCCAAACAACTATTAATAGTCTGTTCGCTTTGGCGTTGGATAGCTCAGATGTCATCAGTATTCGTATCGAGTACTCATCAAAAATGAGCCTTCTGAACGTGATTGTGTTTGATGAGAACACGACTAACCACGCCCACAACGTTGTGTTGATTGATAAGGAATGTGCGCTAGAAGAACTACTGAACATTGAAGACGACCTAATTGAACGCATTGCCGTTCGCCGCGATCAAGCTGAATCGGAGGATGCAGCATGAGTAATAGTTCGAGTGAAGCCAACCAGTTAATTGAAATGTTGAAAGACCGATTGGAAGAGTGTTGTGACTGCATCGAAGCTGGCTATGAGATTACGCGTTCTGCCGGATACACGACTATTGATGCAGAGTTAACGGTGGAAGGCGGGCGCTCTTTTATTGATGAGGCTAGTAGCTTCTTAGAAGAACAGGAGCGTGCGTCATGCAATACGCCGCAATAATGCTTTGCCCAGATGGCGGCATCATCCGCCATGAAGACACGAAAGAAGTCGCCAATGTAATGGTTGGCGACTTCGACTCACTAGACCAAGCCATCGAACAAGCGTGTGTTTCCCTTAGTTGTACTCATCTAAGCAAAGGAGTATTGAGCAAAGGCAACATGAAAGGTGGTTTCATGCTAGTGACGACTCAGGAACTGGAGTCGGTATGACGCACCAAAAGTTTACCGTTTTCTCTGTAGGTAAAGACAAACTGCGGATAGATTATGAATCAGTCTGATCTTCTATATATTGGTGGGGCAGTGATGCCCCTCGACCGAATCAAAAATAATGACGCCAGCTATAATGCTGGTTTTTTAGGTTCCAAAATTTACTCAGACCAAGAACAAGCACTTCTAGATAGTGGCATGGTCAAAAAAATAGCGATATATGACCGTGTTCCCAATCGAAAGTCTAAGCGCGAACGAGATCTTCAAGAGCGAACTGACTTCTATAAATCTGTAAATTATTGCTCGAAACACGACCGCGAAGCGGCGGCGAGAATCGCCGAAGAGTATAGGCTAGTCAAAGGGCGCAAAAGTCCGACAGAGAAATTTCGCCACAGAAAAGACAAGCAAATTAAGCAGTTGATGAGCCTGAGCAAGTCTCTACGCCCTAAAAGTATCATCAGCAATGCCGACGCCAACTTTAGCCATGATGCTTTGTATGAAACGAACGAGCGCTCCAAACCTGCCATTCTCAATCAGAATGGAAAACGAGGACAAGGCGAACCTAAAAAGATTCCTATTTCAATGCATCTAATGCACCGGTCTTGGAATGAAACTTATAAGTTTCAGGCGGTAACCGAAACGCCATCTAGTGCTGCGCCTTTGGAAAACAGTGGTGAGAGGTTCTCGGAAAAGCTGACGTCCCGTTCTGTTTCTAAAATCTTTGAGGCAGGGGCTTACACTGCAGCTTGCCATGGTGGTTTCTCTACTTTTCTCACGCTGACTTTCACCAAGGCACAACGAATGGCCATATTCGGTGGAATGTTGGATGGAAGTGAGTGTGTCAGCATGGGGTCGCATCATCCAATAATCTATAAGCGCAACATGGTGACAGTACATCCTAAGCGTGGTGAAAAGAAAGTTGACCAACCAATCACGGATATTGGTGGAGAATACTGGCTGTTTCCAACCTTAGATAGTAAGCGTGTTAAAGCTATGAACCAGGGCAGTGTCATAGCCGGGCCGTATTGCGATCTTAAACAAAAGCCCAAGCAAGAGTTCTCGATGGAAAAAACCTTAGAGACAACGATAGGTAAAGAAGTCTCTCGTTTTCTTGATGGCGCAAAGAAAATGTATCAACGCGGCTGGGTTGCGGATCATACCATCCAAGTTGACAAAGATAGTGGACGAAAGTATTGCGACTTATCCCAGGAGAAAGTTGCTAAACATGCTCAACCCAGCGATATTGGCCCGACTAACTTGCCTGCTGATTTCCATTACATATGGGTAGCCGAGTGTCCAGCCAATGAAGATGGAGAGCCTAATCCACACGTTCATATTTTGCTGCGTTGGACAGTACCAGAGCATCTCTTTAGTTCTTGGGCTAAGCGACTTGAAAAGATATGGGGGCACGGGTTTGCGAAATTAGAGCGAATCAAAAAGCCAAAAGCCGCCGGTTCTTACATTATCAAAGCAGTCGGTTATGCCGCTAAAGGTGAAAATGCTGACCAAGGGCTAATCAAGGGAAATCGATACAATATCGCGAAGTGCTCAAGAGCTCCTGCCTGGGAAACTCTTGCTTCGTTTGAAGCTGGCAATATGACCGCAATAATTAAGGAGTTGGGATACAAACTTGAGCAATGGAAAAAGCCAATCAAGCGGCAAATCCGTAAGCTACGAAATGCCAAAGAGCAAACCATCAAGGCCAAAGCGATCGCCAAAAAGCAGCAGAAATCTGAGGAATATCAGAACAAGCTTTATCAGAGAATCATCCGTTTGGAAAAGCAGGCCGAAAAGCTGAGTCAGAACTTGCATAGCAGAGGAGTGCACGTGAATACGAGCAATCGCTTCTGCATTACGTTTGAAGGAGAACTGGCTAAGGATAAAGTAGACAAGTTTATGGTTTGGGCTGCTGGTGCAAGAGGGTGGTCATTGAACTGCAGGGATTTGGACCTGAGCGATATAAAACAAGACGCGAGTCACTTTTATCAATCTGAATATCAGCGATTTAAGGAGAATCAGTCCTATTGGCAATCACTATTACATGAATCTATACCACACATGGAAGTTGATGAAAGTGAGCTTTCTTATTGGCATAGCATTACGGCAGATTATCTTGAGGGGCGGCTTTTTCCAATATTGAGTTAGTCCGGTTTGTGTCGTCATAAGAACTTAAAGGTTAGAGTAGTGAACCGCTATTTCTTAAAGTTGATTTAAAGTGCTATTGCTTGCATAAAAATCTGAGCTGTAGGCCACATAAAGGCTATTGATTATTTGCTCGTCAGTTATGTGAATGTTATCCAACGGCTTTGTTTGTTCGAGGGATACGAGTATGAAGCATAATTTGAGTATAGTTGGACGAAAAACGAATCGTCCTAGTAATCCAACTGCAGCTGAGTTGGCCTTAGATCGTTTTGATGCGTTAGTCGACGATTTCTATAGCAAGTATCGTGTGGCTCCACCTGCGAGTGAAACTGAACAGCAAAGAGCAAAACGATTGCAGTTTGAAGCACAAGACTTGAGGTTTTTGAAAAAAATGAGGATTGAACTCATTGCTCATGCTCGAGTTGAAGATATGCAAGCTAAGTTGCAATCGTACTCTGCAGAAAACTTAAAAAAAAATGCGAAAGAGTTGTTCGTTGAAAAGCATCATCCGACGACGAAACTAGCTAATAATCTAACCGCTGCAGGAGAGCCTAAACCAACTAAAAACCATGAGCCTCACCATATCATTCCTGGCTCGGGAAGGTTTAGAAAAGCAGAAATGAGAGCCGCAAGATTAAATTTGCACATGCATAAAATTGGCATAAATGCGCCCGTAAATGGTGTTTGGTTAACAAATTATGCGAAGCATACGGACTTTAACTGGGAAGCACCTAAGTCTCCGGCTCACCGTTCGATCCATACATTTAATTATGAAACTTGGATTAGTTCCAAATTTTCGAAGGGTATTCCGAGTAAACAGCACTTTGAGGCTAACTTACTTCGGGTCAAAATGGAGTTAAAGAGTGGCACCTACCCTAAAGAGGTCTTGGAAGCTAAGAATGAAGTTTGGAAAGGATGATGACGGTTTATAAAATTACAGATGATTTAACTAAGTTTCAGTCGGTATGTTCTGGCCCAGATGAAATCGCTACCCAGTTGGGGGATTTCGACTATTTTGAGAGAATCTTATTGCAGGCTGTTGAAAATAAATCTCTGAAAGATATTTGGAAGCCTGCGGAGGTCGAGTTTGAAGATGTATTAACCGATAACTCTGTATTACCTGATATTAGCTTATGGTTACGAACATATCTTGTTTTATCTCCGAGGGCATATGAAGCTCTAAATAGTTGCTTATCTGAAAGCGGGGATTTTTTACCTGTCAACTATCAAGGTGAACAATGGTATTTATATACATCGCTGACTTTTGGAAAAGAAGATAGACAAAAGTGTGTAGAGAAGATCTCATATGGAAGCCCTGATGGGTTAGAGGTTCTTGCATTCATTGATGATGATGTGAAAGATAAAGTGATCTTTAAATCAAGATTAGAAGGGGCTAGCAACTTATATTGTACAGAGAGGCTCAAGGCTATGTGTGAACAAAACCAGCTTAATGGGCTCGTATTCTCTTCTAATCTGACAGATCCATTCAGTTAACGAATAACCTGATTTTAAACAACCCTTCCGCAAAGAAAGCAGAGCGAGAGCTCTGCTTATATTCAATATTAGAAACCTAGGGTTTAATTCTCGGAGTTCTGTCAATAACTGTACGGAGTATCACGAGGTACAGGCCTGCGATCAGCTAACCAGAGTTTTAGACCCTGTGAATAGTCGGGCGAATAATCCGCGAATATTGATGAACCGGCACAGGCCGCACTGTTAAAAGGCAGCAGTTTACGCATTGATAATGAGACTAGTATCCAAATCCGCGCAGCGGAGGTCGATGAGTACGGCAACGCTCGTCCAGCTCAGCTGGTTGAAGTTACCCGCACACCTGCAGAAAAACAATAGTTGGATGAATTTTGAAGGTTGGGACCAGGTATTAGTCCAGCCAGAACAGCAAGAGTATCAACAACCAGACCTGTCGTTCTTCCCAGAGATGGAAGATGATTGGCCGTTGAATTGAATTGGTAAAATTAAGTGGGTGTTAAATTTGCCAATCTCTAGAATTAACTTGCTACGGGTGGTTCAGAGTCGTCGTGATCTAAACCTTTAAGAAAGTCTTCTTCATTCTCAGCGGCAATATCCAAAAATCCATCTACATCTTTAGCGGTATAGCTTTTATGTGCGTCGAAGTCTTCTGGGTTAGTAGCGTTTTCAGCAGTTAGAAATTCAATAATTACGAAAATGTAAGTATCATCAGGCGTTACGAAGCCTGAATAAACAATACTTTCGTTACTTGTACAGTACCATTGTTTCTTGTACGGTTTCCAAGCTGCTTTTGTATCTACGTGAACTTTGGTCAATCGATACTTGTGAATATCGGTTATTAAAGACTCGGGTCTTTCGAACTCAGTATCTCGACCAAACGACGGGTGATCCGAAGGCATAGCCATTTGATCACCAATAGATGGAGTGATGAAATTTTTAGGGCTTTGAGATAAGCTCAATCTCTTATAGGTTTCAAATTCGTCTTTAAGAAGCGTTTGTTGCTGATTTAATGGTAGCAAGTCTCTATCAACGACAACCTTGAGCTTCATTTGAACCACTATTCCTTTTTCTGCGAGGTGATCTTTCTGCACGTCGAGCGCGAGATTGTTCTAATGTGTTGAAAGCCAGCATACGTTCAGCATCCGTAAAGACGATACGTCTTGGCGACTTACTTTCAGTTTTCATTTGGCATTTCCTTGCAGCGACAGCTGCGTTATGTGTGGAGAAGAGGTACGCAATGCGTACTTTCAGGTATAATTCTTAACCATTCTGACCAATAGGTCAATCGAATATGTGATATTTACTATAAAGTAACGTTACATATCAGTAAATATCGGTTTCCTTCGTTTTCACCCGGATCTGACTCACTCCTTTTGTGCTCTAACTCTTAAACTTAGGCTTTTTACTAAGCGTTATACCGTATATTTTTTCGAAGCAGAGATTTTTGTTTGGCTCTTCTTTTTTGACGGTTTGGGAATTTAAAGATGCGGTAGCCTTATTGCTATGGAATTGTGCTAGCAAAGGAAAATTCTTAATGAGTGAATTGTATCTAAAAACCACTGTGGAAAACTGTATGGATATACAGTATATTTCACTGATGATTGGTAAGGGTGTTGATATGTCGAATAAAAATCAAAACGATATCTTGTTGTCTGCTTTAGAAATCGTCATTGATGGTGTGGCTAATAGTGAGGCAACAGAGAGGACTAGAGCGGCAGGTGCATATATTGCTGGCTTAATACTGGCTGATACAAAAGGGCAGCTGGACTCCGAAAAACAAAAAGCCATCTTGAGCATTGTCGAGATGGCTTCTGAAGTAGATAGCACGGCGTTTATACAAGATTCACTATAGTATCGAGAGTTGATGTTTGAGCTGTTGTCGTGCCTCTGGCGGCAACGCCTTACATAAATCAAAAGCCATTTGACTAGTTGTTTTTGCCGATGGGCTTAAAGTGTGACTATAAGACAAGTTCATCACAAAACTATGCCCGCATTCTGGGTCACTACAACTGCAATATAAATCGGCATGACTATTGGATAGTCGATTGGATTTTTGAATTCGGCTTTTACAACCACACTCCGGACACAATACTCTCATACAAGCACCTAACTTATTGACTGACCAAATAATGATACGTCAAAGGGCTGTGTTTTTGTACAGGTTTATGAGCTTTCTCCAAACGTAGTATCAAATTTTAAATGTAGATTTTTGATATTTCTTATCTCTGGATCGTTGTTAACTTCATCCATAATTAACTCGCATACAGGTATGATTTCGTCTTTGGCATACTCACTGCCAATTTTGACGGGGTCACCCAGATTAGTCGTTCCCTGGGGAATTATTCCTGCTTTTCCTATAGGGAAGCGATGGCCTACGAGAATATCTTGCGCAGTGATGTTTTTGATTCGTTCAAATTCATCTTTTGTCGCTATATCGCCCACCGGGATCAGCTGAATCCCTTTTTCTGCACCGCCTGGAATGTTAACAAACATACTTCTAAAATTACCCACCCCTTTAGAACTCGCGATTTTTTCTTTCAGCATTTGTTCATCGTCATCACTAAGGTTTGGATCCGTGGCGTAAAAAATGAATCCCATGTGTGCACCGTTCTTGTAATAGCGACGACGAAATAGCGTTGCATCTCGATTTAGTAAGCTGCTTTGTAAACTACCTAGATAATCAGGTAGGCCATAAACTTGCTGTTGTAGGTCTTCTTGAGGCAAAAAAATGATGTCATTCTCTTTGTATACTCGTTGCTTGTTTTCTCGCTCTAGCAAAACGAAGTCCCCATTTTTACGTCTACGTAGATACATGGTCGGTAGAGGAAACAAGCGCACAACACGTTTGAAGTGGTCGCGGATTTTTAAAAATGCGGCATCACCAAACGTGAAGTAGTTATTACAAAAAGATTGAATCTGCCGACGTCTTGAACCGCCACCTGAAATAAAACGGGCAGCAACATAATTTGCTCGAGCTTTAAGTAAAGAACCGTGATAGGCGTTTGCACGTGAAGTTTCTGCTAAGCCTTGGCGTGAAATTGGAGGCTCCCAGTAACCATCAGTGTCGTTATAGAAAAGCTCAGAATATGAAGTCATCCAACTGGTTGAGTCAATTGCCTCAGGTGTTGTGTCAAGGTGATAAACAGATTCCGCATGTTGCTCCTGTTGTACTAGTTTGTCTTTTTGATTGATCATGCTGCAGTCGCCCAGGTTGATTTCGTTGGTGTGTTGTGGTCTAGCGGCTCATTGATAATGGCGTGTGAAATGGCCCAAAACGCATCGGCGTGGCCTGTTGTTTCACTTCGCTCTGCTTTAAAGGTCATAGCGTTACCGCTATTGGTAGGCACTCGTTTAATCGCCATGAATGCCATCGCAATGTCTTTGTGTTCGGCATCAAACTGCAGTCGTTTTGCTTCTACGATATCGATCATCTTCATTACTAGGCGATTCTTGTTTTCGTTGCTGTAATGTATGGCGTGGGCTTCACGAGGGTGCTTTTTCTTAATTAAGTCCCAAACACCGCCGCCAATGCCTGTAGTATCAACGCCTATGTAAGTGACTTTGTAGCGTTGAAATACCTTTTCAATTTCACTCACGTGGTATTGGAAGTTAAGCCCTTTCCAGTAGTGCTTCTCTAAGACACGAAACTTTTCACCTGCAACTGCCGGCGGAGCTATTACTACTAAGCAAGCATTGTCTCGCGTTCGGCTAGGGTCATAACCCAGCCATACTTCACGCCCGGCAAACGGTGATTTGGTTTTCGGCTTGAAGTCCTGCCAGTGGGCAGAGTCAATCATGCCTTTTTCGAGGTCAGAGAATTTGAATACAGACAAAGAGCCGTCGACGAAGATACACATAAACAGGTTATCGAAATCGTCTTTACTGTATTCGTCCTTCAGTTCTTCAATATCAAATAGTTCACAGCCGCCTGCTGCAGCGTCTTCAATAGTGACGACATATCGCCACTGCTTATCAGGGCAAAGTACACCACCATCGCGATATTCATCGAACGTTGGAAACTCAATTTTGGCGCGTGAGTCTCTGCCTTTTCGCCATTGGTCGCCCGTCCAAAATGGATATGCCTGGTGCATTTTCGATGATGGTGTCGAAAAGTAGGTTTTACGCCATTTTTTATGGGTAGCCATTGCTGAAGCGAGTTTGTTTAGTTCGTCAAACTTCGGTATCCAGAAATACTCATCAACATAGACATGGCCGTGGTAACTCTGCGCGGTTTTACTATTGGTAGATAAAAAGCGAAGTTCAGCGCCATTGGAGAGAATGATCGGGTTTCCAGTCAGCTCTATGTCTAAGAACTCTTTTGCAATAGCAATGATGTAGCTGCGGAATACTTCTGCTTGAGCTCGTGATGCTGACAAAAAAATCTGGTTATCGCCGGTCAGAATCGCATCTTCTAACGCTTCGCCACTGAAGTAGTAAGTTGCACCAATTTGGCGGGATTTAAGAATGTTTCGAATACGCTGTTTTATGTTGTTGCGCATTACATGCTGATAGTCAAACAGGGAATCGTGCCATGTGACAAAGTCCTCTTCACTCAGTTCGCTGATGTCATTCTTTTTACTTTTACGTTTCTTGGTCGATTTTGAATTACTGCTAGATTTCTGGCTGTTACGGCTATTTGTACCGTCGTGCTTTTTATTCCCTGTATTTAAAGGTTGCTCACCTTGCTGCTTTTCTTGTGCCCTTTGTTTCTTTAATGCAGCGTGATGCTTGATAAGCCGATCGAGCATGTCTAGTTGGTTTTTAGTGGGGTCAACAAGTTCAAGCAGTGTTTGAATTCGATTTGCTATCGCTTCATCAATGGTTTGTTCACGCAACATATCGCGCCAACCGAATTTGTCTGCCCAGTAATAAATGATGCGCTCATTATTCAGGTTCAGTTCGGTAGCGATTTCACGTGGCGTCCAAGCTTTCAAATAGAGAGCTCGGGCGGCTTGTCGTATTTCTGGAGAATATGCCATAAGCGCATCATACGCGCCGAAAACTTGCAGATGACTAAGCAAAGTTCGGATGAATTCGGATAGTAAATGTATCCGAATTACAAGGAATTGAAGTAGCTGAAACGACACATTCAAAGGCGTATTGTTTGCTCGAACCGTATGTGATTGACAAGTTTGAGTACAAAAATGCCAAAGATTAGTGAGTGGAAAATCATCGCGACAGAAGGACCGACCGTCGACGGGCGTAAAATAACCCGTGATTGGATTGAGCAAATGGCCGCTAGTTATTCGATGGATGAGTACACCGCACTAATTTGGCCTGAGCATCGTCGA
Source organism: Vibrio sp. Vb1337 (assembly GCF_033338715.1). Taxonomy (NCBI): domain Bacteria; kingdom Pseudomonadati; phylum Pseudomonadota; class Gammaproteobacteria; order Vibrionales; family Vibrionaceae; genus Vibrio; species Vibrio sp. Vb1337. The sequence continues at coordinate 41,366 of NZ_JAWOTD010000011.1, read as the reverse complement.
TTTTACGGTTATGGTGAAAACTGGGGCCGAGTGGTTGAAGTAAAAGCGGAGGAACAAGGCGGGAAATTACGTCTGTTCGCCAAGCTAGAGCCGAATGACTATCTGCTTGAAGCCAACCGTAAAAAACAAAAACTATTCACATCTATTGAGCCTAATCCCGACTACAAGGGGGAAGGGCGTTGCTATCTAATGGGCCTAGCTGCGACTGACTCCCCAGCCTCCACAGGAACATCGCTCCTTCAATTCTCTCGTGTTCATGGGGAAACCACCGAGATCAAAGCAAGCCATTTAGAAGAGGTGGACTTTTCAGATTGCTTTACTCGCAAAGACCGCTTTTTTGCGGCATTCAATGAATTTTTCTCTTCTGACGATGAAGAGCCAGAAACGCTATCAACAGCAGAGGGCACCAACGTGACCGAAAAACAATTAAAAGTCGCACTAAAAGAGCAGTTTTCTGCTTTCAAAGGTGAGTTTAAGCAAGAACTAAAAGAAGAGTTCAATTTGCAGAACACACCCGATCAACCAGAAACACCAGAAGTAGCAACCAAAGATGCGACGGTCGAGCAGTTTTCCGCTGCGCTGGAAGAAAAGCTAAATCCGTTGTTTGAGAAAGTGAACGGACTAGAAACTAAGTTTGCTGAACTATCACAAGAAGTCCCTGACCAGGAACCAGATCCATCAGGTGCTAGTGAATCTTTCTCATCTAAGGAGATGTTTTAATGCTGAACGCACTATCTACCAGTTATTTACAAGAGTTTTGTACAGCGACGTTATCCGCCGCAAATGCTCCGCAAGGTACACAGTCGTTTAACTTGACGCCCCCAATGGAAACTAAGCTACGTCAAGCAATTATGGAATCGGATGCTTTCCTAGGCATGGTTTCATTGCTGCCAGTTCAGCAAATCAAAGGTCAGGTTGTTGATGTTGGTGATGATGGCCTTTCGACCGGTCGCTCTGGTTCGGGACGTTTTAGCGTGGAAGTGGGCCAAAGTGGTAATACCTACGAGCTTACAAAGACAGATTCAGGAGCACACATCCTTTGGGAAACTATGACTCAATGGGCAAACTCTGGCTCTAAAGGTCACTGGTTGAGCATGATGAAAAGCGCGATTTCTCGTCGTTTTGCATTGGATATGTTGCGTGTCGGTTTTAACGGTACGTCTATCGCAACTAATACGGATCCGATTAAAAATCCATTAGGCCAGGATGTAAATAAAGGCTGGCTCACGATTGTTAAAGAGAAGAGATCTAGCCAGGTACTCGCATCAGCAAAGCTTGACCCAACAGGCACTGCGACTGATTCATACAAGAATCTTGATTCACTTACGCAAGATCTAATCAACACGACGATTGCTCCCGAACATCGTCAAGACCCAGATCTCGTTGTTTTAGTTGGGTCGAATCTAGTCGCGGCTGAGCAGCACCGCTTACTTGAGGCTGCCGATAGTCCAACAGAGCATAAAGCAGCCCAAAGCCTAGCCAAGACAATTGCTGGCAAAAAGGCTTACACACCACCATTTTTCCCGGCTGACCAACTTTGGGTTACCAATACCAAGAACCTACAGATTCTGACGCAAGAAGGCACTCAGTGGCGTAAGCAGAAAAACGATGAAGATGAGCTTCGTTTCAAGCAAAACCATATCCGTATGGAAGGTTACGCTGTGGGAAATCTTAAAAAGTTCGCTGCTATCGAATCTGTTTCAGTCGTCGAATCAGCCGTTGCAGAGGTGATGAATGGCTAGTCCTTTAGCAAGGCAGCGTCGTCAGCTTCTAGAAAATCAAGTCAGTCATTCTGCATCGAAGTTGAGTGCTAGTGCAAATACCGAAAGCCTGCACATCAAGCTGATCGATTTTGAAGAAGACCGCAAGTATCTAAAACAGCTCAATGCTATCGAAGACAAGGTGAAACATAAGCGTGATGTTTTGGTGCCCAAGTACAAACCGTACGTGGAAGCTTACCTAGCAAAAGGCGAAGTATTCGAGAACCCAATTTTCACCAATATGGTTATCTGGTTGTTCGATGTCAACGACATGGAAACCGCGATTGATTGGTGCTTCAAAGCCATCGCGCTTGATTTACCTACACCAGATAACTTCCGACGTGACTGGCCAACCGTGTGCGCCGATGAAGTTTTAGCTTGGGCGGAAAAAGAGTCTGGCAGAGGACATTCTATCGAGCCTTATTTCAGCGTGGTTTTTGAAAAGGTTGAGAGTGAATGGCGACTACACGAAGAAGTGCATGCCAAGTGGTATCGATTTGCTGGGTTGCACTTACTTCGAAATGAAGAAGGACAACCGCAACCGACGTCTATCGGTTGTTTAGATACCTTGGAAAAGGCCTTGTTGCTACTGCAGTGTGCTCATGAGAAGTACGCCAAAATTGGGGTGAAAACCAAAATTGGTCAGGTAGAACAACGTATTCGAGCGATTAAAGACAACAAAAACTTGTAACAGCTCCTACGCCGCCGAGCCTCGGCTGGTGAGGTAAGAGTGCCAATAAGGCTAACTCAATACCGTCGACCCAGTGGCTAGAGGCTCACTTATTAAAAGAGGAATAACGATGTTTACGGGATCTTCCGGTTCGGATTATCAAGCGACAGAAATCACTAATGACGGTTTTTGGCCGAACATCAATGCCGGTGATTTTGAAAAGCGTCGCGGTATTCCTGCTGCTCAAGACTCAGAACGTATTGCTATCGCTCTAGTTAATGCTGTTTCGGAAGTTAATCAGCAACTCGAAGACTTAAAAGCTAAGTATCAGGAAGAGGGGCATGCAACTGCTGGCGATGTTCCTACATTTCCGAAAATGAATGATAAAAACCGTGTTGTATATCAATACGAATCAGCAGTATTTGCGAGAGCCAAAGCTGATTTGCTGCCGGACATTGCAACTGTTCATACCAAGGACAAGGGCGATCACATCGCAGACAGAAGCGTAGAGGTGCGCACTGAATTACTTTCAGAAAGCCAGCGCATTATTAGAAATATGAAAGGGCTGAACCGTTCATCGGTGGATTTGCTATGAGAACGCAATACCAAGCAGGTTACAAGCTGCGTGACCTAAACGCATTTTTAATCAGCGTTGTGGGCGACAAGATAGCCAAGCGCATGGAATGTGAAATGGGCAAGGTTGAGTTGAAACTAGAAACCAAGCACATGGGTCATGGTTTTGACCTGCTGTATCAGCGTTATGTTGCTGACTTCTACTTCGACAAATTCCCTTTCAAAGAATACGACCCAGCGGTGCTGTTCGCTAATGTTGGAGCGTGGTTGATGGACAACGATTCTGACCGTTTCCGCATCGAAGACTTAGACGACCCATACGTAGACGTAGTACTGGAAGATGAGAAAAACGCCGAAGTGTTGGTCTCAGTCATGTTTGAAGAACCCGTCAAAGTGGCTGCAGACCCCGACGGGCCAATCTATTGGAATGGTCAACGCTGGAAGATTGAAGAGTACGAGATTTGGCAGGCGGAAAGGCTATCACATGTAGTTCTCCGCAATGTATGAGATACGGGCCGATAAGCGCAGTTATTTGCGAGTTAAAGAGCAATTCGAGCTGCTAAAGCTTGAGAAAAAAGCCAGAGCCCGAGTGCTGAAAGAGCTTGGTAAATACATCACCAAAACGACCAAAAAAAACATTCGAGCACAGCGTGACCCAGACGGTAAAGCGTGGTCAAAGCGCAAAAACGGCAGGCGAAAAATGCTTGGAGGTTTCACTAAGAAGCTAAAGCATTTTCAAAAAGACAATAACCGGGTTTTGGTTGTTGGTTGGCCATCAAGACGAGGAACCGTTGCACTAGCTCACCATACAGGTGAAGCAGAGGAAAGCGGATTGCAGCAGCGATTCAAGCAAGCCAAGAAAGCGAAAGAACCAAAGAAAACCGACCCGGCAACGAGAGAGCAAGCAAAAGAGTTACGCGATTTAGGTTACAGACTTCCGCCCCAAGGCAGGCAGAAAAGAGGCAAAAAGCCAACGCTCAAATTCATTACTCAGAATATGACCGTCGCTGAAGCCGCAAAACTGATTAGTGATCTGGAAAATAAAACGCCATCACGTAAGTGGGAAGTAGATCGCCCAGAACGCCGATTGATAGGCATTAGTCCGAAACGGGCAGCAATGATTATCAAGCGGGAAATGAATCGAAATAGGAGCAACTAAACATGGCATGGCCTACCGTCATTATTAACATTCTGAACATGATGCGCGGACCGATCCCGGGCGTTGAATTTCACTTTCTGTTTGTTGTGTACGGCACAGTTGCAGGAACAGAGCGCAACCTAATTATGGTGGATAACACCACGGATTTTTCAGACAGCACGTTCGATAACATCGACCCTGTACACATGCTCACGCTAAAAGCTGCTCAGTTAAATGGGAAACAGAACTGGACTGCCGGTGTGATCGTTTTAAACCCATCAGATAGTTGGCAGGCTGCGGTTTTTAAAGCCAATGAGACATCAAGCTTTGAAGCTGTTGTGTTGGATAAGCCAAATACTGGAGCGTCCACTCTTGAAGATGCAGTCGCATTTCGCCATGAACTTAAAGCCAAGCTTGGCCGAGAAGTTTTCATGATCTGTTCCTTACCAGGAATTAATGATTCCGAGGACGGTGAAACATGGGCCGAGTGGTTAGCGCAAACGGTGAATGTGCCAAAGAGCATTGCAAGTGAATACATCACCGTAGTGCCACAAGTACACGAAGGAAACTCTACAGTTGGCATTTATGCAGGTCGGTTGGCCAATCAAGAAGTATCTATTGCTGATTCACCGGCACGAGTAAAAACAGGCAGCATTCTGGGCAGTATAAAATTAGCAAAAGATAAGGATGGAAAGCCATTAGAGCTAGCAACACTTAAAGCACTAGAAGCAGCTCGAATCGCTGTGCCGATGTGGTATCCAGACTATCCGGGACAATATTGGACAACTGGACGTACGCTAGATGTCCCTGGTGGTGATTATCAAGATATTCGTCACATTCGCGTCGCCATGAAAGCAGCACGTAAAGTGCGGGTACGAGCAATTGCACGAATTGCTGATCGAGAATTCAATTCCACACCAGGCAGTGAAGCCAGCGCAAAACTGTATTTTACTCAAGACCTCCGTGAAATGGCGGTAGTGAAAAAAATTGGTGATTACGAGTTCCCTGGTGAAATCAAACCACCTCAAGACGATGACATCACCATTACATGGGTTAATAGTGAAGAAGTTGAAATTCTACTCGCTGTGACACCTTACGAGTGCCCAGTGAAAATCACCATCGGCATCATGCTCAATCAACGACTAGGGGAGTAAACAATGAATTCTCGTTATACAGGGCGAAGCTTCGACATAAACATGCTGGGGATTTTGGTTCATGTGGAGTCGGCTACAGCAACCATCAATGATGAGTCTGCTGTTGATAAAGAGCGCGGCATTCCCACTGGATTTACTCATGGAGCTGTGAGTTGTGATGTTGAGTATGAGCTGGACTTGAACAACTTCCGTAAGCTTCAGCAAAAAGCTCGCGAAGCTGGCAGTTGGCGCGGTATTAAGCCACACGACTGTATGTTCTATGCAAATACTGGCGATGATGAAGACAAAGTAGAGCTGTTTGGTGTGAAGCTTCAAATCTCAGATTTACTTAGTGTTGATCCAAACAGCAGTGATAAAACCAAGCGCAAGCTTAAAGGCTTTGTGACGAGCCCTCACTTTGTTCGCATTAATGGCATCTCATACCTAAGTAATGATGATACCCGCGGTTTGCTTTAAGCCTATCAGAGAGAGAACGAATGCCTGACTTTATCGACCATGCTAGTAGTAACGAAACCAAGTTTACTGAAATGGCAATCGCAAACCAGCTTAAACAGTCTATGAAGACAAGCGAACGAGAGAGTGCAAAAGAATGTCTTGAGTGTGGTGACCCTATCCCTGAAGGGCGTCAGATAGCGATAGCGGGGTGCCAGTTTTGCGCCCCTTGCCAGGCTAATTTGGAGTAACGATATGAAAGATTGGTTCGACAAATTAACCAGTGGAGTTGCTTACCTTGTGTCATTGGCAGGAATGACTTTCAGCAAGCTGACATTTGAACAGTGGTATTTCATTTTATCACTAGTGATTGGCCTTGCAGCACTGGGATTGAACTATTGGCACAAGCGAGCAATGCAACGTATTGCTAGCGAAAAAGGAGTAGCACTGAGTGAAACTGACTAAGAGCATCATTTGTTCTGTCGTCGCTGTGATCGGCTTGGTAACAGGTGGTACGGCTGTTTATGGACCTGAATTGACGCAGCCCATTGGGCAAGTTGTGGTATCGGAACGAGACTTAGGAACGCTGCGCATCACCCCTAAAGGACTGAAGTTGATTGGTGATGCAGAGGGATGCCGGCAGAACCCTTACGTTTGTCCGGGAGGTATTCCTACGAATGGAATTGGGAATACTCATGGTGTGCCAGATACGCCAATCACATTGGAGCAAGTCGCGATCGACTGGGTGAAAAATATTCAATCGGCCGAACGATGTGTGACCAATGCAGCAAGGATTTCAGGAGCGCAAATGAGCACGGGTCAATTTGACGCATTTACCAGCTTTGTTTTCAACTTCGGGTGTACCAAGTTTCGCAAAAATAAGGACGGCTCTGACACTCGGATTTACGCAGCAATCAAACATGGCAATTATCCCAAAGCCTGCGGTCACATTACGGAGTGGGTAAAGAGTCAGGGTGTTGTACTTAAAGGACTCGTCACTCGAAGAGGATTAGAACGTGATCGCTGCATGGAAATGGATTAAGTGGATTGGTATTGCGGTGTTGGTGACGACCATCGCGGTGCTGAAGCAGCAGCTTCATACCGTCAAAGCAGAGAAAACCACATTAAGTGAAAAGCTCACCAAGGCAGAAGCAGACAACCAAATCAACTTAACCACCATTGAATTTTTGAAGGGTGAAAGTGAGCAAGCTAACAACATGTTAGTTCAGCGGCAACGGCAACACATAGCAGCAAAGGAAAAACTCAATGCAGACCTGGCAGCACTTGAAACAGAGCTGGCAAACGTTCAGTGCCATATCCCTGCCACTGTTACTGACCGCCTGCGCGAACCCTACTGAAACCGTCGCAATGCAGGTGTTCATGAAATTACCACCTGCTGGAATGTTGGTGCCCTGTTCAAAACCACAAGTTCAAGGGACATGGCCGGAAGTGGTTACCGACGACATTCCCAAGTTGAAAAACGCACTGACTGAGTGTGATAACCAGATTGAAGATTATTTGCAGTGGCGTGCTAAGCACGAAAACAAGAAGAGAAGTAAGAATGACTAAACCTACCTTTACATCAAAACCTGTCGTAGTCGCTATCGGTGGCACTGACTTCGTATTTACGCCAACGGTACAGGATGCAAATAACTATACCAATGACATGATGCCTAACAACAAAGTCGCGCCTGCCTATACGTACTTAACGCGTACCGTGAACCCAGAGCAAAAAGATGAGCTCACTGAGTTACTTGATAGCGTTCCCGGCTTAACTATCGAGCTTTATGCCACGGTAAGTAACGCTTCTAAAGGTGGTATCGAAATCACACTAAAAAAATAACAGATAGGGCAAAGAGGATTGAAGATAATCCTTTGGAACAAGCCTTTGCCCTTCGTCGTCATTTTTTGCCGAGTGAACCAGACGACGAAAGAAGTTTAAGTCGCGCTATCTGGCTGGACAAACATCAGTTCGAACGCGAAGAAAGAGCGGTAATGAGTGCTATCAGCCGACTGTTTAGTCATTAACAGACATAAAGAGCGAGTGAGTATTACGCGATGAGCATGGAAAAACTGTTGGTGCACATAGCGTTGGTTGATCAAGTCACCAAGCCGCTGCAGGGGATTACTAAAGAAGTACAAGCTTCGATGGATGCTGGTAAGCAAGGCATGCAAAACATGGCGGCAGGTGGTGCGGGTTTAGTCGCCACGGGCTTTGCTATTCAAAATGCGCTGATGCCAGCGATTGAAATGGATAGAAAGCTAGGCGAAGTGAAGTCGTTAGGGGTTCTGGATGAGGATCTCACGAAGCTTTCAAAGACCGCACTTTGGACATCGGCACAGTACGGGAAGTCTGCCACAGATATTGTCGGCGCCTCATATGATATCAAGTCAGCATTTGGTGATATTGATGGAGATAGCCTTTCTGACATCACCAAAAGCTCTGCCGTTTTAGCCGCTGCGACTAAGGCTGATACTGCAACCATTACGGATTATATGGGCACCATGTATGGTGTTTTCAAAAATCAAGCTGATGAAATTGGGGTTGGCATTTGGTCCAAACAAATTGCCGGCATGACCGCGCAATCTGTTGAAATGTTTAAGACTACAGGCGCAGGCATGAGTAGTGCTTTTACTAGCATCGGAGCGAATGCGACCAGTGCAGGAGTTGCTATCGAAGAGCAGATGGCGATTTTAGGCACTCTTCAATCAACCATGAGTGGCAGCGAAGCGGGTACCAAATACAAAGCATTCTTAGCGGGTGTGGCCAACGCTCAAGATAAGCTCAATTTGTCGTTTACCGATAGCCAAGGTCAGATGCTGCCTATGCTAGATATTCTTGAACAATTGAAAGGTAAATATGGTGACACCTTAAGTGTTGCTGAAGCGGCTGATTTGAAAAAGGCATTCGGCTCAGAAGAAGCCGTTAGCATGATTAAGTTATTAATGGCTGATACCGAAGGACTCGCAGGCAGTATTGACCAACTTGGTCAAATCGAGGGAATGTCGAAGGCTGAGCAAATGGCCAGCACCATGACAGATCAGTGGGAACGGTTAGAAGCGGCATGGTTTGCGGTTCGTGCTGCGGTATTTGGTGCGATTCTTCCTTCAATCAATTCGGTTGTAGGCACCATGGCTGACGGCTTAATGGTGCTTGTTGGTTGGACGGACCAATTTCCTTGGCTTGCTGAAATTCTTGGCTATGTCGCCATCGCAGGCCTGTCTCTTGGCGGGGTGATTGCAACATTGTCGCTTGCCATGGGGATCGGGCAAATGATGTCTGCTGGTTGGACGGTTACCATGACGAGTTTAAATAGCATCATGAAACTACTGCGTATTAGTACGCTGGCGAGTACTGCTGCTGCATGGCTATTTAACGCCGCGCTTTGGGCCAACCCGTTAACTTGGGTTGTCGCTGGTATAGCGCTGCTTATAGGTGGTATTGCTGCGGCAATCTATTGGTGGGACGACTTAACCTCCGCGTTTAAAGATACGGCTTGGTTTGATGTTATTGCTCATGCTATCGAAGGGCTCGTTGATTTACTCAATATGCTCCCAGGTGTTGATATTGAACTGGGGAGCCAAATTGAAACGCTAGAGATGGCAACGGCCGTCCAAGATGAACACAGTACTCCTATATCACAGAACCTAACTCCGGGTGATGCGTCAGAAGTTAAGCAATTAGAACTACTTCAACCTCAAATGAGTTACGAGTCTGCGATAGCGACGAACCAAGACGTTTATGGATATAAGCCAGAGCAAATGGCGCCGTTCAAAATTGCAGAAAGCCAGGTCATTTCTCAGCCAAGCATCAACGTTGAAGCTCCAAATCTAGATACTCAATCGCCTCAACCGTTTATCGAATATAAAGGGAAGAGCAACGAGCCACGATTGCCTCCTCAAGTGGTGAACAATATGAAAACAACCAATCACAGTGATGCTAGTCGAGTTAGCTCTTTTGGCGACGTGTATATCACTGCCCCTAACGGAATAACACCAGACCAATTAGCCGAGTGGGATGAGCTCAATGTGGGGTAACGACTTAACAGAACGCAAGCGCTACAACGATATCAAAGTGGTCGAGGGTGGCTGGGATATGGACGCAGGCCAACAGCCTAAAGAGTGCAGTGATTTATACAGCATCGCGCAGGACATTAAGCACGCGATCATGGAATCAGGATTGGCTCGCCAATTGGTTGCAGAAAGAAACCCAGCGTTACGCGCTGATGTAATGGTGCAAATTGAGCAACTTTCTGAGAGAGATGTAAGAATGGTACCGGGTTCAGCGACAGCAAGAGAAACAGAAACTGGTGATATCACCTTAACCGCTAAGGCTTATGAATATGGGGAACTTGAGGTGAAAGTATGAGTAAACGACCAAGTACGGATTTTGTTCAGGTGCTAAGTGAATCGGGTGTGCCAGTTACCGAAAAGGACTTTGAAACCAAACTAAAACAAGAAGTCGTGGGGGCTGGTAGTAAGGTTTCGAATGACTCCGAAATGTCACCGTTTTGGAGTTGGGTTCGCGCTGCAGTGGTCACGCCATGTGTTTGGCTGATTAGACATCTATTGGCTCAGCACGTTATGCCCAATATGTTCGTGGCAACCGCTGAGCGTTGGGCTCTGGACCTAAAAGCATGGGAGCACAATATCGCGCCGAAAGTAGCTCAAAGAGCACAAGGCTACATCACACTAACTAAAGCAAATGCTGCTGATGCGGTGACGATTGAGAAAGGGGCGGTTATTCAAACGCTACCTATAGATGGCGTTATGTATAAAGTTCAAGTTATTGAGCCTGGAATCATCGAGGCTGGTCACTTAAAGGGTGAGGTGCTTGTCGAAGCACTTGAAGCGGGCTCCGCGTTTAACTTGCCGGCGGGGTATTTCAACATTATTCCTGAAGCGATACCGGGCATTGTTGATGCGGTGAATGAACCTGACTGGCTCTCTGTACTCGGTGCTGACGCAGAGACTGATGAAGAGTTAGCGCTTCGTATTCAAAATGCCTTTACTAGCTCTGGTGAATGGCACATCGATGATGTGTATCGCTCTATCATCGCCAGCGTAGCGGGGATCCGAAGTGATAACATCTATTTTAGAAATACAGGGGACATAACCCCTGGTTCAGCAGAAGCATTGATTTTGATGGAAGTGGGACCAACCCCGCTAACCGTTCTTGAACAGCTAAATGAGCACATAATGTCTAAAGGGCATCACGGTCACGGTGATGTACTTACCTGTAAAGCCATTCCCGATACGAAACATGAGATCACGGCGGATGTCGTCTTAGCTGAGAACTTAGACAGCGCCACCAAAGTGAATGAACTTCTTGAAGTGGAAGAGAGGATTAGAGCGGCTTTTCGAGAAACAGCAGCTTATCCAGAAATGACACGCGCGAAACCTGAGCATCGTTTTAGCTTATCTTTGCTTGGTACTGAGATACATACCAACATGACGGAAGTTGAATCGGTAAGGTTTACCGTAGACGGAAAAGTCCAAAAAGACATTATCAGCAAGCTAGAACAGCCTCGCTTGAAATCACTCACAGTTAAGGAACTCGTGGATGTCTGAGTCTCGAAATTACGACCAAAGCCGACATTCCCCTCGCTTACCAGAAATTGTGATCCCATGGTGGCAGGACGGAAGAACGACGGCGGATGAAGTCAAAGAACCTCACTTTTTATCTAAAGGCGTTTTTTCATTCTTCCAGATAGTTTGGAGCAGTCTGCTATTTCCGCTTCGCCAAATGGATGCGTTGACCTGTAACGAAAAAGCATTGGAATTAATGGCATGGGATAGAGATATCAAAAGGTTTGAGAGTGAGCCACTTTCACTGTTTCGAAAGCGAGTGAAATACGCAGAAGTGAACGCCAAAGACGCAGGTAGCGTAGCGGGTTTCAAGCGGATTTTTGAAAGGCTAGGCATTGGCATCGTTAAGTTCAAAGAGCGTCAAAGCGAAGTTCAGTGGGACGTTTGTACTATTGAGCTAAGTGATGGCGATATCTCGCAAAACAGCAAGTTGGTTCAAGTGCTCATAGAGCAGTATGGGAGAACTTGCCGTCGATATCGATTTGAAGTTGTTTATCCCATTCAGGTGCACATTCGTACGGCCTGTTTCAGCCAAAGTCAGCAGCTATTTAGTGCAAAACTAGAGGAATAATACAGTATGAGCCAAACCATTATCCCTGCTCAGTTTGAGCGCTATTTAGTGGATAAAATTACAGCGGGTAGTACGACAGACATGAACGAGTTTGTGTTTGCTCATATTCCTAACTTAGACGCTGAATCACCGATTGACCGTGCCCTAGGTCTGCCTAGTGAAGCGTATATCGTGCATCGTCAAAAAGTGGACCAGGCTGCGCGACTTAATAGTAATACGTTGGTGTATTCCGTCATTCTTCAGTCAACCACACCGAGTTTTAAGTTCAATGCGATTTACCTCCATGACAAGCATGTTGAGAACTCCTGTGGCTTGATCGTGTATAAGAACACGGAAACTAAAGAAGAAAACATGACCACTATTAAGTCCGTCGCGCAGGAGTACAGTGGCGCTGCAGCGATAGCAAATATTCATGTTGATCCAGGAACTTGGCAGATAGATTTTCATGGGCGCTTAATGGGCATTGATGATGATTTACGTTTGGCGAATCTCGACCATTATGGCCATTCGGCCTTTGTTCGTGGCTGCTCGGTCGTCGCTAAAGGAAAGTCAAACACGTTTGTTGTTAGTCCCGGAGTTGTTTATGTCTCAGGGTTACGTGTTGAGCTGTCAAAAAAAGAGGTGGTGGTCAGTGATGGCGTTCCCTGCGGCTTGTACTTAGATGTGGTACGCCAAGGCAGCGCACTCTCTCGTTGGGAAAACATAGCAACGGTAAAAAGCTCAAAAACAGAACTCAGTAATTACGTTGATGAAAACGGTCAACAGCATTACATCGCCCGACTTGCTGGCATTGATTCTCATGGCAATGTTACTGATTGGCGCGTGTGGGATGTTATCACTCAGCAACAAGCTGAAGCTGGTGAGGATGAACACCGTAGCCTATGGAGTGCAAAACGAGTCTTTCAGTCTGTCGCGTCATACATCAACAAGAATGTTAAGAATGCCACTAAAACAGCCTCCGGTTGGATGAGTGCAAGCGATAAGAAAAAATTAGACGGGATTCAGAGTGGGGCTCAAGTCAATGTAGCAACTAACTTGAGCGTGTCTCGCAACGCCAATTCTCAAACGGTTAATAGCTCTACGGGTAAAGATGCCACTTTAAGTGCCGCAACAACATCGAGCGCCGGGGTGATGACCGCAGCAGACAAGAAGAAGCTGGATGGCATACAAGCTGGAGCGCAAGCGAATATCGCAACTAACTTGACGGCATCTCGCAATGCCACAACTCAAACGATCAAGAGTTCTACAGGTAAAGATGCGGTTTTAAGTGCCGTGACGGCATCTCATGCAGGGGTAATGACGGCAGCAGATAAGAAAAAGCTCGATGGAGTTGCCACTCAAGCTACGAAAAATCAAACAGACGCACATTTAAAGAACCGAGCTAATCATACGGGCACTCAAGCGATTTCTACTATTAGAGGTTTACAAGAAGCACTCAGTAGTAAATCAAATACAAAGCGGTCAATTTTGTGGAATGGAAGAGCGCCAGGTAATACGAAGCTAAAAACGTCAGAGCCTATTACAAACTTCGACTTCTTGATAGTGACAGCCGAAGGTGGTTATGCAGCAGCGTCAGGGCTAAGTCTGAGCGCGATTGTTGATGTTCAATTAGCAATGGAGCTGGGCCAGTTTTATGTCATCTTGCAGAGTGATGGCAAGTACGGGTTTACCTTGACATGTAAAGAAGTTCAATCAGTTAGAGGTGGTACTTCTCTAAAATACTATGGTGTGACCGCCTATTCAGGTCAGCATTATTTGAGAAAGATTGTGGGCGTTAAGGTGTAAGGCATGGATAAAGAGAAAATATATGGATTAGTGGGAACGGGGTGCTTTCAAGTTATCGGAGGTACCCCTCCGCATGGATGGATAGAGATCCCTTCACCACCCGAAAAGTTGCCCGCTGTCTTGCAATCAAATGGCATATGGACATATCCAGATGCAGTTTCTGGTAGAGAAGAGCCAGCCATTTTTGCTGAAGCAGAGAATCAGTGGGTGGCACATGAAATGGTATATGTGGATAGACAAGTCACATTACATGAAGACTCCGATCCTCGTTCTACGCTAACTGCTTCAGTTTGGAGAAGTTACCGGAGAGCGCTGCGCGACTATGTAAAGGATGGTGTAGTAACGATGGCCATTCGACCACAACGCCCTACAGAGAACTCCATGACAATTGAAGGCCGCTTATGACTTGGTACTTATCCCCATTAAATTGGCCAAGTTACTCGCAGAGCATTCAAACCAAGACTGAGTCAGTGACAGACGCAGTCGGCGCCGTAATGAATGAAGCGATTAACCGGTTAACCAACCATACAAGTGACGCCAATTACGGGCGTCACTCTTTAAGTGAAGAGGCGAGCGCTTTGCTTAAGCTGCGTAGTGAACTTCAATCCTTACTTGTCTCAGGAACCGTACTTACAGTGTCGCCATATCAGTTTCAAGTGGGGACCCGTTTGGACTCGGGGTGTTATCTCAATCCTAGTACTGCAATTAAAACGTTATCTAATAAGCTGCGGGATTACGCTGATAGGCACCGACCAAATGGCCATCTTCATGGCATTGCGATAATGGTAACGGCCTCTCAATTGAATCAATTTTCTCGGCAGCTCATTGAGCTTACATCATTGTTTCCAATGCCTGAGTGGTGCCAAGTAGCTAGGCAAAGTCATGCTTTAAATACCAATGACGTTGATAAGTTCCATCAACCTGCAGCGATCGCTCTACCACGCTTTAAGCCGATGGCTTTACTCAACGCTAACCCATTACATGATGCTTTACATTGGCAAGGTGCCCAAGTAGCTACGCTTGAGTCATTAGCAGACGATGACCATCACGTAATTGACAAGTTGCAGTTACTAGCAGCGAAACGCAATAAAAAGATGGAAGAAATCAAGGCTCAGCTCAACGCCCTGAAGAACTTGAAAAGAAGTATCTATGCATTCTCCGTGGAGGGCAATGCGGAAAGTATAGCGACACGATTGAATCAAGTGGGAACGCCCAACAATCATCAATTTACATTAGCAAGCTTATTGCTTAGCTATGAACCTATGACGTTTTTTGAGGAGCTATTATGCTAGCTCTAGATGGTGTGCCAATTAACTTAGACTCAATGACCGTTGAAATGTCCATGGAGTTTAAAGACCAGGACATGAGTGGGCAGTCTTCTGGTACTGATGTGGCAGAGCAGGGTGACAAAGGCAAAAAGCTTACCTTTAGTGGTCGTGTTCCTTTCATTCGTATAGAAACACTGACCCAACTTTATGCGTTTGCTTCAGATAAAGATGAGTCGAATGCTAGGCGTATTTATCGAATCGGCAATGACATTGCGCTCGCACTTAAAATTCGCAATGTGAAGTTCACTGGACGTATTCAAGCAAGAGAACATGAAACTCTACAGGCTTGGAATGTATCTTTTGAGCTTCGGGAGTACAACAGTGTCGCCGAGCAAAAAGAGCAGCGGATTAAAGCGCAAAGCAAGCCAGAGCAGCGAGAGAACACTCGGTTGAAACAGGCACTCATCACCGCAGAGGAGGCGACTCAATGAAGTTAGATAAGCGCTTGTATATAAGCGGCGAAGAAGTCAAATTGGCAAGTAACATGGTGAGCTTAAAGCTTTCTTTGGGTAGTGTGGCCATCTTTGAAATTGAAGCTACACAACCCTTGAAATTATTCGAGCCGGTGCGTTTTGATATTGGATATGAAAACAAAACGTCGCCTTGGTTTGAGGGCTATGTTGATAAAATCCAATCTACAGTCAATGGCTACCAAAAAATCACAGTAAAAGAACTGACAGGTATTTTGAGTAAACGTTGGTCTCTCAGTTTAGAGCATCCAAATGCCGAGCAAGTTATTGATGCGCTCTCTCACCTTACTGGTCTCGAGTTTAATCTACCCAATAAAGAATACATGAAGACCGCGATCCCAAACTTTGTTTGCCAGGGAACGGGTTATCAATGTTTAGATCAGGTCGCTAAGGCTTTTTCTATTCCTGACTGTGTTTGGTTTCAACATACTGACCAGGTGGTTTATTTTGGCTCCTATCAAGATAGCCATTTCAACGACAAACCAATGCCACTACCTGAAGAGTTTACGAGTCGTCAAAATGGTAACAGTGTCACCTTTGTTCCGTTTCCTATGCTTAGACCAGGTCGGGTTGTGAATGGTAAGCGAGTCAATCGGGTTGACTTAATACAGGATGATATGACGGCGTATTGGAAAGCTGAACAGTCTGAAGTCATACCTAAAAAGCGAGAAACACTACAGCATTTTCCTGAATTAGCAGCAGGCTTTCACTTGCCAAAGTTCGGGCGAGTCGAAATGGTCAGAGACAGTGCGACGGCGGGTAAAGTATCTGACCCATTTCGGCCAAGACTCTCTGTTGATGTGCAAGTTCTAGATGAGAATTTGCAACCAGATAGTAACGTACCGGTTTATCGCTCGATTCCACTGCCAGTTAACATGAGCGGACATGAGTCCGGATTGTTAGCGTATCCATTAGAAGGGACATTGGTTGAAATTGCTTTCGCTTATGGTCGAAGCGATAGACCCATCATACGTGGCGTTTATGGACGTGAATATGCGCTTCCCTCAATAGAGCCTGGTGAACAACTACAACAGCAACGTGAAGAAGTGAGTTATCGAGTCGATGCCGCAGGAAATACAACACTGCAGACTGACCAAACTCAAAATCAGAGAGCGTTTGGTAAGTTAGACCAATTTGAACGGTATAAAGGTGAGTTTGGCCAGCATCAGCTTTTTGTAAATGAGCACAGCACTGAAGAAGTGAATGGTAAGAAGCTCATTGAAGCGCTTGGCGCTATTAATTTGTTGTCAGGAGATGATCTGGTGTTAGGAAGCTTGGGTAACATGCAAACGGCTACCGCTGGCGAACTGATTGAGACCATCGGAAAATTTCGCCGAAGTATTGCCGCTGAGCACCAATGGCTTCAATCACCTAAGACTTGGATAGGCTCTAAGCAAGAGAATGTGTTGATTCTTTTATCGGAGCTAATGCAGGTGGTTAAAGAATTGGCCGACACTTTAGCAACGCATACACACAGCGGTATAGCACCAGGACGAGCAAGTACCAAAACACCAGTGCAAGCGAATGATATTACTGGTCATGGGGAGGATAGTGAGAAGTTGAAGGGCAGGCTTGATGTGATAACACAAACAATTTAGGTATCCAGCATGGAAGGTTAACTTGCAACAATATACTAGCTGGTTATTGATGTGCTTAGTTCGGTAGGTTGTTAATAAGGCTCAAGTGTTAAATTGAACATTAGAAAAGGGGCTAAAGCCCCTTAAGTTAAATAGGCTCGATTATTGACCACGGATCTCGTTCATCGCTCTTGCGTATTGGCCTTCCACATAGTGCTTTTCACCACTTGCCATACGAATAAAGTACTGATTATCTTTACTCTTTGTTACAGACTCAATGAACGCAATATTAACGCTGATAGTGGTACCGTGGACATTTTCGAAACTAAAAAAACGCATAATTATCTCCTATACATGCTGAAAGTAGTTAATTGTACCTAATTTTTCGCACAAGTTAGTACGAAGGTTAACCACTTAGAACCTTAACTATGTCTAGTTAGTCACAGTTCCGCTCTTTAGAATCTCCGAAACAACTTAACCCCCTATTTTATTAAGCTATTCATAAAATTATATAAATATTGAGATGTGTCACTTGGGCTCTCGAATTAGTCATTTTGAATAAGGCTTTTTAGTATTGCTAAGTGTGGGAGAAAACTTTGAGAAAACGTAGGCAGAGCTATTCAAAGCGATATAACAATAAATGGATGCGTTTTGATTATGATCAAAATATTGTCATCCAAATAAAAAACGATGTGAAATTGAGGGCATATAATTAATAGTGCGATTCACTCATGCTCATAACTATATTTAACACGGAGGTGTTTATGATGAAGCACATATTGTTACTTTCAAGCTTGTTACTAAGCACTCAATGCTTCTCAAGTGTAAAGCTTATACCTGATGGTGATATTGGACGGTTAATTATTGAGAACTCTAGCTCACAACGCTGTACATACCATATTACGGTAGAGGACTACTCTCGTTTGACTTCAACGAGTGACTTAAAATGGCATAAAAAATCTGTAGGTAAATATGAGCTTACAGCCAACTCCAATTATATTGAAGAGTTTTACTCATCTGAAGCTTTGGATTGGAGGTATAGCTTAAACTGGAAGCGTTGTGATTAAGCAAAGCTAGGAGAGTTATTATGAATAAAAAGTTACCTATGTTAACTATACTATCTTTACTCTTACTGTCTAGCTATACATATGCTGATGTTGACTGCAAGGGGAACGCATGTAAGAACATCAAACATCGGTTTGTAGAAGTTCAAGGTGATGACTTTAAGTATGAGGTTACTAATAACAGATCAGATGACATTGATGTAAAAATACACTGGGGAAAACTATTAGACTGTAATTCATATAATCGAATCGTACTTTACTCAGGAGAAACTCAAAGGGTAAAGAACCCCATTAACGTTAAAGCAGTATGCTACATAACTTCGAATAAGCGTTGAAATCTAATTAATTGTTTTCTTTTGAATTTTCTAGCGCAGCTATACAGCTGTGCTTTTTCTGTTTCTCTCGAATTAAACTTTTAACTGAATGATGTGTCTCGAAGAGTAGTTGTAGACTCACGAAACACACTGAGCGGATGACAAAATCCGCACTCTCCTCACCCGCCTGCGAGGTTTTTCGATCAGTTTTTTTTCAGTTTTTGTGTACTGAAATTTAGTGGGGAGAGTTCCTAGAGTGTCTCGTGGGAAACCATATATATAGCGGGGCTTGCGAGAGAATAGAGCTACTTAGAGCCTAGACTGAGAGTGTTTTGAAAATTTCAAAGATTGAAAATATTTTCAGTAAATTCCAATTTTAATGATCTGGAAAGATCAAGATGACTTTTGCAAGTACATGAAAAATAAGTGTTGTTCAGAATTTTGTGAGAAATATAGATGATCAGGTGAGCGAAGATAAGATCTGATTAAGAGGGCATAGAGCCTTACTCTATAAGGCTTTAGAGCGAATTATTAAGATAAAGCAGTTTTTCAATTTATGAGACGGTATAATTAAACTCAGATGTCAAAATCACTGTGCAGTTAACGGGACAAAACCGCTGTTTACGTGTTGATGAAGAAGAGGGGAACGAGTGAGTGCTGGACCTATATTGTTATCAGGGTTACAAGCAAAACTCGTTAACTCTTAAGCAGAAACCAAGCAATAAGATTTAAATGTGTCGCCACTTTATCGCCATTTATTATTCTTGTTTCATTTAACTAATTGATTTTATAGGTTAAAAAATTAAAGTGGATATAAAGCTTTACTACGTGCATGACCCAATGTGCAGTTGGTGTTGGGGTTACAAACCAACGCTGGATAAACTAAAACAGCAACTGCCAGGTGTGATTCAGTTTGAGTATGTGGTTGGTGGTCTTGCGCCAGATACTAATTTACCGATGCCGCCCGAGATGCAACAAAAACTCGAAGGTATTTGGAAGCAGATTGAGCGCCAGTTAGGCACTAAGTTTAACTACGATTTCTGGAAGCTTTGTACGCCAGTAAGAAGCACTTACCAATCTTGTCGTGCGGTTCTTGCAGCGGGCTTTCAAGACTCTTATGAGCAGATGCTAGAAGCGATTCAGCATGCGTATTACTTACGTGCGATGCCTCCTCATGAAGAAGCCACTCACTTGCAACTAGCGAGAGAAATTGGCTTGAATGTTCAGCAATTCAAGAATGACATGGATGGCTCTTTCTTAGAAGGTGTGTTCGAAGATCAATTGAGCCTTGCAAAGAGCCTAGGTGTGAGCTCTTACCCTAGCTTGGTTCTTAAAATTAACGACGCTTATTTTCCGATTGCCATCGATTACCTGTCGACAGAACCAACCTTGAAGCTGATTCGTGAGCGTATTATTGACAATATGCCAGCGCAATAACCACAGTTATGAATAACAAAAAGCCGCTCATTGAGCGGCTTTTTCGTAACTAATGTACATCCATCCAAACAATAGTATTAAAGCACCATTGCTGCAATCCAACCAAAGATGATTAGAGGGATATTGTAATGGATAAAGGTTGGAACGACTGTTTCCCAAATGTGCTCATGTTGACCGTCGGCATTTAGACCAGATGTAGGGCCTAATGTAGAGTCAGAAGCTGGAGAGCCTGCATCACCTAACGCCGCTGCAGTGCCTACCAGTGCAATCGTTGCCATCGGCGAGAAACCGAATGCTAGCGCAAGAGGAACATAGATAGTTGCAAGGATTGGAATCGTAGAGAACGATGAACCAATGCCCATTGTTACTAATAGGCCAACGATCAGCATCAGTAGTGCAGCTAAAGGCTTATTGTCACCGATGCTGGTTGATAGCGATTGTACTAGTGTTTCAACACCGCCAGTTTGCTTCATTACTGCTGCAAAACCTGCCGCTGCAATCATGATGAAGCCAATCATTGCCATCATGTGTACACCTTTAGTGAATACGTCGTGCGTCTCTTTCCATGCAATAACGCCGCCGAAAGTGAACACCATAAAGCCAGCTAGAGCACCGATAATCATTGAACCCGTGTAAAGCTGAACACCCAAAGCAGCGACAATACCAAGTGCCGCAACTAAGATGTGCTTTTTATTAATGACGTGATCGGTTTCGTCAACGACAGTCAACTCAGTTTCTTTGTAGACACGCGGTTTACGATAGCTCACAAAGATAGCCAGTAATAGACCAAACAGCATCCCTGCACCTGGCAGTAACATGGCGGTTGGGACTTGGCTTGCAACCACATTCTCCAAACCGTTGTCATGTAGGTTCTTTAATAGAATGTTGTTTAAGAAAATACCGCCGAAACCAACAGGTAAGATCATGTAAGGTGTGATCAAACCGAAGGTAAGAACACACGCGACCAAACGTCGGTCGAGCTTAAGTTTCGCGAATACGCCCAAAAGAGGTGGAATCAAAATTGGAATAAAGGCGATATGGACCGGAATTACGTTCTGAGATGACATCGTGACAAGCACTAATGCCACCAACACGGCGTACTTTAACCCGGTAGTTGACGCCGAGTTTTCTTTACCATTTAAGCGCTTGATAACACTTTTGGCCAGTAGATCCGTGATGCCTGATTTCGAGATGGCAACAGCGAAAGTACCTAACATGGCGTAGCTTAGCGCGATAGTTGCACCGCCACCTAGACCACTTTCAAATGCGGCAACCGTATCCCCAAGGCTCATGCCTGCGACTAGGCCGCCTACGATGGCACTAAACGTGAGGGCAACCACCACGTTTACGCGCATCAATGCTAACACGAGCATGACGCACACTGATATAACGACAGGATTCATACTTTTCCTAATATGTTGTGTTTACTTATTATTCTTCGTCGACAAGCGGCCAACCGCCGAGGGCCTTCCATTTGTTGACAATTCCGCAGAATAATTCTGCTGTTTTTTGTGTATCGTAAAGCGCAGAGTGTGCTTCACGGTTATCAAATTCCATCCCGGCTGTTTTGCATGCTTTAGCGAGAACTGTTTGGCCATAAGCAAGGCCACTTAATGTAGCCGTATCAAAAGTAGCAAAGGGATGAAAAGGGACTCTTTTTAGTTTACAGCGTTCATTTGCTGCGTTTACAAAACCCAAGTCGAATGCTGCGTTATGAGCAACCATAATTGCACGTGAGCAATCTGCGGCTTTTTGTTCTTTGCGAATAAGCTTATAAATTTCCTTTAGCGCCTCTTGCTCAGAAACAGCACCACGAAGAGGGCTGAAAGGGTCACGAATACCATTGAATTCAAGCGCTTCTTTTTCTAAGTTAGCGCCTTCAAATGGTTCCACATGAAAATGAATGGTGGAGGCCGGATGCAACACGCCATGTTCGTCCATTTTCAACGTAACGGCACAGATTTCTAAAAGTGCATCAGTTTGAGCATTGAAACCAGCGGTCTCAACGTCTACTACCACAGGGAAATAACCACGAAAGCGTTTTTTCAAGGTTAGAGCTTCATTTTCTAGTGTCATGTTGGCTTATTTTTGTGTGACGAAGGCTGCATTATTGCAGATTATACCGATGAGAAAAACCGCAATTTAAGAGAAAACCGGAATTCTATTTTGCATCCAATCAATAAGTTTGTATTGCATATTATGTAGACGTTTATTCGCCATACTTTGCATCATGTAAACCGATAAAACATGAGTAAGTAAAACGCTAAGTGGCGGTTAAGGTGATTGGAACACGGTGGCTCACATTAATGGCAGTGTGACAGATAACCCTATATTGGCGAGATTTTTGCATGCCGGTTGAAGTGGTTTTATTGATGCAAATTGACGGCAACAGACTGCCGTTTAAGAGACAGTATTAGATGAAGAAATGGCTGATTACCAGTGGTGTTGTATTTTCGTTGTTTAGCACAAGCAGCTTCGCTTTGATGGGCAAACGTTATGCTGCAACTCCACAGCAATCTCAATGGGAAATGGTGGTCAATACACCATTAGAATGTCAGCTTGTACACCCCATTCCAAGCTTTGGAGATGCGGTATTTTCATCTCGTGCGAATAAAAAAATCAATTTAGACTTTGAGTTAAAAATGCGTCGCCCGATGGGAGAAACACGTAACGTCAGTCTCATTTCTATGCCGCCACCTTGGCGACCAGGTGAACACGCCGATCGAATTACAAACCTAAAGTTTTTTAAACAGTTTGATGGTTATGTCGGAGGGCAAACAGCATGGGGCATTTTGTCTGAGCTGGAAAAAGGCCGTTATCCGACCTTTAGTTACCAAGATTGGCAGAGCCGAGATCAGAGAATTGAAGTCGCATTGTCATCAGTACTATTTCAAAACAAGTACAACGCGTTTAGCGACTGTATTTCCAACTTATTGAAATACAGTTTCGAGGACATTGCTTTTACGATTTTGCACTACGAAAGACAAGGTGATCAGTTAACCAAGGCTTCTAAAAAGCGTTTATCACAAATTGCAGATTATATCCGACATAATCAAGATATCGATCTCGTGCTGGTGGCGACGTACACAGATTCAACCGATGGTAAAAGTGCGAGTCAAAGTTTATCAGAGCGACGTGCAGAGTCACTTCGTGATTACTTTCAGTCTCTAGGGCTACCGGAAGATCGAATTCAAGTGCAAGGGTACGGCAAGCGTCGTCCTATTGCAGATAACGGTTCGCCAATAGGAAAAGACAAAAACCGCCGAGTCGTGATATCTCTAGGGCGAACCCAAGTGTGATGCATATAAAAACGCCGAAGCTGAAAGCTTCGGCGTTTTTGATTTACTGACGTTGTTAATAATATTTTAGTGGTATTTTGCCAAGCACCTTTCGGTGATTCTTGCTGTATAATTTGAATGTTAGTTTAAGCGGAATTTGGCAATGACTTCGCAATTGGTTGCGGTATCTATTTTTTCAACCTGTTTGGCAATAGCCGGATTAGGGTGACGCTTCATAAAGTCTATCAACGCCTTAGTACAGCATCCTATCGAGTCGATAAAGCTTGCACACTCTTTATTTGGGCATTGTGGGATAAGTGTTAAGACTTTCTCAGAGGCCAGTTGAAGGTATTTGAGTTCATAGTCAGTATCTCCAGCCCAACGCCAGAACTGAGCTAAGTTATGACAAGAAATCACAGAAATTAATAATCGCTCGTCCGCCTCAATTTCCACACATTCGCTGATATCTTCACTCAGGCTTAGGGCTTGCTGGTAATGAAGAATGCTGCGAACAGGGTCATCTAGTTGAAGTGCCGTATCGGCTAGAAGTGTGTGTTTTTCCCATTCACTGATCATTATCGTAATCCCGCATATCGAAGTTGCGGATAAATCTAAACGATAACTATTATCAAGTAAAGAGTTTTGTTTATAAAAGGACAGGCAGATCGCAGACCTGCCTGTAATCGGAGTTCAACTTGCAGTACAAGTGATTATTAGAAGTGCCGCTTAGCCTTCAAGACCTGCTGAAGCTTGCTTGTTTTGAATAAGCTCAATCATGTAACCATCTGGGTCTTTTACGAATGCAATGTGCGTGCTTCCGCCTTTTACTGGACCTGGCTCACGAGTCACATTACCGCCCGCCGCTTTGATAGCGTCGCAAGTTGTGTAGATATCATCAACACCAATGGCGATATGACCAAAAGCGGTACCTAAGTCATACTCAGTTTTACCCCAGTTGTAAGTCAGTTCGATCACTGCACCTTGGGATTCGTCACCATAACCAAGAAACGCTAGCGTGTATTCGTACTCTTTATTTTCGTTAGTACGAAGCAGCTGCATGCCCATAACTTCAGTGTAAAACTTGATGGATTTGTCTAGATCACCTACGCGAAGCATAGTGTGGAGAATTCGACCATTTGACATTTTTTGCTCCTAGCTTTGATTTACAAATAGCGTTAGCTATCTGGGTATACTTTCTCTTTATATTCGCACAAATCTTCGATAATGCAGCTACCGCAGCGAGGCTTTCTTGCTACGCACGTATAACGACCATGAAGAATGAGCCAGTGGTGCACATCGAGTTTGAATTCTTTTGGCACAACTTTTAATAGCTTCTGCTCGACATCATCAACCGTTTTTCCCATCGCAAATTTAGTGCGATTCGACACGCGATAAATGTGCGTATCGACGGCAATAGTTGGCCAACCAAAAGCGGTGTTGAGCACGACGTTTGCGGTCTTGCGACCTACGCCTGGTAGCGCTTCTAACGCTGCACGATCTTCAGGAACTTCACCATTGTGTTTTTCCAACAAGATCTTACAAGTCTTGATTGTGTTTTCTGCCTTTGAGTTAAACAAACCGATGGTCTTTATGTATTCTTTTAAGCCATCGACTCCCAAATCAAGAATGCTTTGAGGTGTATTCGCTACAGGGAAAAGCTTGTCGGTGGCTTTATTGACGCTTACATCGGTTGCTTGAGCTGATAGTAATACAGCGATTAGCAGCTCAAAAGGGGAGCTCCAGTTAAGCTCAGTTTGAGGATTCGGATTGTTTTCTCGTAATCGCTCAAGAATTTCGATTCTTTTTATTTTGTTCATTGCTGACTTCCAATACCGTCTCTGCGGTTTATGAAAAAGGCTCCTATGACAGAGCCTTATCTTGTTATGCGTTAGTGACGCGAGCACGTTCTATGGTTGGTTTTTCTTCTTTTGGTTGACGTGCCTGAATTGAATTATCTATGACATTTTTGAGCGCTATCAACAGCCCAACACCGATAAATGCACCAGGTGGGAGAAGCGCTAACAGGAAGCTATTGTCAAATTGGAAAACTTGAATCCGTAGAGCTGAAGCCCAGTCTCCTAGGAGAAGGTCTGCTCCGTCGAATAGTGTGCCATTACCAATTAATTCGCGCATGGCACCTAAAACAACCAAGACGCTCGTCATACCAAGGCCCATCCACAAACCATCTAGCGCAGCGGGTGCAACATCATTTTTTGACGCGTAAGCTTCTGCTCGGCCAATAATAATGCAGTTCGTTACAATCAGAGGAATAAAGATACCTAGAGACAGGTACAAACCGTACGCATAGGCATTCATTAACAACTGAACGCAGGTAACGAGTGAGGCAATGATCATAACGAATACAGGTATACGGATCTCTTTTGGCACATAGTTACGGATAAGAGAAACTGTTACGTTGGATCCAACTAGCACGAGTAAGGTTGCAATACCAAGACCTAATGCATTGGTTATCGTGGAAGAAACCGCTAGCAGTGGACATAAGCCCAGCAGTTGTACGAGAGCGGGGTTATTACTCCACATACCGTTTTTCATCAGTAATTTATTCTCATTCATTACTGCTCTCCTTCACAGCCTAACGGCTGGCTAAGAATGTCTTCACGAGATTGGTTTACGTAGTTAACGGTATTTCGCACCACTTTTACGACGGCTCTTGGCGTGATCGTTGCACCAGTAAATTGATCGAAATCGCCGCCATCTTTACGAACTTTCCACGAATTCCAATTGTTTTCCGTGACTTGTTTTCCTGTAAAGCTCAGGATCCAGTCGGTGACACGAAGATCGATTTTATCGCCCAGACCAGGGGTTTCTTGGTGGTTTAGGACGCGTGTCCCCAAAATATTGCCCTGATTATCAATCCCAGTAATCACTTTTATCTCACCATTGTAGCCATCTGGCGCGATAGATTCTATTGCGATTGCTGTTGGTTCACCATTCTTCGTGGCGAGGTAGGCTGGCATCGCACGTAATGTCCCCAGATCTGGAGACGTGACCATTGTACAAGCTTGCGTGAGTGCGTTGTCATGCATGTTTTCTGGAATGACTTGATTCAAAACAGAAAGTAATTGTTTTTGCTCTTGTACCTTGATTTGGTCTTTTGTTAGGTACTGAGTAAGGGCGACTAATCCGGTTGTTGCACATGCAAATATCGCGAGTGTCAGACCATTTTTTCTAATAGCGGTTAACATGTTTACCTCAGTGACCGTAAGTTCTAGGTTTGGTGTAGTAATCGATCAGTGGCACACACATATTTGCAAGCAACACTGCAAATGCAACACCATCTGGGAAACCGCCCCAACTGCGAATGATAAAAACCAAAGCACCAATAAGCGCACCGAAGATTAAACGTCCTTTGACGGTGGTAGACGCCGAAACGGGATCGGTTGCAATAAAGAATGCGCCAAGCATGGTTGCACCAGATAACAAGTGTAAAATTGGCGACGCAGTTTCCCCTGGCGTCAGCAACGTGAACACTAGGCTAAACAGAGTCAGACTCGCAAGGAAACCTGCTGGAATATACCATTGGATGATACGCTTTTTGATCATGACTATGCCGCCAAGAAGGTAAGCAAGGTTTACCCATTGCCAACCAATACCACCTAAGCCATCAAATATTGGCTGCGACATTACTTCGCTTGGAGTGGCACCTGTAAGAATGCCAGTCTTAAATGCATCAAGTGGTGTCGCCATTGTCACGCCGTCAACACCTGAGCGAACTTGCTGAAGTGATAAGCCGTCGTAATCATAGCCCGTAAAAATTAAAGAGAGTGTATCTGCAAAATTTACATGATCAGGTATGAGTGATGTCGGTGCACTCCAACTCGTCATTTGTACTGGGAAAGAGATCAACAAGACCACATAAGCGACCATTGCAGGGTTGAATAAGTTTTGTCCAAGGCCACCATAGAGGTGTTTAGCGATTACTATCGCAAAAATAAGCCCGATCACCATAATCCACCACGGAGACCATGGTGGTATAGCAACGGCTAACAACCAAGCGGTAACTATTGCACTGTTATCACGTAGCGCTCTCATTGGTGAGCGTTTACGACAGATCATGACTAAGGCTTCAAGGGATACAGCGACTGCAATGGCAAAAATCAGCTGAATAAGCGTACCCCAGCCAAAGAAGTAGGTTTGAGCTACTAAACCTGGAAGTGCGCAAAGTGCCACCCATTTCATTAAATCTGGCGTACTACGACGACTGTGGGTATGCGGTGAACTGGCAATAAAAAACGACACTACTCGTTCTCCTCAGTATTATTTTTATTAGCTTCTTGTTGCGCTTTGCGTGCCTTCGCGCGCGCAATTGCTGCGGCAACCGCGGCTTTCTTCGGATCCACTTCTGGTTCTTCGGAGGTTGCTTCTTCAACAGGCTCTGTTTGCGTTTCTTGCTTCGCTTTGCGCGCTTTGGCTCGAGCGATGGCAGCAGCCACGGCGGCTTTTTTCGGATCTTCGGTTTGCTCGGCAGGTGCGTCAGCTTCTTCCGCTTCAGTTGAGTCTGCTTGTTTCGCTTTACGCGCTTTGGCACGTGCAATGGCAGCAGCCACTGCGGCTTTCTTCGGATCGTCGGTTTGCTCGGCTGGTGCTTCAGCTTCTTCCGCTTCAGTTGAGTCTGCTTGTTTCGCTTTACGTGCTTTGGCACGTGCAATCGCGGCAGCCACGGCGGCTTTTTTCGGATCTTCGGTTTGCTCGGCAGGTGCTTCGGCTTCTTCCGCTTCAATTGAGTCTGCTTGCTTCGCTTTTCGTGCTTTGGCACGTGCAATCGCAGCAGCCACGGCGGCTTTTTTCGGATCTTCGGTTTGCTCGGCAGGTGCGTCAGCTTCTTCCGCTTCGGTTGAGTCTGCTTGCTTCGCTTTGCGCGCTTTGGCTCGAGCAATTGCAGCGGCAACTGCGGCTTTTTTCGGATCGTCGGTTTGCTCAGCAGGTGCGTCAGCTTCTTCCGCTTCAGTTGAGTCTGCTTGCTTCGCTTTACGTGCTTTGGCACGTGCAATGGCAGCAGCAACCGCGGCTTTTTTCGGATCGCCGTCTTGCTGCGCAGACGTTTCCGATTCTACAGATTCAGTTGAATCTTCTTGTTGTGCTTTTTTCGCTTTAGCTCGGGCGATGGCGGCCGCAACTGCCGATTTTTTATCATCAGCGTTATTGTCTGGCGTTTCGCCTTGTTCTTTTTGCGCTTTACGTTCGCGAGCAAGACGTTTGCGTTCTTCGCGCAGTTTTGCCATTTCTGAGTTATCAGGTTCACTAGAGCCTGCTTTAGCTGCTGCCGCTTGTTTAGCCTTCGCTTTGGCAATGGCTGCCGCTACGGCTGGTTTTACTGCTGGCTCTGCTTTTTCAGTGGTTTCTGTCTTTTGAGCTTTCACTCGTGCGATCGCTGCTGCTATCGCATCATCGCTACCAGAAGACTTCATCTCTTTTCGGCGTTGATCGGCAGCTTTCTTGAAGCGATTTTCACGTTCTGCTTTTTCGCGTTCCATACGCGCTTTTTTCTCTTCAAAACGCAGTTTTGCTCGCTCTGCAGCTTCCGCTTCTTGTGTTCTAGTTCTAATTTCTGCTTTCGCTTGGCGGTAGTACTGTACAAGCGGAATTTCACTTGGACATACAAACGCACAAGCGCCGCACTCGATACAATCCTTTAAGTTTAATTCTTCGAGTTTGTCATACTCTTCAGCTTTCGCATGCCATTGCAGTTGTTGAGGCAGCAGCGAAGCAGGGCATGCTTCGGCACATTGGCTACAGCGAATACATTCCATCTCATACTGGTGCGGAGAGATCTCACGACGAGTCGGAGCAAGGATACAGTTTGCTGTCTTGGTAATCGGCACTTGGGAGTGAGGAAGGGTAAAGCCCATCATTGGCCCACCCATAATTAAACGCTGTAACTTCTTATCTGCTTTATAGCCAAACTCATCCAACAGTGCTTGTACTGGTGTCCCTAATAATGCCCAAACGTTGCGTGGTTGTTTGAAGGTTTTACCAGTGAGAGTCACGATGCGTTTTATCATCGGCTCACCGTCGATGACTGCGCGTTTTATAGCGTAAAGAGAACCAACATTCTGGACCAAAATACCAATATCGGCTGGAATCGCGCCACTTGGCACTTCTTTATTGGTTAAAATTTTGATCAGCTGTTTTTCACCGCCAGAAGGGTATTTAGTTGGGATAACGCGAATAACGATATCTTTGTTTATAGCCGCAGCTTCTAGCGCTTTGATTGCTTCTGGTTTGTTGTCTTCAATGCCAATAATCGTGAGCTTTGGTGTCAGGATATGTTCGACAATTTCGATACCTTGAATAAGCTCTTCGGCATGTTCTTGCATGAGCTTGTCATCAGACGTGATGTATGGCTCGCACTCTGCTGCATTAACGATAAGAATCTCGGTACGAGCAAAACCTGATTGGATTTTTTTTGCAGTAGGGAAGCCTGCGCCACCCATACCAGAAATACCAGCGAGACGAATAACATCAATCAGTGCGTCAGAGGTTTCTTGTTGGTAATCTGCGACGGGGTTTCTTTCACACCATGCATCGTTACCATCAGGCGTGATGACAGCGCACAATTCACTTAACCCAGAAGGGTGCGCGACAGTTCGTGGCTCAATCGCGGTGAGCGTACCTGATGTTGGAGCATGCACTGGAACCGTAAAGCCGGTCTCCGATTGCGTTAATGGCTGACCTTTTAATACGTAGTCACCTTCGGAAACCAGTAGGTTACCCGCTTTACCAATGTGCTGTTTTAGCGGCAATACAATTTCTGACGGGATAGCTGCATGAGCGAGTTCAGTTTTGTTGGACTGCTTTTTATTTTCTGCCGGATGCACACCACCTGGGAAATCCCAAAGCGCGCCTGTACGAATTTGTTCAATCAAAGACAACATGTGAAACCTTACTTAATTGAATCTTTCACGTTCGCTGCATTGTCGGCAGCATCCGTAATGTTAAGTACCGGAATGGAGTGAAGTTGCCACTTCCAGCTTTCTGTGGTCGTTGCCACAGGAATCATTTCAATACAATCAGTCGGACATGGGGCAACACACAAGTCACAGCCCGTACATTCGTCTTTGATTACGGTATGGACCGCCTTTGTTCCGCCTACAATTGCATCCACCGGACACGCCTGAATACACTTAGTGCAGCCAATACACATGTCTTCATGAATAAACGCAACGGTTGGAATTTTGCTGTCGAGATCGTGCGCAGATTCTTCTGGCTCAACACCCATTAAGTCGGCGAGCTTTTCGATTGTTGCCTGACCACCAGGGGGACATTTGTTTATGTGGTCGCCATTTGCAATTGCTTCAGCATAAGGGCGGCAACCAGGGTAGCCACATTGACCGCATTGAGTTTGCGGTAAAATGGCGTCGATTTGATCCACAATAGGGTCCGCTTCAACTTTAAAGCGAATAGAAGCAAAACCAAGTATCGCGCCGAAAATCGCAGCCAGAACCGCTAACGCGATAATCGCAATTAAAATCGTACTCATCGCTTACTTCACCAAACCTGTAAAGCCCATAAAGGCGAGTGACATTAAACCTGCTGTAATCATTGCTATTGATGCACCTTTAAAAGGTACAGGAACGTCGGCGGCGGCTATGCGCTCTCGCATGGATGCAAAAAGTATCAACACCAATGAGAAACCAACAGCGGCGCCGAAGCCGTAGATGATCGATTCAATAAAGTTATGGTTTTCATTAATGTTAAGAAGTGCCACGCCCAATACTGCGCAGTTTGTTGTGATCAGCGGTAAGAAAATGCCAAGCAAGCGATAAAGCGTCGGGCTGGTTTTGTGCACAACCATTTCGGTGAACTGCACCACAACGGCTATCACCAAAATAAAACTCATGGTTCGAAGGTACTCAATACCTAGTGGACGAAGGATGTAGCTTTCCACTAAATACGCACACACTGACGCGAGCGTTAGCACAAAAGTTGTCGCTAAGCCCATACCTATTGCTGTTTCCAGTTTTTTGGACACACCCATGAAAGGACATAGGCCCAAAAACTTCACCAGTACAAAGTTGTTCACCAGCACAGTGCCGACCAACAACAAAACATATTCGGTCATAGTTATTACGTTCTTAAAATCCGATCTTGATATTATCGTGTTTTGTGACACCAATAACAACCAGTGAACGATGTGGTTTTACATACACGATGGAAAAATAGTCGTCTATTTGATCTATTTTGATGAATCAATAAGAAATTGAATCGTTTGCTGAATGTATTGTTAGCGAGAGGATACTACCTATTAATTTTCATCTAATGTGTGATTTTAAAAAAAGCCCGCCTCTCCCAGGTAGAAAAGAGAGGCAGGCAATGCATATTTACAAGCTAATTATTTAAATCTTCTGAGTGCTTGATGGACTATGTTTATATCTTACTTGTGAAAGTACGAGTGATGACGTCTTGCTGTTGCTCTGTCGTTAGAGAGTTAAAACGTACCGCATAACCAGACACTCGAATCGTCAACTGAGGGTATTTCTCTGGATGTTCAACCGCATCCAATAACATCTCTCGGTCTAGAACGTTGACGTTAAGGTGTTGACCACCTTCAATCGCAATGCCCTCGTTGCTTGCTTCGTGATGGAAGTAACCATCCATTAGCGCAGCTAGGTTCTTCTTCTGACTCAAGTCATCTTTACCCAATGCGCTCGGCACAATTGAGAAAGTGTAAGAAATACCATCTTTAGCGTAAGCAAACGGTAATTTAGAAACCGATGCCAGAGACGCAACCGCCCCTTTTTCATCACGACCGTGCATTGGGTTTGCACCCGGTCCAAAAGGCATACCTGCGCGACGGCCATCAGGTGTATTACCCGTTTTTTTACCGTAAACCACGTTAGATGTGATTGTTAAAATCGATTGAGTTGGCACTGCTTCGCGGTAGGTGTGCATCTTCTGAATTTTCTTCATGAAGCGCTCAACTAGATCACAAGCGATGTCATCAACACGGGCATCGTTGTTACCAAATTTTGGATAATCACCTTCGATTTTAAAATCAACGGCGATGCCATCTTCATCACGAACGGGTTTCACGGTTGCGTATTTAATTGCTGCTAAAGAGTCTGCAACAACAGACAGACCTGCAATACCACACGCCATCGTGCGGTGCACGTCGCGATCCATCAATGCCATCAGTGACGCTTCGTAGCTGTAACGGTCATGTGAGTAATGGATGATGTTCAACGCTGTGACGTATTGCGTTGCTAACCATTCCAACATGTTGTCGAAACGAGGCATCAAAGCGTCAAAGTCGAGAATTTCATCTTGAACTTTGTCCACTACCGGACCCACTTGCGCTTTCGATTTTTCATCGATACCACCATTGATGGTGTAAAGCAGCGCTTTTGCAAGGTTGGCACGTGCACCAAAGAATTGCATGTGCTGACCAACAATTTGCGGGCTCACACAACATGCAATCGCGTAGTCGTCATTGTTGAAATCAGGACGCATTAGATCGTCGTTTTCGTATTGAACCGAAGAGGTATCAATCGACACTTTTGCAGCGTATTGCTTGAACGCTTCAGGTAATTGCTCTGACCAAAGAATCGTCATGTTTGGCTCAGGAGCAGGGCCCATAGTATGTAGTGTATGTAAGTACCGGAATGTCGTTTTAGATACTAGCGTACGGCCATCAACGCCCATACCAGCCATGGCTTCGGTTGCCCAGATTGGGTCGCCAGAGAACAATGAATCGTATTCTGGTGTGCGTAGGAAGCGAACCATGCGTAGCTTCATGATGAAGTGGTCAATCATTTCTTGCGCTTGTGACTCATCAATCAAACCGTTTGCGATATCGCGTTCTAGATAGACGTCTAGGAAAGTCGAAGTACGGCCCAGTGACATTGCTGCGCCGTTTTGCGATTTAACCGCCGCTAGGTAGCCAAAGTAGGTAAATTGGATCGCTTCTTGTGCTGTTTTTGCAGGTAGCGACATATCAATGCCGTATTTCAGACCCATTTGACGAATGTCTTCAAGTGCTTGAACTTGATCGGCTATTTCTTCGCGAAGACGAAGTGTTTTCTCAAGATCGTTGCCTTGTTCTAAGAACGTTTGTGTTGAATTGTATTGTTCTTTTTTGTCTGCTTTTAAGAAGTCGATACCGTATAGGGCGAGACGGCGATAGTCACCAATGATACGACCACGGCCATAGGCATCAGGAAGACCCGTAATGATGCCGGATTTACGACACGCTAGGATTTCTTTGGTGTAAAGGTCGAAACACGCTTTGTTGTGAGTTTTACGGTATTCAGTGAAGATTTTTTCAACCGTTGGATCCAGCTCGCGGCCATAAACTTCGCAAGAGTTTTTGACCATGCGAATCCCGCCATTGGCGATGATTGCACGTTTTAGCGGTTGATCAGTTTGTAAGCCAACGATCTTTTCCAGATCTTTGTTGATGTAGCCTGCATCGTGGGAAGTGATTGTTGAGGGCAAGTCTGTGTCAAAATCAATAGGGGCGTGTGTGCGGCTTTCTTGTTTTATGCCTTCAAGCACTTGGTTCCATAATGCTGAAGTGGATTTGCTAACCTCGGCTAAGAAAGACTCGTCTCCCTCATAGGGTGTATAGTTTTTTTGGATGAAGTCACGAGTGTTGACAGAGTTTTGCCATTCACCAGCAGTAAATCCAGCCCATGCATCTAGCATGTCAGTTGTCGGAATAGTCATAAGTAAATCCCTAAGTTATTGATAATTAGAATGGAGGCGACGAGTAGGACGGAACCATTCTTAACCCTTTTAATCGTATGGATTTATTTGTTATGAGTAAAATGAATGCTTTTCATTTTTTCAATGATTAAATTGCATTAATAATAGATTCAACTAGTTATGATTGTGTTTTGCTAGAAAAGAGACAGAATTAAATGTGTGGTGCTGTGAGAACACTATCTATGACAATGTTATGAGTTCTGTAATTTGAACTTATTTCGGTGTGATTTTATGACGCCTAGATTGGCTTAGATTTCATGGCGATTAAGATACAAAAAAAGCCGTGTCTTGCGACACGGCTTTTCTATAATCTGGCTCCTCCTGCTGGGCTCGAACCAGCGACCTGCGGATTAACAGTCCGTCGCTCTACCAACTGAGCTAAGGAGGAATTGCTTTGCTTGAAAGCGGGAAGAATCTTACCGAGCACTCAAACTACTGTCAACAGTAAAAAAATACATTTTTAGCAAAAAATATTGAGTTAAGGGCTTTACTTTTCTGTATGGCTTGCCAGTAAAGGCTCGAGGTTAGTTATCCACTAAATTTGTGGATAAGTATGTTGATGAGATCTGGGCAAAGAAAATTGATATGCAACTAAGTTTTTATTTAATGAGTTTTTAGTCGGAATTATGCGTAAAATAAGCAAATAAAACAGAGATTTATCGATGTTAATCAAAAGGTATTCAAAGTGGATGAAAATCAATCTTTTGGGGATAAGAAAGTTTTAAGCTAGTTTTTGGGGAAAAGTTGTGGAAACTATAATGTGAAGAATGTGTGTAGCTCTTCAACTAGGGCGAAGTACTATATCAGAGTCACTTTTGTATGGCTATAGCATTCTAGACAAACAAGAAAATTTATTAACAATGATGGTTAAATTCTCGATAGACGTAGATTTCATTAGCTAAGGTGTATATATATACAGCCAAAGCGCAGTAAAATTGAGGAAGGGTATGAGTAAAGTCTATGAATTGGTCTCCGATTATCAGCCGTCGGGCGATCAACCAGGAGCGATCAATCAGTTGCTTGAGGGGCTCGATGCTGGGCTAGCACATCAAACCTTGTTGGGGGTCACAGGCTCAGGTAAAACCTTCACACTAGCGAATGTGATTGCTCAAGCCCAACGACCTGCAATATTACTTGCGCCAAACAAAACGCTTGCTGCTCAGTTATATGGTGAGATGAAGTCATTCTTTCCTAATAATGCGGTTGAGTATTTTGTTTCTTACTATGATTACTACCAACCTGAAGCATATGTTCCCACAACAGATACTTTCATTGAAAAGGACGCTTCGGTTAACGCCCACATTGAGCAAATGCGACTGTCTGCCACTAAAGCTTTATTGGAACGGAAAGACGCTATTATCGTTGCTTCGGTTTCAGCTATCTATGGTTTGGGTGATCCGGAATCCTACTTACAAATGATGCTTCATTTGCGACGTGGAGATGTGATTGATCAGCGTGATATGCTTCGTCGCCTAGCGGAGCTCCAATACTCGCGCAATGATGTTGCTTTTGAGCGAGGGCAGTTCCGTGTCCGTGGCGAGGTGATTGATATATTCCCTGCTGAATCAGACCAAGACGCTGTACGCGTTGAGATGTTTGACGATGAGGTGGATTGCATCAGTGTGTTCGACCCATTGACAGGCGTGGTCAAACAACGAGACTTGCCGCGCTATACCATCTATCCCAAGACTCACTATGTGACGCCAAGAGATCGCATTCTTGAAGCGATTGAAAATATTAAAGTCGAACTAGAAGTGCGCAAAAAGCAGCTCCTAGATAACAACAAGCTACTGGAAGAGCAGCGAATTAGCCAGCGCACTCAATTCGATATCGAAATGATGAATGAGTTGGGCTTTTGCTCCGGTATCGAAAACTATTCTCGTTATCTCAGTGGACGCTCGGAAGGTGAGCCGCCACCAACCCTGTTTGACTATTTACCTCATGATGGCTTGTTGATCATCGATGAATCTCACGTGACAGTACCGCAGATAGGTGCCATGTATAAAGGTGACCGTTCGCGTAAAGAAACGCTGGTGGAGTTTGGTTTCCGGTTACCTTCAGCTTTGGATAATCGTCCACTGAAGTTTGAGGAGTTTGAAGCACTAGCGCCACAAACGATTTTCGTCTCTGCTACGCCCGGAAATTACGAACTAGAAAAATCGGCGGGTGATGTGGCGGATCAAGTCGTTCGTCCAACAGGCTTGCTTGACCCTGAGTTGGAGGTTCGCCCAGTAGCGACCCAAGTCGACGACCTATTGTCTGAGATCCGTATTCGCGCTGCTAAAGATGAACGAGTTCTGGTTACAACACTGACCAAACGAATGGCTGAAGATCTCACCGAATACCTTCACGAACATGATGTTAAGGTACGTTATTTACACTCAGACATTGATACTGTTGAGCGTGTGGAAATTATCCGTGACCTTCGTCTTGGGGAATTTGACGTGCTGGTGGGAATAAACTTATTGAGAGAGGGCCTGGATATGCCAGAGGTCTCGTTAGTTGCAATTTTGGATGCGGATAAAGAGGGCTTCTTGCGGTCTGAACGCTCACTCATTCAGACCATTGGTCGTGCTGCACGAAACATCGAAGGTAAGGCGATTTTATACGCTGACCGAATCACCAACTCAATGAAAAAGGCGATGGATGAAACTAACCGTCGTCGCGAGAAGCAGGAAGCGTACAACGAAGAAATGGGTATTTCGCCACAAGCGCTCAAACGAAATATCAAAGACATCATGGAACTTGGCGATATCACTAAGTCTAAACGCCAGCGTAACACTAAACAGGTACCATTATCGAAAGTGGCGGAGCCTTCGCAAACTTACGAGGCACTGTCCCCTCAGCAGCTAGAAAAAGAAATCAGTCGACTGGAGGCAGCGATGTATCAGCATGCGCAAGATTTAGAATTTGAGTTAGCGGCACAAAAGCGTGACGAGATTGAAAAACTACGAGCGCAGTTCATCGCAAATAGTTGAACAAACTTACCGATTTAACTATCTAAGTATTTTAGGTCGCTTGTAAAAAAAAGAAGCCAATAGGCAGTCGGGTCTATTGGCTTGTTTTGTGAACATATCGTTCACTAACAACGTCAGTTGGCTAGGTGACCCGAGGGGTCACTATGGTTACAGCATGGTTTGTGCCACTTTTTAAATAATTGATATTATTTTTGAATTTTTTCCTTTGCCCATAATTTAGCTAATGTTATTTGCAAAATGCAAAGCGTAATGCGATTATTGTTTAAAACACAACAAAATAATAGCTAGGTTATGCAACAAAAACCCGAAGGCCCAAAGTCTCGTTACCTTTTAATGGTCGAGGACACCGCATCTGTTGCGGCTCTGTACCGCTCATACCTGACACCGCTTGGCATAGATATCAATATTGTCGGCACAGGTAGGGATGCCATTGAGAGCCTAAATCATCGAATTCCAGATCTTATTTTACTCGATCTCCGTCTGCCAGATATGACGGGGATGGACGTTTTACATGCCGTTAAAAAGAGTCATCCCGACGTACCTATAATCTTTATGACAGCGCATGGTTCTATCGATACCGCGGTCGAGGCCATGCGTCATGGCTCACAAGACTTTCTAATTAAACCGTGTGAAGCAGACCGTTTACGTGTCACGGTTAACAATGCAATTCGTAAAGCGACCAAGCTAAAAAATGAAGCCGATAATCCAGGCAATCAGAGCTATCAGGGGTTTATCGGCAGTAGCCAAACCATGCAGCAGGTTTACCGTACGATAGATTCAGCGGCGAGCAGTAAAGCGAGTATTTTTATCACAGGTGAAAGTGGTACTGGTAAAGAGGTATGTGCTGAGGCTATTCACGCAGCAAGTAAACGTGGTGACAAACCTTTTATTGCAATTAACTGTGCTGCAATTCCAAAAGATTTGATTGAGAGTGAACTGTTTGGTCACGTAAAAGGGGCCTTTACTGGCGCTGCGAATGATCGTCAAGGGGCAGCTGAGTTAGCGGATGGCGGCACACTTTTTCTAGATGAGCTTTGTGAGATGGACTTGGATTTACAAACCAAGTTGCTACGATTTATTCAAACGGGCACATTCCAAAAAGTGGGTTCCTCAAAAATGAAGAGCGTGGATGTGCGCTTTGTTTGTGCCACTAACCGTGATCCCTGGAAAGAGGTACAAGAAGGTCGATTCCGTGAAGATTTGTACTATCGTTTGTATGTCATTCCTTTGCATTTACCGCCTTTACGCGAACGAGGCGAAGATGTTATTGAAATTGCATACTCACTGCTAGGTTACATGTCACACGAAGAAGGAAAAAGCTTCATACGTTTTGCGCCTGATGTCATCGAGCGATTCAACAGCTATGAGTGGCCGGGTAACGTTCGTCAGTTACAAAACGTGCTACGCAATATCGTTGTTCTAAACAACGGTAAAGAGATTACGTTGGACATGTTACCGCCACCGTTGAATCAACCGCTTGACCGTCCGTCGTCTGTGGCTAAATTAATTGAGCCGAAAGCGATGACCGCATCTGAGATTATGCCATTATGGATGACGGAAAAAATGGCAATCGAGCAAGCGATTGAAGCATGTGATGGCAATATTCCTCGAGCGGCGGGATACCTTGATGTCAGTCCGTCGACGATTTACCGCAAGTTACAGGCATGGAACGGCAAGGAAGAGCGGCAAAAAGTATGAGTGTAAATGTATTAAATCAGCAAAAAATAGATGAACTGTCGATGGAAATTGGCAGTGACAACGTACCTGTACTGTTCGATATCTTCCTAGGAGAAATGGATACCTATATCGAGAACTTATCCCAACTGCAGGGGGCAGAGCGATTAGCTTACTCAAAAGAAATCAGCCACGCGTTGAAAAGTAGTGCTGCGAGCTTTGGGGCAGATCGCCTTTGTGAACTGGCGATGTCCATAGACAAAAAAGCGAAAGCCGGTGAGTTAACTGCTGAGTCTGAGGTGTTAGAGGTTATGTTCGATCTTTTGCACGAAACTCGAGATGCTTATCGCTCTTGGCGACAGTAACTATTTATTCCTATTAACCATTTTTTCTTAGTAAACATCTGTTCTTACTGGATGCCTGAACTAAAACCCTTCGATGACAGAAGGGTTTTCATTATCAATAAACACCTTAAAAGAGGGCGCTAGCCAGGTAACGTGCTCTTAAATAGAAAGTTGTAGCTGACTTTCAATCGCTAGTTTGAGCTTGTTTCTATCGTGACGCCAGTCTCGGTTAGAGGAGGCGAGTGACTCCGTCACTACATTCCATTGACTTAAGACGTCTTGCTCGGTTTTCTCTGCTAGAACCACGTCTATTT
This sequence comes from Vibrio sp. Vb1337, assembly GCF_033338715.1. Lineage (NCBI taxonomy): Bacteria > Pseudomonadati > Pseudomonadota > Gammaproteobacteria > Vibrionales > Vibrionaceae > Vibrio > Vibrio sp. Vb1337. The sequence goes on along the minus strand of NZ_JAWOTD010000011.1, from coordinate 2,191 downwards.
TTCTTCCTTGACAGGCACGTTCACACCATTCTAATTTTTGAGCCATCGTCATTCGGCCCGCTGGGCCGTATTCTGGACTCAGGTTAGCAACAAAAATGACTTTTGCTTTTGTGTTTGCTGCAATCGCTTTGCCGAGTTCAGGCAGCAATAAAGGAGGCATGATACTAGTTAAAAAACTGCCAGGGCCAAGAATAATCGCGTCCGCTTCCGCCAAAGCTGTGATGGCTTCTTTGGTAGCAGGCACTTCTGGTGAAAGATCCAAACGTCGCAAGTCTGCTTTCATTTCGTCGACATTTGTTTCTCCCGTAACCCACTTCCCATCTACGGATAACGCGGAAAGATCCGAAGGGTGTTCGGACATAGGAAGGATGTTAACGTCGACTTTTAACATATTGCGAATCAGATTAATGGCATCTAAAGGCCTGACCGATAAGTTATCGAGTGCAGTAAGCATCAAATTACCAAGATTATGACCATCAAGTTCGCCAGTGCCTTTGAAGCGATATTCAAACATCATCGAACTGATTGAAGGCTCTGTAATGAGCTGATTAATACAGTTACGTGTGTCTCCCCAAGCGATTCCTCCTTGGCAGTGACGAATTCTTCCTGTTGAACCACCATTGTCAGTCGTGGCAACAATCCCAGTTGCATTGCTGCCAAAATCTCGTAATGCGGCCAGCATTCGACCTAAGCCATGACCACCGCCAACAGCGACCACTTTTTTATCTGTGTAGATATTCATTATGTTCTTCTAATAATCTAATAAAAAACGGCTACAATTTATCTTAAGGAGTGTCTTAAAGGTACTCACTTAGCGGTAAATTGTGTCTCTAGAGAGTTTTTTATCACTCAAGTCTGGATTCCATTACAAATATTAAGTATTTTACACCGCAAAGCTATCAGAGATTTCATATCTCTGGTTGCCATAACTCCGAGCTCACTATTGCTAAGTCCTTGGATAGGCGTTTTGAGCCAGTGGCATACTGTCACAAGGGCATGATTGGAAATGGCCATGCCTCCCGTGTTTGGAAAGGTGTTCCGTGGCGCAACAATTCGAAGACAAATTTCATCGTAAGTTTTATTACTTGCGTCTGTCTGTGACCGACGTATGTAATTTCAAATGTACCTATTGCCTTCCTGATGGCTATAAGCCTTCGGGCAATAAAAACTCGTCTTTTTTATCTCTCCCTGAAATCAAACGGGTCGTAAAAGCATTCGCTGATTGTGGCACGTCAAAAGTGCGCATCACTGGTGGTGAGCCTAGCTTACGCAAAGATTTTACCGACATTATCCATTCAGTAGTGGCGACGCCTGGCATTCAAAAAGTTGCAACGACAACCAATGGCTATCGCATGGCAAAACAAGTCGCAGATTGGCGTGAAGCGGGTTTAACCCACATTAATGTCAGTGTGGATAGCCTTGACCCGCGTATGTTTCGTCAAATCACAGGTGAAAATAAGTTTACTGAAGTCATGAATGGTATCGAACGTGCGTTCGAGGTCGGTTATGAGCAAGTAAAAGTTAATGTGGTGTTGATGAAAGATCTGAACCATCACGAGCTGCCAGCGTTTCTTAACTGGATAAAAGATCGTCCAATCCAACTGCGTTTCATTGAGTTGATGCAAACGGGTGAGATGGATGAGCTATTTAATAAGCACCATGTATCCGGAGTGGCAATTCGTAACCAGCTAATTGCAAATGGTTGGTTGCTGAAAGTGCGCTCGCATAATGATGGTCCTGCGCAAGTATTTGTTCATCCTGATTACAAGGGTGAAATAGGTCTTATCATGCCTTATGAAAAAGACTTTTGTGAAAGCTGCAACCGACTGCGCGTTTCTGCGATGGGTAAGCTGCACCTATGTCTGTTTGGAGACCACGGTGTAGAATTGCGTGATCTTTTGGAACGTGATGAGCAAGAGAGTGAGCTTATTGAACGTATCCAGGCGCAGTTACAAACCAAGTCGGTAAGCCATTTCTTGCATGATGGCAATACTGGTATGACGCCACACCTCGCGTCTATCGGCGGCTAACTTCATTCAATTTTTAGAGCGAGTTCACTGATAAGCTGGCTCTAACTTTTTCCGAATCGATACCAAGCGTATCAAAGCTAATTAAGAGAATAGGTGAACAAATGGGTCACGCTGAAAGCAAATTCCAACCTGCAAATATTGCCGTTCTAACGGTATCTGAC